>NZ_SMJZ01000203.1 GCF_004348345.1 Nonomuraea longispora
GGTGTTCATCCCGCCCGGCGGGCGAGCGTCACAGTGCGAGGGCGCGGTCGAGCAGAGCCTGCAGGGTGACCGCCCCGACCAGCCGGCCGTCGTCCACGATGGCCACCAGCGGGCTGCGCGTGCGCGCCATGAGCGCCGCCAGCTCCAGCACGGTCGCCTGCGTGTCGGCCACCGGCAGCTCACGCTGCTGCTCAGGAAGGCACTCACGGACGGTGCGCCCCCCGAGCTGCCGCAGGAACAGGTCGGCGTGGGCCTCGTCGACCACCCGGGCCAGCGCCGGATCTTCCCGGCAGTAGGTGGGCACCGCGAGGCGCAGCACCTGCGTGCCGGGCAGGATGGTGATCGGCAGCCCGGCGTCGTCGACCAGGATGAGCCCGGGCAGATCGCGTTCGGCGAGCAGCCGGGCCGCCTCCAGCGCCGGGGTGTCCAAGGTGGCCGTGGGGAACTCGGCCGCGAGAGCGTGTGCGCGCATCATGACCTCCGCTGCACGAGCCTAGCCGTCATGGCAGCTCGGCGAAGCGTTCGACCTGTTCGGTGCGGCCCGACACGAGGATCACGTCGCCGTACGAGAGCTCGGTCTCGGCGGTGGCGTAGGTGAACTCCTCGCCGGGCGGCTTGACGGCCACGATGGTGACGCCGTATTTACGGCGCAGGTTGGACTGGCCGAGCGGGATGCCGACGTACTCCTTGGGCGGCGTGGTCTTGGCCAGCGCGAAATCCTCGTCCACCTGCATGTAGTCGAGCATCCGGCCGCTGACCAGGTGGGCGACCCGCTCGCCCATGTCGTGCTCGGGGAAGACGACGTGGTGGGCGCCGATACGGCTGAGGATGCGGCCGTGCTGGGTGCTGATGGCCTTGGCCCAGATGTCGTTGATCTCCAGTTCGACCAGCAGCGACGTGGTGAGGATGCTGGCTTCGACGTCGCTGCCTACGGCCACCACCGCCTGGTAGAAGTCGGGCACGCCGAGCTGGCGCAGCGCTTCGATGTCGGTGGCGTCGGCGGTCGCGATCTGGGTGATCCGCCCGGCGAGGCTCTGTGTGATCTTGGGCCGGCTGTCGATGGCCAGCACCTCCGTGCCGCGCCGGGTGAGCTCCAGCGCCAGGGACGTGCCGAATCGCCCCAAGCCGATGACGACGACAGGGTCGCCCTTGTACTCAGCCAACGATGACTCGCTCCTCGGGTAGCTCGTAGTGGCGGGCGCGCCTGTTGAGTGCCAGGGCGGAGCCCAGGGTGAGGGGGCCGATCCGGCCGATGAACATGAGCACCGTCAGCAGCAGGTGCCCTGCCGTGCCGACGGCGGGGGTGATGCCGGTGGACAGACCGGCCGTGCCGAACGCCGAGATCACCTCGAACAGCACCTGGTCGAGCCTGTGCGGGGTGAGCGCGAGCAGCGTGTACGTGGCGACGGCCACGAGGGCGACGCCCATCACCGTGATCGTGACCACCTGGCGCTGCGTGGTCTCGGGGAGCCGGCGGTGACCGATGTTCACCCGGCTCTCCCCGCGCAGCTCGGCCCAGACGATGAAGGCCAGCATCCCGATCGTGGTCACCTTGATGCCGCCCGCGGTGCCGGCGCTGCCGCCGCCGATGAACATCAGCAGGTCGGTGGCCAGCCAGCTCGACGGGTACATCTGCCCGATGTCCACGACGTTGAACCCGGCCGAGCGCGGCATCACCGACGTGAAAAAGGCGGCCAGCAGCTTGCCGCCGTCGTCGAGCGGGCCGAAGGTCCGGGGATTGCGCCATTCGGTGGCCAGGAAGACGAGCGTGCCGAACAGCAGCAACGTCACGGTCACCGCGACGGTGATCCTGGTCAGCACCGTCCACTTGCCCGGATGCCGCCATGACCGGGCCAGCTCGAACACCACGGGGAAACCCAGCCCGCCGACGATGGCCGCGACCGCGATGGTCAGGCAGATCCACGGGTCGGCGACGAACCGGATGAAGTTGTCCGGCCAGAGCACGAATCCGGAGCTGTTGAAGGCCGAGATCGCGTGGAAGACCCCGAGATAGGCGGCGCGGCCTAAGGACTCGCCGTAGCCGATGACGAAGCGGCCCGTGAGCAGGACCGCGGCCACGGCCTCGCAGGCGAGACTGAACAGGAAGACCTTGCGCCCCAGCCTGCGCACGTCGCTCATGCTGAGGGTCTTGGTCTCCGTCTGGGCGGCGATCCGCGTCCGCAGCCCCAGCCGGCCCGACACGAGCAGGGTGAACAGGGTGGCCAGCGTCATGACGCCGAGGCCGCCCGCCTGTGACAGCCCGGCGATCACCACTTCGCCGAACGTCGACCAGTGCGACGCGGTGTCGACCACGACCAGCCCGGTGACGCAGACGGCCGAGGCGGCGGTGAACAGCGCGACCACGGTGTCGGTGGCCTCGCCCTCGGCTGTGGCGATCGGCAGCGAGAGCAGCGCGGTGCCGATGGCCACGGCGAGCCCGAACGCGGCGACCACGAGCTGGGCGGGATGCCGGAACCTGGCAGGAAACGACGGCGTCGCGCTCACCATCGGCCGCCGCCCCGCATGTCACGCATGTGAACGCCCCTAGGGAACCCTCAACCGGCAGTCGAAGCACGAGACTTCCCTGCTCACAGCGCACTACGGTAACAGCCTCCGGGGGCGCCGGCGCACCGGAGCCGCCGGTCCGTCCAGGGGCCCGGCGTCACTTGAGCGGATCATGACCCCAGTTCATCAGCGAGTAGCGCCACCTGGACGACGTCACGTCGCCGGAAGGACGTTGCGCGAGATGGCGGTGGATGTAGCCGACGACCTTGTTCATGTGCTCGTAGTCGTCGTCCGTCCACTCGCCCTTGTTCTTCCGCAGGAGCGTGATGATCCTCCTGCCCGACTCGTGGCCGACCGACTCGCCGCCGCCGTCCTTCTGGCCGACCGACTGCGACTCGTCGGTGGCCAGCCAGCGTTCGAGCTCGCCGGCGGTCATGTTCACGGCCTCGCCGAACTCGGCCGCGACCGCGCGCCGGTCGTCGCTCACTTGCCCTCCTTACGCAACGCCGACGGCCTGTGCACGGCCTTCCTGCCGCTCTTCTCGCTGCGCACCACGTACTGGGGCTCTTCCGGAGAGGCCGCGACCGTGCGGCCGGCCTCCTTCTGCCTCTTGGTGAGCTTCTTCTCCACCTTGCCCTTGGCGGTGGAGCCGTGGCTGCTCCAGGTGACCTCGTCACCCTCGGACGGTTCCTTCTTCTTTCCCATGCGCTCCGGCTACCCGGCGTCCGCACGGGTAGCCGGAGCGCACCTCGTTCTTTACCCAGGTCAGGCGAGGGAACGGAAGAACTGCCGCAGCTCGTGACCAGCACGTCCGGCGTCTCCAGGGCGGCGAAGTGGCCACCGTGACCGAACTCCGACCACCGCACCACGTGGTGCGTCTGCTCGGCCAGCGGCCGGACCGAGAAGTCCGTCGGGAACACCGCCACCGCCGTCGGCACGGTGCCGCGCTCCCGCGGGCGCCACGCGTCGGCGTTGCTGGCCCGCGGGGGAGCCGTGCAGTGACGCGGCGACGGTCTGCGGATGACGGCGGGGTCCCCGACCGGGAACGTGAGCAGGCGTTGACATGCACGCCGATGCAGCGCCCCGGCCGCCACCACGAGCACCACGGGAACGCCGCGGCGGCCTGCCACCCGCGCGGCCGTTTCCCGATCGGGGGACAGGTGCACGTGGTGCCGGTTCATCGGGCGCAGCCCTCCTCCTTGATCGCCGCCACGAACCGCCCCACGGTGCCGTGATAGAGCACCGCGGGCGGCGCTACGGCGGGCAGCTCGAGGTCGACCGGCACCGAGTGCCCCTGGTCGGCGCGGATGCGGCCGCCGGCGATCGTGCAGCGCCGCTTGTCGTTGGAGGCGACGACCTGCCGCAACTCCACGTCCGTGAACGGGAACCCATGCGAGGCGGCGGCCAGCAGCAGTTCGTCGGCCGGTGCCCACCCGTGGGCGTCGAGCTCCAGGCCGATGCGCCGCGGATCGTGCCGCAGGTGGCGGGCCAGGTATTTCGGGATCCGTGTCAGGCGACGCTCGTCCATCACGCCATGGTCCCGCGCCCGTCAACCGTTTCCCTCAGGCACGTCAACCCTGGAGGCTGAGGGCCAGGCGGCGAGCCAGGCCCGTGTTCCTGCGATGACCCACCCGGTGCACCGCCAGCTCCAGCGCCTCGCGCTGACCGACCAGCACGACCCACGCCTTGGCCCTGGTGACCAGCGTGTAGAGCAGTTTGCGGCGCAACATGATGCCGCCGGACTCGGCCACGATCGGCGCGACCACGAACGGGTATTCGCTGCCCTGCGAGCGGTGCACGCTGATCGCGTAGGAATGGGTGAGATCGTCGAGCTCGTCGAACCCGTAGCGCACGCTCTCGCCGTCGTCCGTGCGGATCTCGATCATCCGCTCTTCCTGGACCACCGCGGTGACGGTCGCGGTCTCGCCGTTGAAGACACCCTTGTCGTAGTTGTTGCGGATCGGCATGACCCGGTCGCCCACCCGGAACACCGTCGCCCCCGACCAGTGCTCGGCCTTGCCGTCGGCGGTGGGGTTGAGCTGGTCCTGGATCAGACGCCCGAGCGCGGTGGCGCCGGTCTCTCCCCGGCGCATCGGGCACAACACCTGGACCTGGTCGGGTTCGACCTGCTGCTTCCGCGGGATCGCCACCATCGCCAGGTGGGCGACCCGCCGGGCGACCTGCTCGGGATCGTCGAGCTCCTCGAACCAGAACCCGCCGCCCACCGCCGGCGACCGGCCGGCACGGATGCGGTGCGCGGCGTCGATGATGCCGCTGCCGCCCGCCTGCCGGAAGACGTGGGTGAGCTGGACCCGGGGGATCTCCGTGACGCGCAGCAGGTCGGCCAGCACGTCGCCGGGCCCGATGCTCGGAAGCTGGTCGCTGTCACCGATCAGCAGCAGATGGCTGCCGGACGGCACGGCGGCGGTCAGCCGGGTCGCCAGGTGCAGGTCGAGCATGGATGCCTCGTCGACCACGATGAGGTCGGCCTGGGCCGGCCGCTCGTCGAACAGCGTCTCGGGGTCGGGGTCGGGCTGCTGGGCGAGCATCCGGTGCACGGTCATGGCCGGCAGCCCGGT
Organism: Nonomuraea longispora; assembly: GCF_004348345.1. GTDB lineage: Bacteria > Actinomycetota > Actinomycetes > Streptosporangiales > Streptosporangiaceae > Nonomuraea > Nonomuraea longispora. Next base: position 5,085 of record NZ_SMJZ01000203.1, read on the forward strand.
GAGCTCGGACAGCCGCTTGGCCGCCTTGCCCGTGGGTGCGGTGAGCGTCACCGTGCCGCCCGCCGCCCTGACGGTGGTCGCGATGGCCTTGACCGTGTGGCTCTTGCCGCACCCCGGGCCGCCGGTGAGGAGGGAGAGCGTACTGGTCAGCGCCATGTTGACGGCGGCGCGCTGGTCGTCGTGGAGCTCAGGGTCCTCGCGGAAGGCGCGCAGCGGCAGCGTGGAGCGGGCCCGCGCCAGCCGGGTGAGCTGCTCGGTCAGCGCCACCTCGCGGGCGTGGACGTGCTTGGCGTAGGCGACCGCCTGCCCCGGCCGGTCAGGAGCGGCCTCCACGACCAGCCGGCGCTCGCCCACGAGCGCGTCGACCATCGGCCGCACCAGCTCCTGATCCTGCTCGATCAGCTCCGCCGTCTCCCTGACCAGGGCGGCGACGGGCACGAAACAGTGGCCGTCGCGGCTTCCCGCCGCCTCCAGCCGGTCGAGCAGGGCCGCCTTGACCCGCTGCGGGCTGCGCTCGGGCACCCCCGACTGCAGCGCGATCTTGTCGGCGACGCGGAAGGCGATGCCCCTGACCCGCCCGATGAGCTGGTAGGGGTCGGCGGCCAGGACCTCGTCGGCATCCGGCCCGAACACCTGGTAGATCTTCGCCGCCAGCAGCGGGCTGACGCCGAGCCCCTGCAACGTCACCATGAGCGCGGCGATCGCCTTCTGCTCCAGCCACGCCTGCACGATCTGGCTCCGCCGCTGCGGGCCGATGTTGACCACCTCGGTGAGCCGCTCCGGCTCGGCGTCGATCACCTTGAGCGTGGCCTCGCCGAAGTGGTCGACGATCGCGTACGCGAGTCGCGGCCCGATGCCTCTGATCAGGCCGGACCCGAGGTAGATGCGGATGGCGCGGACCGACGAGGGCGTCACCCGCTCGCACGCGCTCACGGCGAACCGTCTGCCGTGGCGCGGGTGCGTGCTCCACTCCCCGAACAGCCGCAGCGTCTCGCCCGGCTGCACCTCGCCCAGCGCCCGCCCGGCGGCCACGAAGTCGGGCACGCCGTCGGCGCTCATGCGCGCCACGGTGTATGCGTCCTCGCGGACGTAGACCAGCTGCTCGACCGACGCCTCCACAGCAGCGATCCAACCACCCGTCACCGACAATCGTCCAAACCACGGTCCGGGGCACCGGTTCCACGACCCGTCCCGGCCCTGCCGGACCGCCGGCGCCCTCAGCCAGCCCGGCAACGCCCAAGGCGGCGCGGTCCCGGGATGAGGTGACGTCCCGGCTCCGGCCATGGGTGGCGGGACGTGGGCTGCGATCGCGTGACGCGCGCTGGTGGCCGGTGCGTCATGAGCCGGTGCCCGCGAGCACGGCCAGGCACTCGCGGGCCAGCTGCAGCTCCTCACGTACCTGGACCACCAGGACCGGTACGGCGGCGCCGGGCGCGCTGACCGGCCCGTCGTCACGGCGGTTGCCGCGTACGGGAGGCAGCACGCCGAGCAGGCCGAGACGCGCGCAGACGGCCTCGCGCACCTCCGGCTGGTCCCAGCCGATCTCCCCGGTGAACACGAGGGCGTCGATCCGTCGGAGCGAGGTGGCCGCGGCGGCGATCTCCCTGCTCACCCGGTGGGCGAACACGTCCAGCGCCAGCGCCGCCGCGTCGTTGCCTTCGCGCTCGGCCGCGACCAGGTCCCGCGTGTCGCCGGACAGCCCGTCGGACAGGCCGAGCAGCCCCGACCGCCGTTCCAGCCCCTCGCCGAGCTCCGCCACGGACAGGTGGCCTTCCGACAGCAGCCACACCAGCATGCCCGGGTCCACGCTGCCCGACCGCTTGCTCATGGGCAGTCCGTCGAGCGGCGTGAACCCCATCGAGGTGTCGAGGCTGCGCCCGCCCGACACCGCGGACACCGAGCAGCCGCCGCCCAGGTGCGCCAGCACCAGGTCCAGCTCGGCGAGGGGCCTGCCGAGCAGGTCGGCCACCCGGTCGGCGGCCCACGCGTACGACAGCCCGTGGAAGCCGTAACGGCGCAGGCCGTGCCGCTTGCGCCATTCGGCCGGCAGCGGGTGGACGGCCGCCGCGTCGGGCAGGCCGGAGTGGAAGGCGGTGTCGGGGCAGAGCACGTGCGGCACGGCGGGCAGTTGCTCGCGGGCCGCGTCGAGCAGGGCCAGCGCGGGCGGCAGGTGCAGCGGCGCGAGGCTCGTGAGGCCGTGCAACGCCGACACCGTCTCGTCGTCGGCGACGGCCGGGGCGCGTACGAGGTCGCCGCCGTGCACGAGCCGGTGCGCCACGGCCCGTACGTCGCGGTCGAAGTGGCCGCCGAGGAACGCCGACAGCTCCTCCCGCGCGCTGCCCGGGTCGGCGGCGCGCTCGGCGTGCGCGCTGTCGAGCACGCTGCCGCCCTGGACGAGGTCGAGGCGCAGGCTCGACGAGCCGGCGTTCACGGTCAGGATCGCCGCGGAGTCCGTCGTCTGTTCGTCCATGGCCCGCCTCATGACCGCGCGCTACCCGGTAGCGTCCCCGCAAAACTGGGCAAATCAAGGCTCCGTCTGGATTTGGCGTCTTCAGGATTGCTTGGTCAGGGCGTCGGGTAGTCGTGCGCCATGGACATCACCTTGAAGGTGAACGGCACACCGCGCGCGGTCGACGTCGACCCGCGGATGTCGCTGCTCGACCTGCTGCGCGAGCGCTTGGGGCTGATCGGGGCCAAGAAGGGGTGTGACCACGGCCAGTGCGGCGCGTGCACCGTCATCATCGACGGGCGGCGGGCCAACGCGTGCCTGGCGCTGGCGGTGGCCGTGGACGGTTCCGAGGTCACCACCGTCGAGGGGCTGGCCGAGGGGGACGACCTGCATCCGCTGCAGGAGGCCTTCATCGAACACGACGCGTTCCAGTGCGGCTACTGCACGCCGGGGCAGCTCTGCTCCGCCGTGGGCATGCTGGGGGAGCCGGGTCCGAGCGCGGTCACCGGCGATCTCGTGGTCGACCCCGACCTGACGCCCGAGGAGATCAGGGAACGCATGAGCGGCAACCTGTGCAGATGCGGCGCCTACGTCAACATCGTCAGCGCGATCGGCGAGGCGGCACCGTGAAACCTTTCGAGTACGCCCGCGCCGGCAGCCCGTCCGACGCCGTGCGCCGGTACCGGCCGGGCACCATGTACCTCGGCGGCGGCACCAACCTGGTCGACCTCATGCGGCTGGGCGTGGCCGAGCCCGACCGGCTGGTGGACGTCAGCCGGCTGCCGCTGGACGCGATCGAGCAGGCCGGCGACAGGCTGCGCGTCGGCGCGGCCGTACGCAACACGGACCTCGCCGCCGACCCGCTGGTACGCGCCCGCTACCCGATGCTCGCGCGCGCCGTGCTGGCCGGGGCGTCGGGGCAGGTGCGCAACATGGCGACCGTTGCGGGCAACCTGCTGCAACGCACCCGCTGCGCCTACTTCCAGGACGTCGGCAGGCCGTGCAACAAGCGCCGCCCGGGCTCCGGCTGCCCGGCGATCGAGGGCGACCACACCAACCTGGCGGTGCTCGGCGCCTCGGACTCGTGCGTGGCCACCCACCCGTCGGACATGGCGGTCGCGCTGGCCGCGCTGGACGCCGAGGTGCACGTCACCGGCCCGGAAGGCGACCGGATCATCCCGATGCCGGGGCTGCACCGCCTGCCGGGCGACGAGCCGGAACGGGACACGGTGCTGGAGCCCGGCGACCTGATCACCGCCGTGGAGCTGCCCGCGCCCCCTCCGGGGGCGTCCACGTACCGGAAGGTACGCGAGCGGGCGTCGTTCGCGTTCGCGCTCGTGTCCATCGCGGCGACGCTCGACGTCGGCTCCGACGGTGTCGTGAACGACTGCCGCATCGCGCTCGGCAGCGTGGCCCACGTACCGTGGCGGGCCGAGCGCGCCGAGCGGCTGCTGATCGGGGGGCCCGCCACCGGCGCGGCGTTCCTGCGGGCCGCGGAGGCCGAGCTGGAGCAGGCCCGCCCGCTGCCACGCAACGCCTACAAGCTGCCGCTGGCCAGGAACCTGATCGTCGCCACCCTTGAGGAGCTGGCACCGTGAACCGCATCGAGGGACGCGTCAAGGTCACCGGGCTGGCCACGTACGCGGCCGAATACCCGATCGAGTCCGTCGCCTACGCCTACCCCGTGCAGTCGCTGGTCGCCAAGGGCCGCGTCGTGCGCGTCCACGACGCCGAGGCACGCGAGATGCCCGGCGTGCTGGCCGTGTTGTCCTGCGCGGACCCGCCCCGGCTGGCCGAGGACGCCGACCCCGAGCTTGCGCTCTTCCAGAGCGGCGACGTCGCCTACCGCGGCCAGATCGTCGCCGCCGTCGTCGCCGACACCTACGAGAACGCCCGCGCCGCCGCCGCGGCGGTGCGCGTCGAGTACGACCCGGACGACCACGACGTGACCCTGCGCACCGGCCATCCCGGCTTCTACCGGCCGGACGTCGTCAATCCCAACTACCCGGCCGACACCGTCAAGGGCGACGTCGAGGCGGGCCTGGCCGGAGCCGCGGTGAGCGTGGACGTGACGTACTCGACGCCCGTCCTGCACAACAACCCGATGGAGCCGCACGCCGCCATGGCCGTGTGGGACCCCGAGGGCAGGCTGCTGGTCTACGACAGCACGCAGGGCGCGTCCCCCGACCGCGACACCATCGCGCAGACGCTCGGACTGCCCCGGGAGGACGTGCGCGTGGTGTCCAGGCACGTCGGCGGCGGCTTCGGGTCGAAGGGCTCCACCAGGCCGCACGCCGTGCTCGCCGCCCTGGCGGCCAGGGCCGCGGGCCGCCCGGTCAAGATCGCGCTGACCCGGCATCAGATGTTCGACGTCACCGGCTACCGCACGCCGACGATCCAGCGGCTGCGGCTCGGCGCCGACGCCGGCGGCCGGCTCACGGCGGTCGAGCACCTGGCGTACGAGCAGACCTCGACGCTGGTGGAGTTCGCCGAGCAGACCGCGACCCCGGCCCGGGTCATGTACGCCACGCCCGCTCTGCGCACCGCGCACCGGCTGGTCCGGCTGGACGTGGCCACCCCGTCGTGGATGCGCGCGCCGGGGGAGTGCCCTGGCATGTACGCGCTGGAGTCCGCCATGGACGAGCTGGCCTGCGCCCTCGGCATGGACCCCGTCGAGCTGCGCGTCGTCAACGACGCCGACGCCGAGCCGGAGAGCGGACTGCCGTTCAGCTCCCGCAACCTCGTCCTGTGCCTGCGCGAGGGCGCCCGCCGGTTCGGCTGGCGGGACCGCGACCCGGAGCCCGGCGTCAGGCGCGAGGGGGAGTGGCTGGTCGGCACCGGCGTGGCGGCCTCCACCTACCCGGCCAGGCGCCGCCCGGCCACGGCCTTCGCGTTCGTGCGCGACGACGACTACGTCGTCCAGGTGGCCGCCGCCGACATCGGCACGGGCGCGCGTACCGCGCTCACCAGGATCGCCGCGGAGACGCTCGGCGTCGCGCCCGGCCGGGTGCACCTGGAGCTCGGCGACAGCGACCTGCCGGACGCGCCGGTCGCGGGCGGTTCGATGGGCACCTCCTCGTGGGGATCGGCCGTCGTACGGGCCTGCGAGGAGCTCAAGGAGGACGGCAAGGAGGGCCGCGCCGACACCACCGACGAGATCAAGGGCGACGCCAAGCTGGCCAGGCACGCCTTCGGCGCGCAGTTCGCCGAGGTACGGGTCAGCTCGGTGACCGGCGAGATCCGAGTGCCGCGCCTGCTAGGGGTCTTCGCCGCCGGCCGCATCGTGGACGGCAAGCTGGCCAGGTCGCAGTTCATCGGCGGGATGACGATGGGCCTGGGGATGGCGCTGATGGAGGAGACGCTCACCGACGAGGAGTTCGGCGGGTTCCTGCGCAGGGACCTGGCGCAGTATCACGTGCCCGCCTGCGCCGACGTGCCGCACGTCGAGGCGGTCTGGCTGGACGAGCAGGACGGCGAGCTCAACCCGATGGGCAGCAAGGGCATCGGCGAGATCGGCATCGTCGGCACGGCCGCGGCCATCGGCAACGCCGTCCACCACGCGACCGGCCATCGCGTGCGTGAGCTGCCCATCACCCCGGGCAGTATTTTGTCCAGGTTTTAGGCGCCGCGCCCGAGGAAGGTGAAAGGGGGGTGACGGGCGGGGGTCACCGTGGGAGTGCTCGCCCTGCTGGCGTCGTGGACCTGGTTCGGCCAGCCGGCGCTGACCCGGGCGGATCAGTCGCCGGACGGCATGCCCGAGCCGTCGTCGGGCGGCGCCGACGACCCGCGGGCGTAGGAGGCCCTGGCCACCATGTAGGCCGCGACCGACACGGTGATCACCTGGGAGATCCCGGCCAGCAGCAGCGTGCCCGCGATCGCCCACGTGGGCCGGTGCAGCCACATGGCGAACAACACCAGCAACACGCCCAGCACCTGTGGTTTCGTGCCGGCATGCATGCGGTCCAGGGTCGTGCGGAACCGTACGAGGCCGATGCCGGCCGCCAGCGCCAGCACCGACCCCAGCAGCAGGCAGGCCGCCGAGGCCACGTCGAGCGGGCTCATCGCGAGATTCCCGAGAAGAACCGGGCCAGCGACACCGAGCCGACGAACCCCAGCAGCGACAGCACCAGCAGGATCGGCAGGTCGGAGTAGTCGTCCGTGACCACCGCGAACGCCCCCACGCCGCACATCGCCATGGCCGTCAGCACGTCGAGCGCCACCGCCCGGTCCAGCATGGACGGCCCGCGCCCCAGCCGGTAGAGCGTGGCCGCGGCCCCGCAGCCGAGCAGCCCGATCACCACCAGATACACCGTCGTCATCGCAGTTCCTCCCTGTCGGCCCGGGTGCCGAAGGCCTCCACGATGCGCCGCTCCAGCGCCGTGACGTTGGCCCGCACGGCCTCGGTGACCTCGCCGGGCAGCCCCAGCACGTGCACCGCCAGCTCGCGCTCGTCGGGGTAGAGCTCCGCCACCAGGCTGCCGGGCACGGACATGATGGCCACCATGGTGAGGACGATCATGGACTCCGACGACGTGCGCAGCCGCACGCGTACGACCTGCGTCGGCGGCCGGTCCGGGCGGACGACCCAGTAGACCACTCGCGCGGTCGAGACCACCGTCTCCTTGGCGAACCAGAGCAGGAACCGCACCAGGCCGGCCGGGTTGACCCTGATGCCGGGGTCCACGGCGGGCAGCGGCAGCAGCCAGGTCACCACGGTCGCGGCGGCCAGCCCGCCGATCACGTTGCCCGCGCTGAGCTCGCCCCACAACGCCGTCCACACCAGCGCGAGCCAGGCGACCAGCGGCAGCGGCACCCGCCTGCCGAACAGCCGCGGCGCCAGCACGTCGAGGTTCACCGTTGCCTCCCCAGGACCGCCGTGATGTACGGCTCGCGCGCCATCAGCTCGTCCGCCGCCCGCTGGGCCAGCGCCGACAGCGGCCCGGCCAGCACCGTGAACGACAGCCCGAGCACCACCAGCGCCGTCACCGACACGGCCAGCGCCGCCGGCAGCGACGTCGTGGTCACCGTCGGGTCCTCGCCGGTGTCCTCCTCGCTCTCCACGACCGTGCCCACCCGTTCGGCGCGCACGCCGCTCCAGAACGCCCTGTTCCAGACCTTGGCGATGGCGTACAGCGTGAGCAGGCTCGTGACCAGGCCCGCGGCCACCAGCGTGACCGGCAGCCAGCCGCCCGCCGCCAGCCCGGCCTGCACGAGCAGCAGCTTGCCGAGGAACCCCGACATGGGCGGGATGCCCGACAGGTTCATGGCGGGCACGAAGAACAGCACCGCGATCACCGGCGTGGCCTTCATCAGACCGCCGAGCCCGGTCACCGACGTCGTTCCGGTGCGCCGCTCGACCATCCCCGCCACCAGGAACAGGCTCGTCTGCACGGTGATGTGGTGCACCACGTAGAAGATCGCGCCCGCCATCCCGGCCCGCGTGGACAACCCCACCCCGAACACCATGTAGCCGATGTGGCTGACCAGCGTGAACGAGAGCATGCGCTTGAGGTCGGTCTGCGCCACCGCGCCCAGCACACCCACCAGCATGGTGGCCAGCGCCAGCCACATCAGCAGCGTCGACACCGGCCCGCCGGGGAACAGCAGAGCCTCCAGCCTGATGATCGAGTAGACGCCGACCTTGGTGAGCAGCCCGGCGAACACGGCCGTGGCGGGGGCCGGCGCGGTCGGGTAGGAGTCGGGCAGCCAGGCCGACATGGGGAAGATCGCCGCCTTGATCGCGAACGCCAGCAGCAGCGTCAGCTCCACCAGCAGCTTGACCTGCTCCGGCAGGCCGGGAAAGCGCTCGGCCAGCTGCGCGAGCGCCAGCGTGCCCGTGGCGCCGTAGGTGATGGCCAGCGCCACCAGGAACAACATCGACGAGGCCAGGGCCATCAGCGTGTACGTCGCGCCGGCCCGGATCCTCGCGTCGGTGCCGCCGAAGGTGAGCAGCACGTACGAACCGCTCAGCAGCAGTTCGAACGCCACGAACATGTTGAACAGGTCGCCGGACAGGAACGCGTCCGCCACGCCGGCGACCATCACCAGGAAGGCCGGGTGGAAGATCGCCATGGGAGCGTCGTGCTCCTGCTCGTCGTAGGCGTTGGCGACCGAGTACACCATGACGCAGAACGTCACCGCCGACGACACCACCAGCACCAGCGTCGACAGGCGGTCGGCGACCAGGCAGATGCCGATCGGCGACGGCCAACCGCCGATGTCGGTGACCAGCGGGCCGCGCGACTCGGCCGCCACCAGCAGCACCACGGACACGGCGAGGGACACGCCGAGGGTGACGAGGCTGATGAGCGACTGCAGCCGCCGCAGCCGCCCCCCGATGGCCAGCTTCACGCCGGCGGCCAGCAGCGGCAGCAGCACCGGCAGGCAGACGAGGCTCTCCACGGGAAGGGACGGCTCCACGCTCATCCCCCTCCCGCGCCGGAACGGCGGCCCGTCAGGCGCCCCACCAGGCGCCCCACCAGGCGCCCCACCAGGCGCCCCACCAGGCGCCCCACCAGGCGGCCCATCACGCGGCGCATCAGTCGTCGCCCTCCAGATCGGGGTCCTGCGCGAGCGCCTGGCGCTCGCGTTCCTCCCTGATGGCCGCCCGCAGCTGCCTGCGCGCCTCCCGCTGCCGCGCCCGCAGCCTCTTGCGCAGCTCCTTCTCCTCGGCCTCCTGCGTCGCCCGCCGGCGGGCGTGCTCCTTGCGCAGCTCCTCGATGCGCTCGAGGTTGTCGCCCGCCCGCGCCTCCTCCCGCTGCCCGACGTCCTCGAAGCGCCGGTGCAGTTCCTCCTCCGACAACCCCTGCTCACGCCCCTGGCGCATCCACTCCTCGAGCTCCTCGTACACCCGGGCCAGGCGCTGCTCCAGGTCGGCCTCCTGCAGCCGCTCCCGCTCGGCCTGCTCGGCCTGCAGGTTCGCCAGCTCGGCCCGCTGCCGGACGAGCAGCCGGCGGTAGTCGTCCACCCTGCGGCGCACCGAGTCGCCCAGCTCGCCACGCCGCGACAGCAGCCGCACACGCCGGTCCTCGGTGTCGTCCTGCACCTCGTCGCTGCCGGTCAGCTGCCACGTCCTGTGCACCATGGCCAGCAGGAACGCCGTCGCGCCCATGGTGATCACGATGGCGGTGAGCACCATCGCCTGCGGCAGCGGATCGGCCATCCGGCCGGGCGGCGTGACCCCCAGGATGGGCGGGCCGCCGGCGCTGCTCCCCGCCGTGACGATCAGCAGGTTCACGCCGTTGCTGAGGACGATGACGCCGGCGAGCGCGCGTACCAAGCTCCTTTCGAGCAGCAGCGTCGCGCCCGTCGTGATGAGCACGAAGCAGGCCAGGAACGGCACCAGGGAGACCGTCACCCGCCCTCCTCGGCGTCGATCTGCCGGTCCAGCTCCGCGCCCAGGCCGCGCAGCACGTCCTGCACCATGCCGATCACCGAGATGTACACGCCGAGGTCGAACAGCAGCCCGGTGGACAGGTGCACGTGCCCGACGAGCGGCACGCTCACGTCCGTGGCCAGCATGTCCAGCGCCGCCGAGCCGAACAGCAGCCCGATCACCGCGGTGCCCGCCGACAACGTCAGCCCGACGCCCATCAGGACGCCCGCGTGCACCGGCACCGCCACGGCCAGCTCGTTCCGCCCGCCGGCCAGGTAGCGCACGGCGATCGCCAGCCCGGCCACGATGCCGCCGGCGAACCCGCCGCCGACCCCGCTGTGCCCCACGAACAGCAGGAACACCGAGAGCAGCAGCACCGTGTGGAACGTCAGCCTGGCCACCACGTCGAACGCCAGCGCCCGCGGCCCGCGCGGAAGCGTGGAGGCCAGCCAGTGCGCCTCCGCCGTAGGGTGCTCCGCCTCGGCCGGCTCGATCCGGTACGACCTGCGCCGCAGGAACACGAGGCTCGTCACACCCAGGGTGAGCACCACGAGCACCGTGCTCTCACCCAGCGTGTCCCAGGCGCGGATGTCCACGATCAGCGCGGTGACGATGTTGCGCGCGCCCGCCTCCGGGGCCGCCGTCGCCATGAGCGCCCCGACCGGCACGACGTCGCGGGCGCTCGACGCCAGCATGCCCGCGCCCGTGACCACCGCGCCCACGGCCAGCCCCAGCCCGAGCCTGACCGGGAACGGCAGCCGTCCCCTGCCCGAGTCGATCGGCAGCCGCCGCAGCACCAGGGCGAAGACGACCAGCAGCAGCGTCTCGGCCAGGAACTGGGTGAGCGCCAGGTCGGGCGAGCCGTGCGCGAGGAACAGCAGCGCGGTCCCGTACCCGAGCAGGCCCACGACGACGGCGAGATGGATGGAGGCGCGGACGAGCAGCGCCAGCACGGCCGCCGCCAGCACCAGCACGGCGATGACGGGCTGCCCCGGCCGCTGCCAGGCGACGACCGGCACGTCCAGGCGCGGCCCGCCCCCGTAGGCGACCGCGAACACGCCGACGCCGACCGTGGCCAGCATGGTGAGCATCAGGTAGTCGGGAACCGAGCCGCGCTGGACGAGCCCGGTCAGCTGGACGGCGAAGCGGTCGAGGCGGCGTACGATGATCCAGAAGACCTGGCTGGAGTCCAGCGCCGGCAGCATCGCCCCCGCCCTGGCCACCGGCTCCCTGGCCGCGAACAACAGCACGCCGGCCGCCAGCGCCACCACCGACATCAGCAGCGGCGGGCCGAACCCGCTCCACACCACGAGATGGGTCTCGTGGCCGGGGTCGCGGAAGGCCTCCGTGTACGGCGACATCGCCTCCGCGTACGACGAGGCCGCCGGCGCCAGCACCAGGCCCAGCACCGACAGCAGCGCGGCGGGCGCGAACATGGCCGCGGGCACGCGGCCCACCGGCCGCGCCGCCACCCCCGGCTTGGCGGCGAACGCCCCCCACAGGAAGCGCAGGGCGTACGCCGCCGTCAAGGCCGACCCGGCCACCACGCCCGCCAGCGCGAACGGCGCGTCGAGCAGCGACTCCAGCGC
>NZ_SMJZ01000204.1 GCF_004348345.1 Nonomuraea longispora
GGCCTGCTGGCACGCGGAGGCCTTCGCCAGGCTGCACCCGCTCCGCGTGGCGGGGCTCGTTCTGGTGGCTCCCGCCTGCGCCAGAGATCGGCGGCCGCTCGGGCCGGCGAGGTCCGCGGGCCGGTGGCTGCCCGCCCTGGGCGGTACGTGGGGCGCGGCCACGCTGGCCCGCCTGGTCGGTCCTCCGGCGCACCGGCTGTTCGCGGGCTGCCCGGACCCGGCGGGCGTGTACAGCATGGGCAAGGTGCCGGCCGCCGTGGCGGGCGAGTGGCTGGCCCGCCGCGACATGGCCGCCGACCTGCACCGGCTCAGGACGGAGAAGCCGGTCCCCGGCGTGGCGGTCACGGTGATCAGCACGGGTGAGCGGGACGCCTGCCAGGAACGGCTCGCGCGGGACCTGGCGGCGGAGCTCGTACGCCTGCCCGCCGTCGGCCGTCAGGTGCCGCTCGAGGCCCCGGAGGCGATCGTGGACGCGGTCTCGGCCGTACGCTGAGGCGGGTGACGGCGTGCCGCGAGACCCACGGAATGGCGGAAAAGAGGCGCACGCGGCCGGGGCGGATCCGTCGCGGGCGCGCTCGTCCTCGACGCGGCCGTCACCTTCGTCGCCGTACGCGTCGGTGACCCGCGGGGCCGGACCGCCTCGTCAGCCTCCCGCCGATCTGATACGCAGTGAGGGACACGAACGCCGCCGGGAAGGACACCGCATGGACATCACCGTCGTCGGCGAGGGCTCCGTCCTGGCCGTGCCCGACATCCTGCGGCTGCACGCGGGCGTCGAGGTGCGCAGGGCGTCGGCGGCCGACGCCTTCGCCGCGGTCAGGGCCGCCGCCGCCCGGCTGGCCGAGGCCCTGAGCGGGGCGGGCATCGCCCCTGAGGACGTCCGCACGGCCGAGCTGTCCCTCGGGCCCGAGTACGAGTCCTACCCGAAGGTCGCCGCCTACCGAGGGGCGCGGGGCGTGGAGGTCGTCGTACGCGACCTGGCCCGCGCCGACGGCGTCATCGACACCGTGGCGGAGGTCGGCGAAGAGGCCCGGCTCAACGGCGTGGTGTTCGAGGTGTCGAGTCCGGCCGCGGCGCTGCGCGAGGCCCGCGTGCTGGCCTTCCGCGACGCCGCCGCCAAGGCCGCCCAGTACGCCGAGCTGGCCGGCCGCCCGCTGGGCCGGGTCGTGTCCGTGAGCGAGGAGACCGGGAACGGCCCGCAGCCGCTCACGATGGCCGCCGCGGAGAGCGGCGCCTCCATCAGCGCCGGCCGCCAGACCCTCTCGGTGAGGGTCCGGGTCGGCTACGACTTCGCCTAGCCCGAGACCCGCCCGGGGCCTCGGGCGGCGGGTCAGGGGAGTGCCAGCATGCGGTCGAGCGCGACCCTGGCCCAGTGGGCGGTGTCGTCGTCCACGGTGATCCGGTTGACGACCGGGGTGTTCTCCGGAGCGAGCACCAGCGACTCCAGAGCCCACACCAGGTGGGGCAGGTCGATCCGGTTCATCGTCGAGCAGTAGCAGACCGTGCGGTCCAGGAACGAGACGTTCTTGCCGGGGAACCTCTGGGCCAGGCGCTTGACCAGGTTGAGCTCCGTGCCGATGGCCCAGCTGGAGCCCGCCGGCGCCGCCTCCAGCGTCCTGATGATGTGCTCGGTCGAGCCCACGTGGTCGGCCTTGAGCACCACCTCGTGGCGGCACTCGGGGTGCACGAGCACGTTGACGCCGGGGATGCGCGCGCGTACGTCGTCGACCGACTCCGCCGTGAAGCGGCCGTGCACCGAGCAGTGGCCCCGCCACAGGATCATCCGCGCCCGCTCCAGCTGCTCCCGTGTCAGCCCGCCGCCGGGGCGGTGCGGGTTCCACACCACGCAGTCGTCCAGCGACATGCCCATCTCCAGGACGGCCGTGTTGCGGCCCAGGTGCTGGTCGGGCAGGAACAACACCTTGCCGCCCTGCTCGAACGCCCAGTCGAGGGCGCGGCGGGCGTTGGAGGAGGTGCAGACCGCGCCCCCGTTCCTGCCGCAGAACGCCTTGATGTCGGCGCTGGAGTTCATGTACGTGACCGGGAGCACCTCACCGGCCAGCCCGGCGTCCTCCAAGGCGTCCCAGCACTCCTCGACCTGGTCGAACGTGGCCATGTCGGCCATCGAGCAGCCGGCCGCCAGGTCCGGCAGGATCACCTTCTGGGTGTCGCCGGTCAGGATGTCGGCGGACTCGGCCATGAAGTGCACGCCGCAGAAGACGATGTACTCAGCCTCGGGCCGGGCCGCCGCCTGCTGGGCCAGCTTGAAGGAGTCGCCCGTCACGTCGGCGAACTGGATGACCTCGTCGCGCTGGTAGTGGTGGCCGAGCACGAACAGGCGGTCGCCGAGCGCCTGCTTCGCCTTGCGCGCACGTTCCACGAGGCCGGGGTCGGAGGCGGGCGGCAGCTCGCCGGGACACTCGACCCCCTTCTCGCTGTGCGGATCGGCGTCCCTGCCGAGGACGAAAAGCGGCAGTCCAGTCTGGGTGGCCATGGCCGTACCCCCTTATCGTCGAATTGACGATACCCATCATGGCACACGGACGAACGCGAGCAGTCGGGGGAGGTGGCCCCGGGAATGTGTGGCATCCCCGAGGTGTTGGTAGCGTCATCAGTAGGACGTCGTAAACAGACAGCCGGGTTAGGGAGTCAGCAGATGACGGTTGAGAGCAGCGAGACCACGGCACAGGGCCTGATCCTGACCGACGCGGCCGCGGCCAAGGTCAAGAGCCTGCTCGAGCAGCAGGGCGAGGAGGGCCTGCAGCTGCGGGTCGCCGTGCAGCCGGGCGGCTGTTCCGGCCTGCGCTACCAGCTCTTCTTCGACGACCGGTCCATGGACGGCGACGTGGTCTCCGACTTCGGCGGCGTCAGTGTGGTCACCGACCGGATGAGCGCCCCCTACCTGATGGGCGCCTCGATCGACTTCGTCGACACCATCGAGAAGCAGGGCTTCACCATCGACAACCCCAACGCCACGGGCTCCTGCGCCTGCGGCGACTCGTTCAACTAGAACGACGGGCGAGTGGTCGCCGGGTCCCGCGCGCCTTTGTGCCCGCGGGACCTTCGCGTATTCTCGTTGGGCCCACTGGCCTGCCGACAACGAGGAAGAAGAACCCCGTGCGCATCGCCGTAACCGGCTCCATCGCGACAGACCACCTGATGACCTTCCCGGGAAGCTTCGGCGATCAGTTGATCGCCGAGCAACTCGACCGGGTGTCCCTCTCGTTCCTGGTCGATGACCTACAGATCCGTCGCGGTGGCTGCGCCGCGAACATCGCCTTCGGGATGGGTTGTCTGGGCCTGACCCCCATCCTGGTGGGCGCCGTCGGCAACGACTTCGCCGACTACCGTTCGTGGCTGGAGCGCCACGGCGTCGACTGCGGATCCGTGCACGTCTCGGAGACCCAGCACACCGCCCGTTTCCTGTGCACGACCGACGAGCACCACAACCAGATCGCCTCCTTCTACACGGGAGCCATGGCCGAGGCCCGGCTGATCGAACTGCAGCCGGTCGCCGCCCGCGTCGGCGGCCTCGACCTGGTGCTCATCAGCCCCAACGACCCCGACGCGATGCTGCGCCACACCGAGGAGTGCCGCCAGCGCGGCATCGGCTTCGCCGCCGACATCTCCCAGCAGCTGGCGCGGATGGAGGACGGGCAGATCCGCGCCCTCGTCGACGGCGCCGCCTACCTGTTCTCCAACGACTACGAAAAGGGGCTCATCGAGCAGAAGACCGGCTGGTCCGACGCCGAGATCCTCGACCGCGTCGGCGTCCGGATCACCACGCTCGGCCCCAAGGGCGCCGTCATCGACCGCAAGGGCGAGCCGTCGCTCATGGTCGCCCCCGCTCCCGAGCGGGGCAAGGCCGACCCCACCGGCGTCGGCGACGCCTTCCGCGCGGGCTTCCTCGCCGGTCTGGCCTGGGACCTGCCGCTGGAGCGCTGCGGCCAGATCGGCAACCTGACCGCCACCCACGTGCTGGAGCGCGTCGGCGGCCAGGAATACGAGCTCGGCCAGCAGGTCTTCCTCGAGCGGTTCGGCGCCGCCTACGGCGCCGAGGCCGCCGTGGAGGTCGCCGAGCACATCCGCTGCTACCACCCCTGAGCGGCGCCGGCCGTCCCGCCACCCGGAGGGACGGCCCGGCACGGGACGGTCAGTAGTTGCGCCGGACGTGGATCGCCCAGCCACCCTCGGGCAGCTCGTACGACCCGACGTGGCGGTGTGACTTCAGCCTGCACCAGGCCGGCACGTCGGTGTAGGCGGCCGGGTCGTCGGCCAGCACCGCCACCACCGCGTTGAGCGGCACGTGGTTGATCTGCGCGGCCAGCATGATGATCGGGATCGGGCACTTCTTCCCGAGCGCGTCGATCGTCAAAGCCGGCTGGGTAACCTCGGTCATGCGACTCCTGCGTCCTGCCGGATGCGGCGCACCACCTCGGGCAGCGCGGCGAGGAATCGATCGACCTCGACCGCGGAAGCGCCCCTGGGCAGCGACACCCGGACATTCCCATGCGTCAGCACGCCCATCGCTTCGAGAACGTGCGATGGACGAAGCGTACTAGCGGTGCACGAGCTTCCCGACGACACGGCGAAGCCGGCCTTGTCCAGCTCGGTCAGCAGCGCCTCACCCTCGACGTACAGGCACGAGAAGGTCACGATGTGCGGCGCCCGCTCGTCGGGGTCGCCGATCACCTCCACGTCCGGGACGATCTTCGGCACCGTCTCCCTGATCTTGCCGACGAGCTCGGCCAGCCGCGCCTGCTCCTGCGACGCCTCCGCGGCCATCGCGCGCAGCGCGGCCGCCGCGGCCACGATGCCGGGCACGTTCTCGAAGCCTGGCACCCGCCGCCGCTCCCGCTCGTCCTCCGGCAGGAACGAGCGGAACCGCGTGCCCTTGCGCACCACCAGCACGCCCACCCCCGCCGGGCCGCCCCACTTGTGGGCGCTGGCCGCCAGCACCGACCAGCCGGACGGGACCGGCATGCGGCCGGCCGTCTGCGCCGCGTCGACCAGCAGGGGCACCCCGTTGGCGCGGCACGCCGCGGCCGCCTCCGCCACCGGCTGCAGGGTGCCGACCTCGTGGTTGGCCGTCTGCAGGCAGGCCAGCGCCGTGCCGGGACGTGCCACCGCCTCGGCGAAGCGGTCGAGGTCGACCCGGCCGGTCAGGTCGACGCCGACGGTCTCCACCGTGCCGCCGTCGCGTTCGTGCACGCCGCCGGCGTGCAGCACGCTGGAGTGCTCGACCGCCGTGGTCACCAGATGGCGCCCGACCCTGCGCCTGCCGTGTAGGGTGCCGAGCACGCCGAGATGCACGGCCTGGGTGCCCGAGGAGGTGAACGACACCTCGTCGGGGCGCGCGCCGAGCGCTTCGGCCACCTCCGTACGCGCCTGTTCGAGCAGCAGACGCGCGCGGCGGGCCTGGCCGTAGAGTCTCGCGGGATCGGCCCAGCCGACGTCGATCGCCGCCAGCAGCGCCTCGCGTGCCTGGGGGTGCAGCGGCTCACTCGAGGCCGCGTCGAAATACGCCACGAGACTCATCGTCCCACTTCCGGCGCCATGGAGGGGTCGCGCGGTGGGGCAAGGCCCCTGCACGCTAATGTGTCTGCTTGTCAGTCTGTGCAGGAATCAGAAACAGCAATACACGCCCAGGGGAAAGACTCTTGGGCTACATCTGTGGGGTAGGCGATCCGTGAGTCCGACTCGCCGTACGACGCGGCGTTCGTTGGCCCGGCGCAGGGTGCCACGCGCCGCCGCTTTGGCGTTGCTGCTGGCCACTGCTACGGCGTGTGCTAATGACGTCCCCGAGGCCGACTGGTCTCGCGGCCTTCTTCCCGGTCACATCACCGAAGAGGGCAATGTGATCCAGAGCCTGTGGAACGGGGCCTGGATCGCCGCGCTCGCCACGGGTGCCGTCGTCATTGTCCTGATCGTGTGGGCCTCCATGTTCCACCGCAAGCGCAGGGCGAAGGCCGAGCTCCCGCCGCAGGTCCGCTACAACCTGCCGATCGAGATGCTCTACACCTTGATCCCGCTCGTCATGGTCTCGGTGTTCTTCTTCTTCACCGCACGTGACAGCGAGCGCCTCGCGCAGGTCACCGGCAACGCGCCGGTGAAGGTCAAGGTCGAGGCGTACCAATGGAGCTGGCGCTTCACCACCACCGTCAACGGCAAGACGCTGCCGCCGGTCTCCGGCGTGCCGGTGAGCGAGTACACCAAGGGCCCCCAGCTGGTCCTGCCGACGAAGACCAAGGTCGAGTTCGACCTGCAGAGCGACGACGTCATCCATTCCTTCTGGGTGCCGGAGTTCCTGTTCAAGCGGGACGTCATCCCCGGGATCCCCGAGAACAACCCGGGTCGCAAGTTCGAGATCACGACGCTCGACCGGACCGGCGTGTTCGCCGGCCGCTGCGCCGAACTGTGCGGTGTCGACCACAGCCGGATGCTCTTCTCGGTGAAGCTCGTTCCGCAGGCTGAGTTCGACCAGTACATCGCGACCCAACAGGCTGGGAGTGCCCAGTGACCGCCATCCAAGAACCGATCAGGACGCCGATCAAGCCCGTCGCCAAGGGCCAGATCATCGCCAAGTGGCTGTCCTCCACCGATCACAAGATCATCGGACACCTCTACCTGATCTCGTCGTTCGCCTTCTTCCTCATCGGCGGCGTCATGGCGCTGGTCATGCGGGCCGAGCTGGCGCAGCCCGGCCTGCAGTTCACCAGCAACGAGCAGTTCAACCAGCTGTTCACCATGCACGGCACGATCATGCTGCTCATGTTCGCGACGCCGCTGTTCGCCGGCTTCGCCAACGAGCTGATGCCGCTGCAGATCGGCGCGCCCGACGTGGCGTTCCCCCGCCTCAACATGGTGAGCTACTGGCTCTACCTGTTCGGCAGCATCATCGCGGTCTCGGGCTTCTTCACCCCGGGAGGCGCGGCGGCCTTCGGCTGGTTCGCCTACACGCCGCTGTCCAACGCGATCAACTCGCCCGGCGTCGGCGGTGACCTGTGGCTCATGGGCCTGGCCCTGTCGGGTCTGGGCACCATCCTCGGCTCGGTCAACTTCATCACCACCATCATCTGCATGCGCGCGCCCGGCATGACCATGTTCCGCATGCCGATCTTCACCTGGAACGTCCTGCTGACCAGCATGCTCGTGCTGATGGCGTTCCCCGTGCTGGCCGCCGCGCTGCTCGCGCTTGAGGCCGACCGCAAGTTCGGCACCCACATCTTCGACTCGGAGTTCGGCGGAGCGCTGCTCTGGCAACACCTGTTCTGGTTCTTCGGCCATCCCGAGGTGTACATCATCGCGTTGCCGTTCTTCGGCATCGTGACGGAGGTCCTGCCGGTCTTCAGCCGCAAGCCGATCTTCGGTTACATCAGCCTCGTGGCCGCGACGATCTCCATCGCCGGCCTGTCCATCACGGTCTGGGCGCACCACATGTTCCCGACCGGGCAGGTGTTGCTGCCGTTCTTCTCGTTCATGACGTTCCTCATCGCGGTGCCGACCGGGGTGAAGTTCTTCAACTGGATCGGCACGATGTGGCGAGGGCATCTGACGTTCGAGTCGCCGATGTTGTTCTCGGTCGGGTTCCTGGTGACGTTCCTGCTGGGCGGCCTGACGGGCGTCATCCTGGCCTCGCCGCCGCTCGACTTCCACATCAGCGACACCTACTTCGTCGTCGCGCACTTCCACTACGTGGTGTTCGGCACGGTGGTGTTCGCGATGTTCGCCGGGTTCTTCTTCTGGTGGCCCAAGTTCACCGGCAAGATGCTCGACGACAAACTGGGCAAGCTGCAGTTCTGGCTGCTGTTCATCGGCTTCCACACCACGTTCCTCATCCAGCACTGGCTGGGCGTGGTGGGCTTCCCGCGCCGTTACGCCGACTACAGCGCGGCCGACGGCTTCACCGACCTCAACATGATCTCGTCGGTGGGCGCGTTCATCCTGGGCGCCTCGACGCTGCCGTTCTTCTACAACGTCTGGAAGACCTGGCGCACCGCGCCCAAGGTCACCGTCGACGACCCCTGGGGCTACGGCGGTTCGCTCGAATGGGCGACCTCCTGCCCGCCGCCGCGGCACAACTTCACCTCGATGCCGCGCATCCGGTCCGAGCGTCCCGCGTTCGACCTGCACTATCCGCACGTGTCCGCCAAGTCCGCCCAGGAGGTCGAGGCCTGATGAAGGTCCAGGGTTGGCTGTTCCTGTTGTGCGGCGTGTTCTTCGCCGGCGTCGACATCGCCTACTGGTTCTGGACCAAGGCGGCGATGGGCAGGGGCGAGCCGGTCGGCACCACGGCCATGGCCATCTCGGTCGGGTTCGCGTTCATGGTCGGCTACTACCTGATGTTCACCGCGCGGCGCATCGGCGCCCAGCCGGAGGACAGCAAGCAGGCCGAGATCAGCGACGGCGCGGGGGAGATCGGCTTCTTCAGCCCGAGCAGCTGGTGGCCGCTCTTCCTCTGCCTGGCGGCGGCCTTCGCCTTCGCCGGGTTCGTGATCGGCCTCTGGATGTTCCTGATCGGCGTGTTCCTCGTCATCATGGCCATGATCGGGTTCGTGTTCCAGTACTACCGGGGCAACTTCTCGCACTGAGCCACACCTGAAGCGGGCGCCCTCCCCTGGGGAGGACGCCCGTTTTTTGGCGTTCTTTGCCGATATCCGGATGTGGTCATTCGATCACGCAGGGTACTAATGAGAAATCTGCTTCGTGGACTGCCTCTATGGCCCTAACCAGGTACGGGGCACCCGGCGAGCGGATTTCTCACCTAGTAAGGCAACGGAGCGGGACAAGGGAGTCACTCGTGGGGTGCGTAGCGTATGGATCGGCCGGCCTGCTGGCCTTGGCGCTGCTCACGGCGTGCTCGGCGGGCGGCGTGGATAGTGGCGCGGAGGACAAGCCCGGCGGGGTCGCGATGGCGGGCGCAGGAGCGCGAGCGGGCTCTGTGACGTTCTCTCCGGCCGACAAGGCGGCCGAGGTGCCCACGGACCAGCCCGTCGTGGTTTCGGCCCAGGGCGGCACGCTCAGGAGCGTGCGCGTCGAGGGCGACAAGTCCGGTTCGCTGGACGGCGTCCTGAGCGGCGACCGTACCCGGTGGCGCAGCACGGTCACCGCCAGGCCGGACGTGACGTACACGATCACCGCCGTCTCGGTGGACGCCGCGGGTAAGCAGAGCCAGGCGAAAAGCACGTTCAAGACGGTCAAGAGCAACAAGACGTTCGACATCAAGACGATCACGCCCAACAAGGACTACACCGGGCTGACCGTCGGCGTCGGCATGCCCATCATGATCGAGTTCGACCAGCCGGTCGCGGACCGCGTGTCCGTCGAGCGCAACCTGACCGTCCGCAGCTCCAAGCCGGTGGAGGGCGCCTGGCACTGGTTCGACGACACCCACGTGGACTTCCGCCCGCGCAAGTACTGGCCCGCGCACACGAAGGTGCGGGTGGACGCCAAGCTGGCAGGCGTGCGCGGCGGACCCGGCATGTACGGCAAGCGCGACGTACGCCTCAACTTCAAGATCGGCCGTGAGCAGATCACCAAGGGCAGCACCAACAGCCACGTGCTCACCGTCAGGCGGAACGGCAAGAAGATCCGGACGATGCCGATGAGCGCCGGCCAGGGTGGCCAGTGGAAGTACTACACGACCTCGGGCATCCACCTGGCCATGTCGCGCGAGCCCGTGACGATCATGACCTCGCCGGGGATCGGGCCCGGCTCCCCGGGTTACTACCGGTTGACCGTCTACAACACGGTCCGCATCTCCAACAGCGGCGAGTACGTGCACAGCGCGCCCTGGTCGGTGGGGTCGCAGGGCCACGCGAACGTCAGCCACGGATGCGTGAACATCAGCCCGGCCAACGCCGCGTGGTTCATCAAGAACACGCTGATCGGCGACCCCATCATCATCACGGGATCGCCGCGGAAGCTGGAGCCCTTGAACGGGTGGGGGCACTGGCAGGAGAGCTGGAAACAGTGGCTCAAGTGGAGCTCGATCAAGTCGGGCCCCACCGTCAACCTGCCGTAGCCGGCCACCGTGCGGCGACCGCCGGACCGGGTCACGCCACCCGGTCCGGCGGTTTCCGCCGCCGGTGCCCGGGTCAGGCCCGCTCGCCTCAGGCGGGCTCGCAGGCGCTGCTGACCTTCACCCAGCGGTCGAGGGTGGCCGCGGCGGCCCCCGAGTCGACCGCCTGCGCCGCGCGGGCGTAGCCGTCGATCATCACCGAGTCGAGGTCGTCGCCCGGCCCGTCGAGTGCCACCAGGGCCGCGGCCGCGTTGAGCAGCACGGCGTCGCGCACCGGGCCGGTCTTGCCGCGCACCAGGTCGTGCACCGCCCGGGCGTTGAAGGCCACGTCGCCGCCGCGCAGCGCGCCCACGTCGGCGCGCGGGATGCCGAGCACGGACGGGTCGAAGCTCGCCTGCGTCGCGGTGCCGTCTTTGACCACCCAGACCGTGGAGGTGCCGGCGATGGTCAGCTCGTCGAGCCCGTCGTCGCCGCGGAACACCAGGGCGGAGACGCCGCGCTCGGCGAAGACGCCGGCCAGCACGGGCAGCATCGCCGGGTCGAAGACGCCGATGGCCTGGGCGGTGGGACGGGCCGGGTTGGTGAGCGGCCCCAGGAAGTTGAAGACCGTGGGGACGCCGATCTCCTTGCGGGTGGGCCCGGCGAAGCGCAGCGCGGGGTGGTAGACCGGGGCGAAGCAGAAGGCGATGCCCGCCTCGCGTGCCACCAGCGCCGTCTGCTCGGGCGTCAGGTCGAGCCGGATGCCCAGGTGCTCCAGGACGTCGGCGGCGCCGCACGAGGACGACGCGGCACGGTTGCCGTGCTTGACGACCCTGGCGCCCGCGGCGGCGGCCACGATGGCGGCCATCGTCGAGACGTTGACGGTGTGGGCGCGGTCGCCGCCCGTGCCGACGACGTCGACCACGGGGCCCTCGACGCTCAGCGGCGTGGCCAGGTCCAGCATCGTGCGGGCCAGGCCGACCACCTCCGCCACCGTCTCGCCCTTGGCGCGCAGCGCGACCGCGAAGCCGGCGATCTGCGCGGACGTCGCGCTGCCGGACATGATCTCCCGCATCGCCCAGGCCGTCTCGTCGGAGGTGAGGTGCTCGCCTGACAGGAGAGCGGAAAGCAGGGCGGGCCAGGTCGTCCGGGAGTCCATGGGCACCTACTTGGCGTTGAGTCGGGTGGCGGAGCGGCGGCGCATGAGGTCGGCGACGGTGTCGGCCAGCACCATGGGCTCCAGGGGCTGCGGCACGACGGCGTCGGCCTTGGACCAGTCGGCCAGCCAGCGGTCGTCGCGCCTGGCGATGATCAGGCAGATGGGCGGGCAGTCGTAGACCTCGTCCTTCGCCTGCCGGGAGACGCCCATGCCGCCCGCGGGCTGCGTCTCGCCGTCGAGGACGGCCACGTCGATCTCGCCGGAGCCCAGCCACTGGTGGACCTTGGGCTCGGTGGCGCACTCCACGATCTCGACGAAAGGCACGTCGGCCGCGGGGCGCCTGCCGATGGCCGCGCTCACCTCGGCCCTGGTGGTGGCGTCGTCGCTGTAGACGAGGACCCTCATCGTGTCGTCGGTGCTCCCAGTGGACATCGCTGTCGCGCTCACTATCGTGTCGTAGCAGTATGGTCACCTGGGATCGTACCGGTGCGACGGTGTGCAATCCCAGGCCGCCCGGGCGCGTGCCGCGCATGGTGGGCGGTTTGAGGTTGGTTTGCCCCAATTATCCCAGGTTGGTGTGTGGTTCCTACCCCCTAACGGGGGGTCGTGCGCCGGACCGACCACCGGAGCCGCAATAATGCTGCCCGTGGCGACAGCATCCGCAATAACTTCGACGACGGCAGCCCAGCCGTACCGCAGACCCAATCTGGTCAGCGTCGGTACGATCGTCTGGCTGTCCTCTGAGCTCATGTTCTTCGCGGCGCTGTTCGCGATGTACTTCACCATCCGGTCGGTGAGCGAGGGGAGGGGCCTGGCGTGGAATCCGCTCATGGTCCCCAACCCCGAGCACGACTTGAACATCCCGTTCGCGACGGTCAACACGATCATCCTGGTGCTGTCGAGTGTGACGTGCCAGCTCGGCGTGTGGGCCGCGGAGAAGGGCCAGGTCGGCAAGCTCCGTTTCTGGTACATCGTCAGCTTCCTCATGGGCGCGGTCTTCATCGCGGGGCAGCTGTACGAGTACGGCGAGCTGGCGTCGGACGGCGCGACCCTGTCCGCCAACGCCTACACCTCGGTGTTCTACCTGACGACGGGCTTCCACGGCCTGCACGTGACCGGTGGCCTGATCGCGTTCCTGTTCATGCTGGGACGCACGTACGCCGCGAAGCGCTTCACGCATGAGCAGGCCACCAGCGCGATCGTCGTGTCCTACTACTGGCACTTCGTCGACGTCGTCTGGATCGGTCTTTTCGCGACCATCTACATCATTCGTTAAGGAACGGGACTTCTGTGACTAGGATCACCGCTTGGCGGCGGCATCCCCTAGCGAGATACGCCGTCCTGATTTTGGCGTTGGCGCTGGTCGGGATGGCATACGCCGCTTTTGTCCAGGCGGGTAAGCCTGCCGACGCGGCGTTGGCGGCAGGCAAGGTCGACGATGTGGCCGAGGGCAAGAGCCTGTTCGTGGCGCACTGCGCGAGCTGCCACGGCACCAACGCGGAGGGCACCGAGACGGCGCCCACGCTCATCGGCGTCGGGGCCGCGGCCGTCGACTTCCAGATGAGCACGGGCCGCATGCCCGCCGCCAACCCTGGGCCCCAGGCGCCCCGCAAGCCGCAGCCGGAGTGGGTCACCCCGGAGAAGATCAAGCAGATCTCCGCCTACGTGCAGTCGCTCGGCGGCGGCCCGCAGGTGCCGGGCGCCGAGCAGGTCGACCCGAAGCTCGGCGACGCGGGCAAGGGCGGTGAGCTGTTCCGCGCCAACTGCATCCAGTGCCACAACTGGGCCGGCGCGGGCGGCGCCCTGACGCAGGGCAAACACGCTCCCAACCTCAACGAGGCGACGCCCACGCAGATCTACGAGGCGATGGTCACCGGCCCGCAGGCGATGCCGGTCTTCAACGACACGACGATCACGCCGGAAGAGAAGCGCAGCATGATCGCCTACATCACGCAGGTGCGCGCGCAGAAGGACCCGGGAGGCTTCGCCCTCGGGCGGATCGGCCCGGTCACCGAGGGGCTCGTGGCGTGGATCGTGGGTCTCAGCGTCCTCGCACTGGCCGCCATCTGGATCACCGCGAAGAAGCGACAGAAGTCATGACAGACAACGAGCACGAGATCGAGCAGCCGGACGAACGTGTTCCCAAGCGCGTCATCGGCACCCCCGCGCCGGGCACCTCGATGCTCGGCGCCACCGAGCAGCCGCAGGAGGTCGAGCACGAGGTCCCCGGCGTCACGCTGCAGGACGAGGCCAAGGCCCGCAAGGCCGAGAAGATCGTGGCCCTGTGCTTCATGGTCACGTTCCTGGCGGCGATCGGGTTCATCGTCTCCTACGTGGTGTTCCAGGTCGGCGGGCCAGAGGCGACCGGGGTGTCCAACCTCGCGCTGGGCAGCACCCTGACCGTGGCGATCCTGGGGCTGGCGATCGGCATCGTGATCTGGGTCCGCCAGATCATGCCGAAATACTCCCTGATCCAGGAGCGCCACGAGATGGCCTCCGCCGCCCCCGACCGCGACGTCGTGGCCGGCACGTTCATCCAAGGCGCCAACGAGAGCGGCTTCGTCAAGCGCAAGCTGCTGCGCCGCACCCTGCTGCTGGCGGCCGCGCCGCTCGGGCTGGTGCCGCTGGTGCTGCTGCGTGACCTCGACAACAGCAAGATGCCCGGCGCCAAGTTCAACCAGACCCTGCGCCACACCGTCTGGGGCGAGAAGAACAAGGAGGGCAAGCCGCTCAGGCTCGTCGTCGAGGGCACCGGTCAGCCGATCCGCGCCGCCGACTTCAACTCGCCCGGCGGCATCCTGTCGGTCGTCCCCGAGGGCTACGAGCACGACCTCAACGCCCTCGCCAAGGCGACGCTGATCCTGATCAAGTTCCGCCCGGAAGAGATCAGGAGCGGCACCCGCCAGAACTGGACGCACGACGGCATCGTGGCCTATTCCAAGATCTGCACCCACGTGGGCTGCCCCGCGGCGCTCTACGAGCAGAACACCCACCACATCCTGTGCCCCTGCCACCAGTCGACGTTCGACGCCGCGGACGGTGCCAAGGTCATCTTCGGTCCCGCGGCCCGGCCGCTGCCGCAGTTGCCGATCACCGTCGACGCCGAGGGCTACCTCATCGCCCAGCACGACTTCGAGGTGCCCGTCGGCCCCAGCTACTGGGAGCGTGGCGACGCCGAGGCCGCTGTCAGGGAAGGAGGCCAGGCATGAGCGACGAGCTCTCGAATGTCCCCAAGGCCGTCGCCGGCCCGTCGACGTTCCTCGACGACCGCATCGGCGGCGCCAACTTCCTCAAGCGCAACCTGCGCAAGATCTTCCCCGACCACTGGTCGTTCCTGCTGGGTGAGATCGCCCTCTACTCGTTCATCATCCTGCTGCTGACCGGTACGTTCCTGACCTTCTGGTACAAGCCCAGCATGATGGAGATCGCCTACGACGGCTCGTACGCGCCGCTCAAGGGCGTCATGATGTCCGAGGCCTACGCGTCGTCGCTGGAGATCAGCTTCGACGTCCGGGGCGGTCTGCTCATCCGGCAGATGCACCATTGGGCGGCCCTGCTGTTCGTGGCGGGCATGATGGTCCACATGCTCCGGGTGTTCTTCACCGGCGCCTACCGCAAGCCGCGTGAGCTCAACTGGATCATCGGCGTGCTGCTGCTGACGCTGGCGCTGGCCGAGGGCCTGACCGGCTACTCCCTCCCCGACGACCTGCTCTCCGGCGCCGGTCTGCGGATCACCGAGGGTGTGGCGATCTCGCTGCCGCTGGTCGGCACGTACCTCACCTTCTTCTTGTTCGGCGGGGAATATCCGGGCGAGGATGTCATCGCCCGGTTCTACTCGCTGCATATCCTGCTCATCCCGGGCATCCTGCTGGCGTTGATCTCGGCCCACATGGTGCTCATGTGGGTGCAGAAGCACACCCAGATGCCCGGCAAGGGCCGCGACAACAAGAACGTGGTGGGCGCGCCGTTCTACCCGGCCTTCATGGCCAAGGCGGGCGCGTACTTCCTGTTCACGCTGGCCGTGGTCGCGGGCATGGCGACGTTCGCCCAGATCAACCCGATCTGGTTGTTCGGCCCCTACACGCCCGCCGACGTGTCGGCAGGTTCGCAGCCCGACTTCTACATGGGCTTCCTCGAGGGCGCGCTGCGCATCATGCCCGCCTGGGAGATCAACCTCTTCGGCACGTCCCATGCGGGCACGCTGCCGTTGAGCGTCATCATCCCGGCGCTGGTGCCGATGGGCATCATCATGACCGGTCTGGCGCTCTACCCGTTCCTCGAACGCTGGGTGACGGGCGACAACCGCGAGCACCACATCGCCGACCGGCCGCGCAACAACCCGCACCGCACCTCGATCGGCATGTCGGCCATCGCGTTCTACGGGGTCCTCTGGCTGCTCGGAGCCAACGACGAGATCTCGGCGTTCTTCCACGTGAGCCTCAACTGGACGACCTACGCGGGGCGGGTGCTGATCTTCGTGGCGCCGGCGCTGGCGTACATGATCACTTATCGCATGTGCCTCGGCCTGCAGCGCTCCGACCAGGCGGTCATCTCGCACGGCGTGGAGTCCGGCGTGATCAAGCGGCTGCCGCACGGTGAGTTCATCGAGGTCCACACGACCCCGGCGGACGACATCGAGGCGCACATCCGCGGTAAGGAGCCGGTGCTCATGCTCCCGGTCGCGCCCGACCCCTCGGGCATCCCGCCGAAGGGCATGCGCGGGCCCATCGGCAAGCTGCGCGCGCGCATGTCCAAGACGTACGGCGGGGAGAAGATCCCGCTGGACGACGGGCACGGGCACGGGCACGAGCACGAGGAGGAGCGCACGGCCGTCGGTTCCGCCGACGACGACCGCAGTCTCACGCGCTGACATCGCACGCCGAAGGGCCCGGACGAGCATCCTTCGTCCGGGCCCTTCGGCGTCCTCGGCCCCCTTTCGGTCTCGCCCGCCGGAAGTGAGGCCGGCGACATGGCGTCAGAGAGGCGGAGCGGCGGGGCAAAGAGGGCCCGGAGGTGACCCGGAGGTGACCCGGAGGTGACCCGGAGGTGACAAGGCCGGGGCGTGCAGGCTCTAAGGGAAGGGGCTCTAAGGGAAG
>NZ_SMJZ01000205.1 GCF_004348345.1 Nonomuraea longispora
GCGTCCCCGTGGAGGACCTCGACGTCGAGGGCGAGGGCGGCCGCATCCACGCGCTGGTCTCCAGGCCGGAGGCGGGCGTCGCCCCGTACCCCACGATCTTCCTGCTGCACGGCGGGCCGGAGATGCACGACCGCGACGCCTTCTCCCCCGAGGTCGCGGCCTGGGTGGACGCCGGGTTCGCGGTGGTGCGGGTCAACTACCGCGGCTCGACCGGCTACGGATCGGCCTGGCGCGACGCGCTGCGCAACGACGTCGGGCACACCGAGTTGGCCGACGTGGCCGCCGTGCACAGGTGCGTGGTCGAGCGCGGCATCTCCGACCCCGGCCGGATGGTGCTCGCGGGCTCGGGCTGGGGCGGCTACCTCACGCTGCTCGGCCTCGGTACCCAGCCCGACCTGTGGACGGCCGGCATCGCCGCGGTGCCGCTCGCCTGCCACCAGACGTCGTACGAGGACGAGGCTGAGAGCCTGCGGGCCTACCACCGGGCGTTGTTCTGCGGTTCACCCGACGAGCAGCCGGAGCGGTACGCCGCCAGTTCCCCGATCACCTACGTCGACCAGGTGCAGAGCCCGCTGCTGATCCTCGCGGGCGAGAACGACGCCCGCTGCCCGATGCGCCAGATCGAGAAATACGTCGCCAAGCTGGCCGAGCACGGGCGCGACCACGAGGTCTACACCTACGACGCCGCCGCGGGGTCGCTGCCGGTCTCGGAGCGCATCACCCAGGTCGCCTACCAGCTCGACTTCGCCCGCAAGCATGTCAAACTCCACTGACCATTGACATGTCGTAAGAAGTTGATCGAGCGGGCCGCTTGATCGTCGGGCTTCTCCGCTGCCACCATCACGCCACCGCCGAGTCGGGAGGGCGTACTTTGAGCTCCACCTTCGTCACGTCACCGTGTTAGCGGGCGCGCAGCACCACGATCGCCAGGTCGTCGGCGCTCGGCTCGGAGGCGAAATCAGCCGCTCCCCTGCGAATGCGCTCGGCCACCGCCCTCGCCGACAACCCCGCGCACTCGGCCAGCAGCTTGGCCAGGCCGCCGTCGTCGTCGAGCAGCCGCCCGCCGGAGCGCCGCTCGGTCACCCCGTCGGTCACCGCCAGCAGCACGTCACCGTGGTCGAGGCGGACCGTGTCGGCCTCGAACATCACCTCGTGGAAGACCCCCAGCAGCGACTGCGGGGTGGTCACCGCCTCCACCTTGCCGCCCGCCCTGAGCCGCAGCGCCTCCGGGTGGCCCGCCGACACCAGGCGCAGCTCCAGCCCGGTCTCCACCGGCGTGATCTCGCCGTGCAGCAGCGTGAGGAACCTGGCCCGCTCGCCCTCTTCCAGGATCGCCTGGTTGAGCCGGCCGAGCACGGCCGCGACGCCGTACCCCTCCCTGGCGAGCAGCCGCAGCGTGTGGCGGGCCAGGCCGGTCACGGCGGCGGCCTCGGGGCCGGTGCCGCAGACGTCGCCGATCGCGAAGCGCCACGACCCGTCACCCGCCTTGAACAGGTCGTAGAAGTCGCCGCCGACCTCGTTGGCCTCGCCGGCGGGCTCGTAGATGACGCCGTAGTCGAGGCCGGGAACCTCGGGCTCGTTGGGCGGCAGCAGGCTGCGCTGGAGCGCGCGGTTGGCGGCGGCCTGCTGGGCGTAGAGCCTGGCGTTGTCCATGGCGAGCGCGGCACGCCTGCCGATGTCCTCGGCGAACTGGGTGACCTCGTCGGGGAAACGGTCGGGCCGGCCCAGGCACATCATGCCGATGCTGCGGCCGCGCGCGGTGAGCGGCACCGCGAGGACGTGCGAGTCGTTCACGTGGAACGCCGAGGTCACCCTGGTGCCGGCGCCGTCGACGTCCATGTCGTCGAGCTGCTCGCGCAGGTCGTCGATCCTGGCCTCGTCGGCGTGCCAGAGATAGACCAGGCGCAGCGGGCCCGTGGCGTTGTCGGAGGTGTAGACGGCGCACCAGCTCGACAACCTCGGCACCACGACCTGGGCGACGATCGCGGGGACCATGTCGGGATCGAGCGTGCCGGCCAGCAGGTCGCTCGCGTCGGCGAGAAATCCCAGCCAGTGGGGGCCTCTGGAACTTTCCTCCAGCCATTCGGCTGCCACTCTGTCCGCCGAGCCAGGTACCGTGATCCTAGCCCAGTGGACACGGGAATCACCCGCGAAGGTGACTCCCCACTCTTCGACATTCGCGGAAGGAGCCTTTGGATCACCCTGGGAGAGGTTTTGTTGCCGCAACTCGACCTGCACCGCATCCCCAAAATGCTTCCAAATCACCTCAAAGGGCTCGTCGGCGACTTGTTCCGCCAAGTCTCCCGCCACCTGCTCCGCGGTGTGGAGCACGCCACTGGTGGCCCACGCGGTCATCACCTCGCGCGTGAACCTCATCGCAGCGGTCACAGCGGTCCCGCCCGGCGCGAACGTCGCAGCGAGCACCGCATGGGGAGAAGCAGTCATCCCAACGTGCCTACCACACTTCCCGTTGACTTGGGGTAAATCCAAGGACAGGACTACGAGCTACTCATCGTGACAGACTTGAATCACTCGCCGGAGCACGCCGCGAGTGAAGGAGGCCCCATGACCACGGCCAAAACCACGCTAAGCCCGGAGGAGAGGACGTACACCGAGTCGGATCTCGTTCCCATCCTGGAGACACTCTTCTCCTGGCGGGACGGCGACTTCCGACGTCGGGTCCCTCACGCGCCTCCCGGCATACTCAGCGAGGTGCGGCTGCTGCTCAACGAAGTGGCCGACCGGCGCGAGCATCTGTCCAACGAGCTCGTTCGCGTACGCAAGGAAGTCGTCAAGGAAGGGCGCTTCGGCGAGCGGCTGACCCCCGGTCCCGGCGTCGGCGCCTGGGCGGAGAGCGTCGAGTCGGTCAACATCCTCATCGACGCCCTGGTCAGCCCGGTGAGCGGCGCGGCCGACGTCATCGACGCGGTGGCCAAGGGCGATCTGTCACGACGCATCGACCTCGACCGCACCGCGCGCGGCGAGGTGCGACGGCTGGGCAAGGCCATCAACGGCATGGTCGACCAGCTCGCGCTCTTCAACACCGAGGTGACGAGGGTCGCCCGCGAAGCGGGCACGGAGGGCCGGCTGGGCGGCTCGGCCAACCTGCGCGGCATGTCGGGCAGCTGGCGCGACCTCACCGAGGCCGTCAACACGATGTCGTCCCGCGTGGCCGCGCAGGTGCGCGACATCGCGGTCGTGACCACCGCCGTGGCCAAGGGCGACCTGAGCCGCAAGGTGACGGTCGACGCCGTCGGCGAGATGTTCGAGCTGAAGAACACCGTCAACACGATGGTCGACCAGCTGTCCGGCTTCGCCGAAGAGGTGACGCGAGTCGCGCGCGAGGTGGGCACGGAGGGTCAGCTCGGCGGCCAGGCGCAGGTGCCCGGCGTGTCGGGGGTCTGGGAAGACCTCACCGACAACGTCAACTTCATGGCCAACAACCTCACCTCCCAGGTGCGCAGCATCGCGACCGTGGCGACGGCGGTGGCGCAGGGCAACCTGTCCAGGAAGATCACGGTCGACGCCCAGGGCGAGATCCTCCAGCTCAAGGACACCCTGAACACCATGGTCGACCAGCTGTCGTCCTTCGCCGACGAGGTGACCCGCGTCGCCCGGGAGGTCGGCACGGAGGGCAAGCTGGGCGGCCAGGCCCGGGTTCAGGGTGTGTCGGGCGTCTGGAAGGACCTCACCGACAACGTCAACTTCATGGCCAACAACCTGACCTCGCAGGTGCGCAACATCGCCGAGGTGACCACGGCCGTCGCCAACGGCGACCTCACCCGCAAGATCGACGTCGACGCCCAGGGCGAGATCCTCGCGCTGAAGACCACCATCAACCGCATGGTCGACCAGCTGTCGTCGTTCGCCTCCGAGGTCACGCGAGTCGCCCGCGAGGTGGGCTCCGAAGGACAGCTCGGCGGCCAGGCCCGGGTCGAGGGCGTCGAGGGCACGTGGAAGCGGCTCACCGAGAGCGTCAACGAGCTGGCCGGCAACCTCACCACGCAGGTGCGCGCCATCGCCACCGTGACCAGCGCCGTCGCGCGCGGCGACCTGACCCGCTCGATCGCCGTCGAGGCGCAGGGCGAGCTGGCGGAGCTGAAGGACTACATCAACTCGATGGTGGCCAACCTCCGCGAGACCACCCAGGCCAACCAGGAACAGGACTGGCTGAAGTCCAACCTGGCCCGCATCTCCAGGCTCATGCAGGGCCACCGCGACCTCCTCGAGGTCGCCAAGCTCACCATGAGCGAGCTGACCCCGCTGGTGTCGGCCCGCTACGGCGCCTTCTACAGCATCGACCCCGAGGGCGACCACGAGCTGATGCTGATCGGCGGCTACGGCGTACGCCCCGACCGGGGGCCGCGCCAGCGCTTCGCGATCGGCGAGGGCATCGTCGGCCAGGCCGCGGCCGAAGGCCGGCACATCATCCTCGACGACGTGCCGCCCCAGTTCATCACCATCGACAGCGGGCTCAGCAGGTCCACTCCCGCGCAGATCGTCGTGCTGCCGATCCTCTTCGAGAGCCGCGTGCTCGGCGCGCTGGAGCTGGCCTCGTTCACGCCGTTCGGCGAGGTGCACCTCGACTTCCTGACGCAGCTCGTCGAGACCATCGGCGTCACGATGAACACGATCATCGCCAACTCCCGCACCGAAGACCTGCTGACCGAGTCGCAGCGGCTCACCAGGGAGCTGCAGGAGCGCTCCGACGAGCTGCAGCGCCAGCAGGAGGAGCTGCGCAGGTCCAACGCCGAGCTGGAGGACAAGGCGGCGCTGCTGGCCAAGCAGAACCGCGCGATCGAGATCCAGAACTTCCAGATCGAGCAGGCCCGCCGCACCCTGGAGGAGCGCGCCGAGCAGCTCGCGGTCTCCTCGCGCTACAAGTCCGAGTTCCTCGCCAACATGTCGCACGAGCTGCGCACGCCGCTCAACAGCCTGCTGGTGCTGGCCAAGCTGCTGACCGAGAACGCCGAGGGCAACCTGACCTCGCAGCAGGTCGAGTTCGCCCGTACGATCCACAGCGCGGGCTCGGCGCTGCTCCAGCTCATCAACGACATGCTCGACCTGTCGAAGGTCGAGGCGGGCCGGATGGACATCCATCCCATCCAGGTGTCGCTGCCGAAGATGGTCGACCTGCTGGAGGCGGCGTTCGCGCCGCTCGCGCAGGACAAGGGGCTGTCGTTCAGCGTCGAGGTCGAGCCCGACGTGCCGCAGGAGCTGCGCGCCGACGAGCAACGCCTGCAGCAGGTGCTGCGCAACCTGCTCTCCAACGCGGTGAAGTTCACGCCGCGGGGCGAGGTGAAGCTGCGCATCTCCACCCCGCCCGCCGGGGTGCAGTTCGACGACGACAGCCTGCACGACGCCGACGACCTGCTGGCCTTCCAGGTGATCGACACCGGCATCGGCATAGCTCCCGACAAGCGGGACGTCATCTTCGAGGCGTTCCGCCAGGCCGACGGCACCACGAGCCGCAAATACGGCGGCACGGGTCTCGGCCTGGCCATCTGCCGCGACATCGCGCGGCTGCTCGGCGGCGAGATCCACGTCGACAGTGAGCTCGGCAAGGGCAGCACGTTCACCCTCTACCTGCCCGCCTCCTACACCGGCCCGCTGGCCGCGACCGACGGCGGCGCCGCGCGCCGGCAGCTCATGACCAAGCCCGCCTCTGAGCCCACGTCGCCGGCTCCCGAGCCGCCGATGCCGCTCGACCTGCCGATGCCCGAGCTGGTCGAGACGCAGACCGAGACGCCCGCGCAGTGGCAGGGCGACGATCCGCTCGCCGGGGCCAAGATCCTCATCGTCGACGACGACATCCGCAACGTCTTCGCGCTGACGAGCGTGCTGGAGCGACATGGTTCCACGGTCGTCTACGCTGAAAACGGCCGGGAGGGGATCGAGCAGCTCGAACGGAACGAGGACGTCGCGCTCGTGCTGATGGACATCATGATGCCGGAGATGGACGGCTGGGCGACGACGTCGGCGATCCGGCGCATGCCCCAGTTCGCCGACCTGCCGATCATCGCGCTGACGGCCAAGGTCATGCGGGGCGACAGGGAGAAGAGCATCGCCTCGGGCGCGTCCGACTACGTGCCCAAGCCCGTCGACGTCGACCGCCTGCTCGAACGCCTGCGCGGCTGGCTCAGCCGAGGACGCGGCTCCGCGTCCGACTCACCAGCCGAAGGGTCGTGATCGATGACCGACCGTGCGAAGATCCTCCTGGTCGATGACCGCGAGGAGAACCTGATAGCCCTCGAGGCCATCCTCAGCTCCCTCGACCTGGTGCCCGTGCGTGCCCGGTCGGGCGAGGAGGCGCTCAAGGCGCTGCTCAACACCGATTTCGCGCTCATCCTGCTCGACGTGCGCATGCCCGGCATGGACGGCTTCGAGACGGCCGCGCACATCAAACGGCGCGAACGCACCAGGAACATCCCGATCATCTTCCTGACCGTCGTCGACAGCGCCCCCGACTACGCCTTCCGCGGCTACGCGGCGGGCGCGGTCGACTACCTCACCAAACCGTTCGATCCGTGGGTGCTGCGGGCCAAGGTGTCGGTGTTCACCGAGCTGTACAACATGAACAAACGCCTGGCCGAACAGGCGTCCCTGCTCAGAGAACGCCTGAGCGGCGAGCTGCCGCCCGGCACCGGCGACCACACGGCGGTGCTCCCCGAGCTGTCGCGCCGGCTCACGGCCGTGGAGGACGAACTGGCCCGGGTGCGCGAGCTGGCCCGCAAGTCACAGGACCCTGCGCTGGCCGCCCCGCTGGCCGACCTGGCCGACCGGGTGAACAGCCTGCGCGCGGGCTTCGACGCCCTGTCCTGACCCCCATCGGGGGGTCACTGGCGGGCGCGTTCCAGCGCGTCCCAGAAGCCGCGGCGCAGGGCGTGGCGCACCTCGTCGTGCAGCAGGAAGTCGATCGGCAGCGACGAGCCCTGCAGCAGCCGCGCCTCCAGGTCGGAGGGCATGCGCGGCTTGCGGGCCAGCACCGCTTCCAGCCAGAGCGCGGGCGCGTCCCGCGCGACCGACTCGCCGAAGTCGTGCCCTTCCCGGTGCGCGGCCTTGACCGCGTCGGACAGCGTGGTGGCGCCTGCGGTCGAGGCCGACGGGGTGACCGGCGCGGGCTGCGGCCCGCTGTAGGGGGCCTGCTGGTAGCCGCCTGCCGGGGAGGCGTACTGGCCGGTGTTGCTGCCGCTGGTGGGCGAGGCGTACTGGCCCGTGTTGCTACCGGTCGTCGGCGACGCGTACTGGCCGGTGTTGCTGCCACCGGTGGGCGACGCGTACTGGCCGGTGCCGGTCGTCGGAGACGGGAACTGTCCGGTGTTGCCGCCCGTCGTGGGCGGGGTGTACTGGCCGGTGTTGCCGCCGGTCGTCTGCGAGGGGAACTGGTTGGCGCTGGGCTGCGCGGCCGGCTGCTGGGGCGGGGGTTGCGGCTCGGGCTGGTAGTTGGTGTACGTCGGCAACGAAGACGTGGACGACTGGCCCTGCCCCGACGGCGACGGCCCGTTGGACGACGGCTGGCTCGGCGCGGTGGCGTGACTCCCGGCATGGTTGCCGGTGGAGTGGTTGCCCGAGTGACCGCCCGAATGACTGCCCGAGTGACTGCCCGAGTGACCGCCCGAATGGCTGCCCGAATGACTGCCCGCGGCGTGACCGCCCGAGTGGCTGCCGGTGGCGTGGCTGCCCGACGCGCGGTCGCCCGCCGCGTGGTTGCCGGAGGCGTGACTGCCCGACGGCGACGCCTGCGGGAGGGACGGCAGCGCCGGCGTGGAGCTCTGTCCGGGCGGCAGCGAGTGGGTGGCCTGCCCGTTGCTGATCGGCTGGTGGTGCCCGTTGGCCGTCTCGGCGCCGCCGCTGACCATGCTGACGTACGGCCGCAGGTGGACGGCGCCCAGCTCGACCAGGTCGTCGCACTCCTGCCGCAGCGAGCGCGACACGGCCCAGCTGCCCTCTACCGCGATGTGGATGACGCTCACCCTGATGCCGAGGTCCTGCGCGTCGCACACGACCTGCGCGAGGTCCTCGTCACCGCTCAGGACGACCGCGTCGCAGATGGCGTTGTTGCGGGCGAGAGTCATGAGGTCGCGATGCACCTGGGCGTCGACGCCCTCGCGCCGGCCCGGCCGGATGCGTGACAGCCTGAGCTTGAGCCCCGGTATGTCGGCCAGCGCGTCGTGCTCCGGAGTGCGCCGTCCTTCGACGGTCGCTTCGTACCAGTAACACCGCAGCAGCGGCAGGCCGGTGCGCTCGCGCGACAAGCCGGTCATCAGCTGGAGCAGCCCCGGATAGTCCCAGGAGACCGCTTCGCGATGACGCGTGCCGTGCACGGCCATCGCGCCATCAGCCAGCAGATAGCCGGCGTCCACGAACAGCGCACAGCGATCCACTGACACCGCCCCTTTCCTGGTGGTCCGACCTTGCTGGCTCTGCACCGTCAGAGACCGGACTCGGCGGCCCTTTCTCAGGGTAATGAAAGCAGGTGATCGCGCGAGGGTTAATCCCGACGATTCGCCCCTCACCCGCCATCGCGCCGGACCACTCAGGCCGACCGTACCATTTTGTCCTGATTATGGTCACGAACGTGCTCGTACGCTTATGGCCGCGACTCCGAAGAGAACGGCGTCCTTGCCCGTGGCGATCGTCAGCCCCGGATCGGCTCCGAGTTCGGCGCTGAAGGTGTCGACATCGACACCGAACGTCATCTCCGCCACCCCGGCCGACGACCCGTCGAAGACGTTCGCGGCATCGCGGTCACCGCCCGACGGGCGCATCGCGCCGGAGCCGAGCGAGACCTTGTCGCCCTTGAGATCGGCGTCACCCTCCCACGCCACCAGTGCGGCCCTGGCGGGGGTGCCGGCGGGGCGCAGCCCGCCCAGCGGGAGGCGCACCCGGCGGGCGCGCCCGCCGACCACCGTGGCCGCGTCGAGCACCATGGCCCGGCTGTACGGCTGCGCCGGATCGGCCACGACCAGCACGAGGCTCCACCCCGCGTGGCGTGAGGCCCCTTGTTCCATGGGAGCGTCGGCCGCCCACCACACGCCGCTCTTGCGTGCACCCGCCGCCAGCCCCGTGACGTCGGCGAACGCGTGGTAGACCGGGCCCTGGGGCAGCTCGCGCACGGCCACGTGGCTGGGCCGGATCGTCGCATATTTGCGCCGCCCCGGCGGCCTGAACTTGATGGGCCCGGTGCTCGACCCGCCGGCCGACCAGTAGAGCCCGGCCCACACGATCCTGCCGCCCTTCGGCAGCGACACTTTGGCCCCGCTGGAGGCGAAAGTGCCGAGCTCGCCGTCGCGGTCGACCACCGCCATCGGCCAGAGGTCGTTGTCACGCCTGCCGCCGTCGCGGCGCCGGGCCTGCTCACAGCCGGGGCTCTCCTCGTAGCAGCTCAGCAGCGCGTTGCCCACCGCCTTGACCGTCACCTTGCCGTCGGCGGCGAACCTGGCGGGAGCACCCGTCGCGCGTACGCCCTCGCCGCCCCTCGCCTTGACCCGCAGCGGGCCCGCGTCGATCCGTGCGGCGGGGCCCGCGGCGCGCGGGGCCCGCCGGGCCACCGCCACCCGCAGGAAGACGGCCGTCGCCCGGCCCGCAGCCAGCGGCTCCCTGGTGCAGCGGGCGCCGCCCAGCGAAGGACGGCACTCCCAGCCGTCCGCGGGGCCCACGACGGCCGGGCTGCCACGACGGGCGGGCGGCATGAGCGTCACGCCGGGCGGCAGGGTCACGTGCGCCGTCAGGTCTTCGCTCGGCCGTTCCCCGTGGTTGCGCAGCCGCAGGCCGACGATGCCGGGGTGGGCGCGTACGAGTGCGCCGAGCACGTCGACGGTGGCGCGCAACCGCGCCGTGCCCTCGGGTGTCTGCTCCACGCGGAGCGGCGGCACCCGTTCGGGCTCCCCTCCCCGGGGCGGCACCTCGCCGGGTTTCTCGTGGGGCGGCACCCGTTCGGGGTCGCCGTGGGGCGGCACCCGCACCGCTCGTACGGGCTCCGACGGCCGGGCGGCCACCGTCGCGGTCGCCGGTGTGCCGTCGGGCTCCCCGTCGGCGCTCTGCCACAACGACGCCGCCGCGGCGACTGTGAGGGCCACGCCCGCGACCAGCACGACGGGCTGCCGGCGGCGCGCCCGCCAGAGCCGCCGGACGGCCGGGGGCAGCCCTCCCGCCCCGTCGGCCGGCTCCGGCCTGGCCAGCGCCGCCGCGTACCGGCCGAACATGGGCCCCGCGATCAGCGGCCCCACCAGCACCCGCAGCCCGCGGTTGACGTCGGTGAGCTCCAGGATCACCCCGTGGCACTCCTCGCAGGCGTCCACGTGCCGCTCCACGGCCCGCGCGTCGCGCCTGGTCAGCCCGCCACTGACGTACGCGCCCATCTTGCCCAGCACGGGCCGGCAGTCGTGCGGCGGCGCGGCGCCGAGATGCATCTGCAGGTACGCCCGCCGCAGCCCCTCCCTGGCCCGGTACGCCAGCGCGGCCACGCCGTTGGCCGACAACCCGAGCAGCGGCGCCACCGCGGCAGGCTTGCACCTTTCCACCTGCGTGTGCCAGAGCACCGCCCGCCAGCGCTCGGGCAACGACAGGTACGCCCTGGCGATCAGGGACCGTTCCAGCCCGGCGAGCGCGGGATCGACGAACGGCACCTCCGGGTCGTACTCCTCGACCTCGCCCGCCTGGCTGCCCGCCAGCTTGGAACGGTCGTGCACCGTACGCCGCACCACGGTCAGCAGGTAGGTGCGGAAGCCGGACTCGGGCCCGCCGCCCCTGCCCACGAGATCGAGGATCTTGGTGAACGCCTCGGTGACGACGTCCTCGGCCTCGGCCCGCCGGACGAGCTGCCGGGCCATGGCGCGGGCCGCGGCCACGTGCCGCTCGTAGAGCCGCCCGTAGGCGGCGGCATCGCCCTGCCGGGCGGCCTGTAGCAAGCTTGCATCGCTTTGCGGCAATTCGACACCCATGATCGGCCTCACGATTACGAAGGGTTGCCCCGCGCATACATTCCGCATTACCTGTCACGGCTAAACCGGCTGCGGGGAGGTGATCACGGGCGGGCCATAAGCTTGGGCGCATGACGGATCGCGACAACCTGCTGGCCGAGATCAAGAGCAAGGCCATCGTCCACGGCAAGGTCACGCTCTCCTCGGGCAAGGAGGCCGACTTCTACCTCGATCTGCGGCGCATCACGCTCGACGGCGTGGGCGCGCCGCTTGTCGGCAGGGTGATGCTCGACCTGACCGCCGACCTGGAGTACGACGCGGTGGGCGGGCTCACGCTGGGGGCCGACCCGGTGGCGGGCGCGATGTTGCACGCGGCCGCGGCGCGCGGGCGCACGCTCGACGCGTTCGTGGTGCGCAAGGCGCAGAAGGCGCACGGCATGCAGCGCCGGATCGAGGGGCCGGAGGTGAAGGGGCGGCGCGTGCTGGCCGTCGAGGACACCTCGACGACGGGCGCCTCACCGCTGACGGCCGTGGAGGCGCTGCGGGAGGCCGGGGCCGAGGTGGTCGCGGTGGCGACGATCGTCGACCGGGGCGCCGGGGAGCGCGTCACCGGCGAGGGCCTCGACTACCGCACTGCCTACACACTCGCCGATCTGGGGCTCTAGCCGGCTCTAGCCGGGCTCCCGGACGGTGAACGCCTCCCTCTTTCCGGCGTCGCCCTGCTCGCGCGGCTTGCCGTTCTCGGTGACGCGCACCGTGCCCGCGTCGCTGAGCACCACGTCCAGCTCGGGCTCGAAATAGTTGAGCTCCTCGCCCTTGGTCATCTCGTGGTGGTAGAGCACGTCGCCGCCCGGCACGCGTACGGTGACCGTGGGGCAGGTCTCCGCCTCGCACAGGAGGCGGAGAGTCGGCACCCGCGCGGTCGCGTCGGAGGCCGGGGCGGTGGCGAGGCCGGTGGCCGGGGCGGAGGCGCGCTCGCGTTCGGGCGCCTGCCCACCCGGCGCGAGGAGCAGCGCGCGGCCGCCGATGACCAGCAGGGTCAGCACGGCTCCCGCCGCCAGGACGGTGAGGGCTGATCGGGCCATGCCCATCGGATCTGACCTGTGGCGTCCCACAGGGGGAGCGTACAGCCGAATGATCCGCCGTCGGGGCTAGTGACGGCCGTTGGTGACGCGGTGCTTGCCGCTGGAGACGGCGGCGACCTTCTCACCTCGGCGCTTCTTGATCACCTCGACGATGATCGGAATGATCGAGATGAACACGATGAGAAAGACGCCGGGCAGAATGTACTTGTCGATCTGCTTGGGATCGACCTCCCTGCCGAGGGCGTTGCCGAGCAGGATGAGACCTTCGGTCCAGACGATGCCGCCGACGACGTTCCACACGAGGAAACGTTTGGCCGGCATCTCCAGCACGCCCGCCACCGGGTTCATGAACGTGCGGACGATCGGCACGAATCTCGCCAGCACCACCGCCTTGGCGGGGCCGAACTTCTCGAAGAACTCCTCGGCCCGCAGCACGTGCTCGCGCTTGAACAACCGTGAATCCGGCTTGTCGAACAGCCTGCGGCCGAACCGGGCCCCCAGGAAATGCCCGAGCTGGGCGCCGGCGATCGCGCACAGCGGCGTGCCGATCAGCAGCACGGGCAGCGAAAGCGGTGTGATGCCCATTCCCTGGGCCACCGCCGCCGAGCTGAAAATCCCCGCGGCCACCAGCAGCGAGTCGCCGGGCAGGAAGAAGCCGAGCAGCAGCCCCGTTTCGGCGAAGATGATGGCCAGGACGCCGACCGTGGCGAATGCGCCGAGAATCGTGAGCCACCACGTCGGGTCCAGAAGATTCCAAAGCCAGTCCACCCGGAGAGCCTACCTGTAGTGGAGGGGCGCAAAGTGACCAATGAGGTCGCGTTGTCTCTACCACGCGGGGTAGGGAGCCGGGATACTGGGCTCGCGCGAAGCCGTTACTTTCAGGGAGATGAATCATGCCTATTGCGACTCCAGAGGTCTACGCCGAGATGCTCGACCGGGCGAAGGCCGGCGGATTCGCCTACCCGGCGATCAACGTGACCTCATCGCAGACGCTGAACGCCGCTCTGCGGGGCTTCGCCGAGGCCGAGAGCGACGGGATCGTGCAGGTCTCCACCGGCGGCGCCGACTTCCTGTCCGGCACCACGGTGAAGGACATGGTCACGGGCGCGACGGCGCTGGCCGAGTACGCCAGGGTGGTGGCCGCGAAATATCCGGTCACGGTCGCGCTGCACACCGACCACTGCCCGAAGGACAAGCTCGACGGCTTCATGCGGCCGCTGATCGACATCTCGCTTGAGCGGGTGGCCAAGGGCCTCGACCCGCTGTTCCAGTCGCACATGTGGGACGGCTCGGCCGTACCGCTCGAGGAGAACCTCGAGATCGCCAAGGAGCTCCTGGACAAGTGCGCCAGAGCGCGGATCATCATGGAGATGGAGATCGGCGTCGTCGGCGGCGAGGAGGACGGCGTCGTCGGCGAGATCAACGAGAAGCTCTACACGACCGCCGGCGACGCGCTGGCCACCGCCGAGGCCGTGGGCGTCGGCGAGAAGGGCCGCTACATGCTGGCCGCCACGTTCGGCAACGTGCACGGCGTCTACAAGCCGGGCCACGTCAAGCTGCGGCCGAGCGTGCTGAAGGAGATCCAGGACGCGGTCGGCGCCAAGTTCGGCAAGGACAAGCCGTTCGACCTGGTCTTCCACGGCGGCTCCGGCTCGCTGCTCGAGGAGATCCACGAGGCCATCTCGTACGGCGTGGTGAAGATGAACGTCGACACCGACACCCAGTACGCCTTCACCAGGCCGATCGCGGACCACATGTTCCGCAACTACGACGGGGTGCTCAAGGTCGACGGTGACGTGGGCAACAAGAAGACCTACGACCCGCGCTCCTACGGCAAGGCCGCCGAGGCGGGGATGGCCGCCCGCGTCGCGGAGGCGTGCCAGAGCCTGAAGTCGAGTGGGACGAAGATCTCCTAGCCACTTCGGCGGCCCGGCGGGTATGACTTGTCCTATGGATAACCTTCTCGCCGGGCCGCCCCCGACTCACCTGCCGGACCTGCCCGAGGCCAGGGAGGCGCTCGAGGCCGGGGCCAAGGCCTCCGACGTGGCCGCCCGCTTCCCCGCCTTCCCCACGGCCTGGGCTGTGCTCGCGGAAGAGGCCTTCGCCCAGGGGCACGCCGTCACCTCATATGCCTTCGCCCGTACGGGCTACCATCGTGGGCTCGATCAGCTGCGCCGCAACGGCTGGAAGGGCCACGGGCCGATCCCGTGGGAGCACGAGCCCAACCGGGGCTTCCTCCGCTGCCTCCACGCGCTGTCCAGGGCGGCTCAGGCGATCGGCGAGAAGGACGAAGCCGAGCGGTGCCTGCAGTTCCTCAAGGACAGCACGGAAACGGGTTACGACGCGCTGACCCAGAGCTAGCCCTTGGGACGAATAACCACGTTCGGGTAGTCTCTCCACGCAAGAGCCCCTGTCGCGCTTGCGCCAGGGGTTTCGTTTTGTGCTCGGGAGACTGAACCATGCCGGCTGCCGTACTCGTTGGTGCCCAGTGGGGCGATGAGGGCAAGGGCAAGGCCACCGACCTGCTCGGTGGCGACGTCGACTACGTCGTCCGCTATCAGGGTGGCAACAACGCGGGTCACACCGTGGTCATCGGAGACCAGAAATACGCGCTGCACCTGCTACCGACGGGGATCCTGTCGCCCGACGTGGTGCCGGTCATCGGCAACGGCGTGGTCATCGACCCCGGCGTGCTGCTGGGCGAGATCGACGGGCTGGCCGAGCGGGGCATCTCCGCCGAGCGGCTGCTGATCTCCTCCAACGCGCACCTGATCATGCCCCACCACAAGGCGCTCGACAAGGTCACCGAACGGTACCTCGGCAAGGCCAGGATCGGCACCACGGGGCGCGGCATCGGGCCCGCGTACGGCGACAAGGTCGCCCGCATGGGGGTGCGTGTCCAGGACCTGCTCGACCCCGGCATCCTTGCGAAGAAGATCGAGGTCGCCCTGACCGAGAAGAACCAGGTGCTGACCAAGGTCTACAACCGGCGCGGCATCGACCCGGCGGCGGTCGTGGAGGAATACCTCGCCTACGCCGAACGCCTCAAGCCGCACATAGCCGACACCTCGCTGGTGCTCTCGAAGGCGCTCGACGACGACAAGTTCGTGCTGCTGGAGGGCGGGCAGGGCACGCTGCTCGACCTCGACCACGGCACCTACCCGTTCGTCACGTCCTCGTCGCCCACCTCGGGCGGCGCGTGCGCCGGGGCCGGCATCCCGCCCAACCGGCTCACCAAGATCATCGGCATCCTCAAGGCGTACACCACCCGTGTCGGCTCCGGGCCGTTCCCCACCGAACTCACGGACGACATGGGCGAGTGGCTGCGGCAGACCGGCGGCGAGTTCGGCGTCACGACCGGCCGCGATCGCCGCTGCGGCTGGTTCGACGCGGTGATCGCCCGGTACGCCACCCGCGTCAACGGCATCACCGACTACTTCCTCACCAAGCTGGACGTCCTGTCGGGGCTGGAGCGCGTACCGGTGTGCGTGGCGTACGACGTGGACGGGGTCCGCCACGACGAGATCCCCATGACGCAGACCGACTTCCACCATGCCACGCCGATCTACGAGGAGTTCCCCGGCTGGCAGGAGGACATCACGGGGGCCAAGGTCTTCGAGGACCTGCCGCCGAACGCGCAGGCGTACGTCAGGGCGCTGGAGGAGATGAGCGGCGCCCCG
This sequence comes from Nonomuraea longispora, assembly GCF_004348345.1. Taxonomy (GTDB): domain Bacteria; phylum Actinomycetota; class Actinomycetes; order Streptosporangiales; family Streptosporangiaceae; genus Nonomuraea; species Nonomuraea longispora. The sequence continues at coordinate 15,688 of NZ_SMJZ01000205.1, forward strand.
ATCTCCGCGATCGGCGTCGGCCCGGGCCGCGACCAGACCGTCGTGGTCAGACCGCTCGTCTAGCCCTCCCGCCTCAGCCGGGCTTGGGGGTGGGGACCCCTTCGCCCGGGCGCGGGAACATGCCGTCGGCCCCGCAGTTCCCTTTCTAGCGGGTCAGGTTCGGGACGGGTCCCCGTACCGCGGGATCAGACGGTCAGGACCGCGGCCGTCATCGGGGTGTGGACGGTCCAGCCGAGGGTTTCGTACAGGGCCCTGCCCTGCGCCGTGGCGACCAGGATGCCCTGGCGTGCGCCCGCCGAGGCGGCGGCCGAGGCGAGGGTGCGCATGATGATGGTGCCGAGGCCACGCCGGCGGTGGCGGGCGGCCGTCTCCACCTGGTCCACGACGGCCGTCCCGCCCGTCGGCGCGAACTGGCCTCGGGCGGCGACCTCGCCGGCGTTGGTGAGTACGCGGGCCACCGTGACGCCGGCCCTGGT
>NZ_SMJZ01000206.1 GCF_004348345.1 Nonomuraea longispora
CGGCCGGCCCGCGCGTCAGCTCGTCCACGACGAGGCCCGGCAGGGACAGCTCCCGCTCCCGCGCCTCCTCGCCCGACCGGCGGTCGGGGCCGCCCGCGACCGGCTCGCGGATGACGACGTGCAGGAAACGTACGCACACGTCGACGGTGTCGCCGGGCTCCGCTTCGACGAGGCATTCGGTATGCATCAGCCAGCGCTCGCCCTCGTGGGCCCGGCCGTACGCCTCCGGGTGCACGCCGCCGATCGTCCAGCGGTGCCGGTTCTTCAGCGACGACTCGCGGTACGGCCACAGCAGGTAGCCCTCGTACAGCACGGCGCGGGCGATCTGCCGGACCGGGTCCTTCTGCGAATCCTTCTGCGGGTCCATGCGCGGTCAGCCTCCGCTCGTTTCCAGCAGTGATCTGACCGTGTCGTCCCAGCCGAGCAGGGTGTGCCGCACCCGGTGGGCGTACAGGCGGTCGAACGTGTCGCGCTCCAGCCGGATCCAGGCCGTGCGCGGGAAGTGGCGGTCCATGAGGTCCTTCCACACGTGTACCGGCATGAGGTGCTCCGCCTCGGTGTCCCACGGCAGGCAGGCCGCCTGCAGGCGGTCGCCGTCGAGGTAGAAGACGGTGCCGGTGAACAGGAAGCGCAGCGGCACCCCACCGCCGGGCAGGCCGTGCAGGTACGCGGCGGCGGCCACGTCGAAGTCGTAGGTGCACGCGACGGTGAGCGTCGCCTGGGCCCTGCCGGTGAAGGCGGGCACGTGGGTGACGGTCCGCGTCCACAGCAGGCTGGACAGGGTGCGTCCCCACGTCTCGGGCGGGCCGAACAACCCCTGGAGCCGGTCGCGCGCGTCCTCGTCGTAGTCGCGCGCGGCGGCCTCGATGCGCAGCTGCGTGGCCAGCGTGAGCGCGCGCACGGGGGCGTCGGCGTGCACGCGCAGCCGGAAGTCCAGGGCGGGCGCCGCGGCGGGTACGGCCGGCTCGACGCCGTGGACCTCGATCCGCACGGCCGGTGCTGTCGGTGGCATCGTGATCAGGCGGGCGACAGGTTGGGCATGTCAGGGTCGATCGGGTCGTGTTTGCGCGGGTTGATGCCGGTCGAGCGCCGGGCCGTGGACCGGCCGTCTGGCAGGTGGCCCTCCTGCTTGCCGTAATTGCCGCGGCTGTTGCCCTCCTTGACGCCTTTGACGTGGGAGGGAGCGTCGGGGCGCACGTCCGGGTGGCCCGTCCTGATCGGGTGCTTCTTGCTCACGCTGGGCTCCTGCTGTCGTCGGTGGCCGGTACGGTGACGGACCGGTCGTCGAGGTCGGTGAAGAAGGTGTCGAGGTGCGCGCGCACCTCCTGGCCGCCGGTCAGCCCGCGCCAGCGGGCCCTGATCGTCCCGGCGAGCGCGTAACAGTCGTCGAGCGGCACCATCCACGCGCCGCGGTCGCGGTCGACGAGCAGGGCCTCCACGTCCTGGCGCAACTCGGCGAGCACCGGGTTGTCGCGCACGATCAGGTCCCAGGCCGCCTGGTCGGCGGGCGCCCGCACCGCCCCCGCCGGGCTCGGGTAGAACGCGACGATCCCGCCGGAAGCCGAGTCGCGCACCAGGCACGCCATGCGCACAGGAACGCCGAGCCGCGCCCACACCGGGTCGGGAAGCACGAAGCCGCTCATCCGCCGGCGCCGGTCCGGCACGAGGACGTGCCGGCCTCCCGACGCCGGCCCGCCGGCCGCCGCGTGGTCGAACAGCACCTGGCAGGCCCGGCACGCGCAGCGCAGCTCGCGGGACGGCAGCTCCAGCAGGTGGCGGTGCACGTCGGGCAGCGCCTCGCCGCACAGCCCGCACGCCTGCGCCCGGAGGGACGGCCGCCGCTCGCGCGCCTGCGCGGCGAGCCGGCGCAGCAGGCCGGTCACGGCGCCCGCGAGCCGGTGCGCACGGCCAGGCTCTCGACCGGGATCAGCGGCGTCGCGTCGCGTTCGACCTCGATGTCGACGTGCTCGATCTCCGGGGCTGCGGCACGTACGGCCTCCCGCAGGGCCGACGTCGCCGTCTCGGCGGACGAGCGGCAGCCGCCCGGCCGTACGCGCAGGCGGACCAGGTCGTCCTCGACGGCGAGCAGTTCGGCGGAGCCGCCGACGGCCGCCTCCACACGGGCCCGCACGTCCAGCGGATGCAGGTCGTGCAGCAGCAGGAGCGGCGCGACCGACGCGTCGGCGGCCAGCCGCGCCGCCTGCTCGGCGTCGAGCACCGCCATGACCCGCCCCAGGCCCTCGCCGTACAGGTCGAGCAGCTCCCTGACGAGCTCGACCGCGTCAGGGCCGGCCTCGTCGAGCATGACCTCGATCCTCGCGATGCGGTCGTCCATGCGCCTGCTCCTAACCGCCGAGGCTCGCGCCGAAAGTGGGGGAGTGCATCTGCTTGAGCTCCTTGCCGCCGCCGAGGTACATGTGCACGCCGCACGGCAGGCACGGGTCGAAGCTGCGCACCGTACGCATGATGTCGATGCCCTTGAAAGAGTCGGGCCCGTTCTCCTCGAAGATCGGCAACCCCTGCACCGCGTCCTCGTACGGCCCCGGCGTGCCGTACATGTCGCGCGGGCTGGCGTTCCACGGCGTCGGCGGGTACGGGTGGTAGTTGGCGATCTTGCCGTCGCGGATCACCATGTGGTGCGACAACACGCCGCGCACCGCCTCGTGGAAGCCGCACCCGATCGCCTCGTCCGGCACGTCGAAGTCGGAGAACACCTGCGTGCGGCCGGCCCGCACCTCGCCCAGCGCCTGCTCCAGGAAGTGCACCGCCATCGCCGCCGCGTACGCGACGAAGTAGGCGCGGGCGCGGTTGCGCTCGATGGTGTTGGCCCAGCGTGGCACCTTCCACTCCAGCCGCATCTCCGGCAGGGAGCCGCTCTTGGGCAGGTTGATCTCCACGCTGTGGCCCGTGGCGCGTACCGTGCCGGTGTCGACCAGGCCCGCGAGCGCCGTCGACCACAGCCGTGCCAGCGGGCCGCCGCCGGTGTCGAGCGCCAGGTGGTCGCCGGTGCGCCGGTCGTACCAGCGAGGGCTCATCACCCAGCTGTAGTTGCCGTGTTCCAGGTCGCGTTTCTGCGGCTTGGGCAGCGTCGTCTGGTTCCACGGGTGGCGCTGGTCCACGGGGTTGCCGAGCGGGTCGTGGGTGACGAACGTCTCCTCCGCCTGCCAGTCGTCGTAGTAGGAGCTGCCCAGCAGGATGCGGATGCCGAGGTTGATGTCGACCAGGTCGGTGGTCAGCAGCTCGCCGTCCAGGACGATGCCCGGCGTGACGAACATCCGCCGGCCCCACTCGTTCATGTTCCGGTAGTCGTAGTCGACCGCCGCCGGATCCTGGAAGGAGCCCCAGCAGCCGAGCATCACCCGCCGGCGGCCGACCTCCTCGTAGCCGGGCAGCGCCTCGTAGAAGAAGTCGAACAGGTCGTCGTTCATCGGGACGGCCTTCTTCAGGAAGTCGAGCACCCGCAGCAGCCGCACCAGGTAGTCGGTGAACACCTGGGGCGTCGCGACCGTGCCCACGCCGCCCGGGTAGAGCGTCGACGGGTGCACGTGCCGGCCCTCCATCAGGCAGCACATCTCCCTGGTCACCCTGCTGACGTGCAGCGCCTCCTTGTAGACCGCCCCGCTGAACGGGTTGAAGGCGCGCATGATGTCGGCGATCGTCCGGAACCCGTGCAGCCCCGCGTTCGGCGCCTCCGTGGTCTCCGCCCGGCGCAGCAGGCCGGGGTTGGTCTCCTTGACCATCTGCTCGCAGTAGTCGACGAAGACCAGGTTGTCCTGGAAGAGGGTGTGGTCGAACATGTACTCGGCCGCTTCGCCCAGGTTGATGATCCATTCGGCCAGCGGCGGGGGCTTGACGCCGTACGCCATGTTCTGGGCGTAGATCGAGCAGACCGCGTGGTTGTCACCGCAGATGCCGCAGATCCGGCTCGTGATGAAGTGCGCGTCGCGCGGGTCCTTGCCCTTCATGAACACGCTGTAGCCGCGGAACAACGACGAGGTGCTCTTGCACTCGACGACCTCGCGGTTGTTGAAGTCGATCTTGGTGTAGATGCCCAGGTTGCCGATGATCCTCGTGATCGGGTCCCACGACATCTCCACCAGCTCGCGGGGCTCGCCCGCGCTCTGCTTGGCCCCCGCCGTACGGGTTGTCACCTCGCCACTCTCCCTTTAGCCGTTTCCCCAGCGCGGGTCGTACCCGCTCGTCAGCCTGCGGCGGTTGTGACGCCACTTCGGTTCCTTGTTGGCCGTGTTGTTCGTGATCGAGCGCATCCTGCGGATCAGCGAGCCGTACGCGCCGCTGAACGCCGCCGACACCGATCCGCCGGGAGGTTCGTCCATGAACGGCATGAACTTGTCGGGGAAACCGGGCATGGTGCAGCCGATGCAGATGCCGCCCACGTTGGGGCAGCCGCCGACGCCGTCCATCCAGCCGCGTTTGGTGACGTTGCAGTTGACCACCGGCCCCCAGCAGCCGACGCGCACCAGGCACTTGGGGGAGTTGTAGTCGTGGGCGAAGTCGCCCTGCTCGTAGTAGCCGCCCCGGTCGCAGCCCTCGTGCACGGTCTTGCCGAACAGCCAGGTGGGCCTCAGCAGGTCGTCGAGCGGGATGGTGGGGGCCATGCCCGCCGCCTGGTAGAGCAGCCAGGTCAGCGTCTCCATGAAGTTGTCGGGCTGCACGGGGCAGCCGGGCACGTTGACGATGGGCAGGCCGCCGGCCGAGCGGAAGTCCTTGCCGAGGTAGTCGGCCAGCCCCATGCAGCCGGTCGGGTTGCCGGCCATGGCGTGGATGCCGCCGTAGGTGGCGCAGGTGCCGATGGCGACGACGGCCCAGGCCTTGGGAGCCAGCCGGTCGATCCACTCGTTCACCGTGATGGGCTCGCCGGTGACCGGGTCGTTGCCCATGGACGTCCAGAAGCCGTCGCCGTTGATCCGCTCGTTGGGGATCGACCCCTCGACCACGAGGATGAACGGGCCGAGCTCGTCGTGATGGGCCTGGTGGAAGGCGGCCATGAAGGCGTCGCCCACCTCCGTCGCGAGCACCTTGTTGTGCAGGTGCACCTTGGGCAGCCCCGGCACGAGCCCGAGCAGCACGTCCTCCAGGCTCGGCAGCGACGCGGCGGTGACGGAGACGGTGTCGCCGTCGCAGCTCATGCCCTCCGAGGTCCACAGGATGTGAAGCTCGTCCAGGCCTGTCGGTGTCTGCGTGGTCGTCATGGCCCAAGCCCCTTTCGTGGCCGGATGCAGAGTTCGGGCCCGGTTTCGTGATGTGCCCGGACGGTTGCTCTACGTAGCGGACATACCGCCCCAGCTTCCGGCCGAAACCTCGCTGACCTGCGCGGAAGCGGAACCCGCCCGGCTAGCGGAGCCGCTCGCGGGCGGCGGCGACCGCTGCCTGGCCGAGGCTGATGCCGCCGTCGCCGGCCGGAACACCCGCGTGGGTGAGCACCCTGAACCCGTCGCACTCCAGCCGCTCCACCGTGCGCTCGGCCAGCAGCACGTTCTGGAACACGCCTCCGGACAGCGCCACCGTCGTCAGCCCCGTCTCCTCGCGCAGCGCCCGGCAGCAGCGCACGACGAGCTCGCGCACACCGTTGTGGAAGCGGGCGGAGACCACCGCCGGGCCCACGCCCCTGTCCAGGTCCTCCAGCGCCGCCCGCACCAGGTCCCCGCCGGCGACCACGAGCACGCCGTCGCGCCGCGCGATGCCCGCCGGGTACGCGCCGCGTTCCGCGGGGTCGGCGACCTGCTCCAGCTCGATCGCGGCCTGCCCCTCGTACGTGATCGTGTCGCGGACGCCGGCCAGCGCCGCCACGGCGTCGAACAGGCGTCCGGCGCTGGAGGTCAGCGGCGCGGCCGGCCCGCCGCGCCTGGCCAGCGCCGTCACGCTCTCCCATCGGGCCCCTGCGCGCCGCGCCACGGCGGTGGCCCGCGCCGCACTGTCGTCCAGGCCGTCCAGACCGGCCAGGTAGGCGGCGGCCATCCGCCACGGCTGCCTGACGGCCGTCTCACCGCCCGGCATCGGGACGGGTGCCAGATGCCCGGCCCGCTCGAACGAGGCCAGGTCGGCCAGGAGGAACTCGCCGCCCCACAACGTCCCGTCGTCGCCGTGGCCGAGGCCGTCGAACGCCACGCCGATCACCCGGCCGTGCTCGCCGTTGTCGGCCAGGCAGGAGGCGATGTGCGCGTGATGGTGCTGCACCGCGACGGGTTCCACGTCCGGCAGGCCGAGGGCGTACCGGGTGGACGGGTAGTCGGGGTGCAGGTCGTGCGCGACCACCTCGGGACGGACGCCGAGCAGGGCGGAGAAGTGCTGGATTCCCGCCGTGTACGCCCGCAGCGCCTCGTACCCCTCCAGGTCGCCGACGTGCGGGGAGACGAAGGCGTGCCGCCCCCTCGTCATGCAGAACGTGCTCTTCAGCGCCGCTCCGCAGCCGAGCACCGGCCGGGAGGCCTCCCACGCCAGCGTGAACGGGGCAGGGGCATGGCCGCGCGAGCGCCGCAGGAGCGTGCCCCTGCCCCGGAACACCCGCGCCACCGAGTCGTCGGCCCGCAGGTGGATGGGCCGGTCATGGGTCAGGAAGGCGTCCGCCATGCCGCCGAGCCGGTCGAGGGCGGCGCGGTCGTCGTACTCGATCGGCTCGCCGGCGAGATTAGCGCTCGTCAGCACGAGCGGCGCGCCCGTGTCCGCGAGCAGCAGGTGGTGCAGCGGCGTGTACGGCAACATCACCCCGAGGTTCGCCCGCCCCGGCGCGACCGCGCCCGCCACGCCGGTGACGTCCGTGCGGCGCGGCAGCAGCACGATGGGACGTTCCCGGCCGGTCAGGAGCGCCTGCGCGACCGCGTCCACCTCGCACAACCGCCGCGCCTGCGCCGGGCCGGCCACCATGACCGCGAACGGTTTGTCCGCCCGCCGCTTGCGCCGGCGCAACTCCGCGGCGGCCCGCTCGTCGGTGGCCACGACCGCCAGGTGGTAGCCGCCGAGGCCCTTCACCGCCAGCACCCCGCCCTCGCGCAGCACACCGGCGGCGCCGGTCAGGGCGTCGTCGCCGCCGGCGATCGGGGCGCCCCGCGCGTCCAGCAGTTCGAGTGCCGGGCCGCAGGCCGGGCAGCACACGGGCTGGGCGTGAAAGCGCCGGTCGGCCGGGTCGTGGTACTCGGCCAGGCATGCCTCGCACAGGGCGAAACCCGCCATCGTGGTCAGCGGCCGGTCGTACGGCAACGCGCGCGTGATCGTCAGCCGCGGCCCGCAGTTGACGCAGTTGACGAAGGGGTAGCGGTAGCGCCGGTCGGCCGGGTCGGCCAGCTCGGCCAGGCAGTCGGCGCACGTCGCGATGTCGGGCGAGACCAGCGTGCGCGGGGCTCCCGAGCGCTCGCTCGCCACGATCAGGAACCGCCCGTCCCCGGACGCGGCCACGCGGCCGCCCCGGGTGACGGTCACCCGCTCGATCGCGGCCAGCGGGGGAGCGTCGCGTTCGAGCCGCGTCAGGAACTCGGCGATCCCGTCGCGGTCGCCGTCCAGCTCGACGAAGACGCCGCGCGCGTCGTTGCCGACCCGGCCCGCCAGCCCCAGCCGGGTGGCCAGCCCGTGCACGAACGGCCGGAACCCCACCCCCTGCACCACGCCCTCGACCCGGACCCGCACTCCCATCGGGCCAGTGTGCACCGCGACCCGGCGCGACCGGGGCAGCCCCGCCGGGACCCGGCCAGCCCATGACCTCCCTCCGGACCGGGAGAGACGGCGGCGCACCGTGGGTAGGGACAGCGCGACGCCGGAGAGAGGATGCGATGGCCGAGACATTCGATCAGGAGAGCCGGGTGGGGCCCGGCCGTTACCTGCCGATCGCCGAGCACGGCCTGATCGGCGACCTGCGCACCGTGGCGCTGGTGGGCACCGACGGCACCATCGACTGGTACTGCTGCCCGACCTTCGACTCGCCCAGCGTCTTCGGCGCGATCCTCGACGCCGGCAAAGGGGGAGCGTTCGAGCTGGGCGCGAGTGTGCCCGCCAAGACCAAACAGTTCTACTTCCCCGACACCAACGTCCTGATCACCCGGTTCTTCACCGAGGGCGGGGTGGGCGAGATCCAGGACTTCATGCCGGTGACCAGCGACTCGGGCGAGGCCAGGCGCCACCGGCTGATGCGGCGGGTGATCTGCGTACGGGGGTCGATCCCGTTCCGCGCGCGGGTCGCCCCCCGGTTCGGGTACGGCGCGCAGCCGCACCGCGTACGCCGGCACGACGGGATGGTGTTGTTCGAGTCGGAGGACCTGTCGCTCGCGCTGACCGCCACGGTGCCGGTCACGTGCGACGACCGGGACGCCACGGCCGCCTTCACCCTCCACGAGGGCGAGTCGGAGGTGTTCGCGCTCGACCAGATCGGCGGCGACGTGCTGCCGCGCGCGTGCGCGTACGCCGAGGCCGAGGACGAGTTCGCCGCCACGGTGGCGTTCTGGCGGCGGTGGTTGTCCGCCTCCCGCTACCGCGGCCGGTGGCGGGAGATGGTGCACCGGTCCGCGCTGACCCTCAAGCTGCTCACGTACGCGCCGACGGGCGCGATCGTCGCCGCGCCGACGACCAGCCTGCCCGAGCAGATCGGCGGCGAGCGCAACTGGGACTACCGCTACCTCTGGGTGCGCGACGCCGCCTTCGCCGTCTACGCCCTGCTCCGGCTGGGCTTCACCGGCGAGGCCGAGGCGTTCATGAACTTCCTGACCCGGCGCGTCACCCGGCGCGCCGACGGCCCCTCAGGGCCGCTCCAGATCATGTACGGCATCGACGGCCGTACCGACCTGCCGGAACGCGAGCTCGGTCACCTGGAGGGGCACCAGGGCTCCGCACCCGTACGGGTCGGCAACGCCGCCGCCGACCAGCTCCAGCTCGACATCTACGGAGCGCTCATCGACTCCGTCTACCTCTACGACAAGTGGGGGCAGCCCATCTCCAGCGACCACTGGGACGAGGTGTGCGGCCTGGTGGACTGGGTCTGCGACCACTGGGACCAGCCCGACGAGGGCGTCTGGGAGACCCGCGGCGGGCGCAGGAACTTCCTCTACTCGCGGCTGATGTGCTGGGTGGCGATCGAGCGCGCCATGCGGATGGCCAACCGGCGCGGCCTGCCCGCCGACATCCCGCGCTGGCGGGACAGCCGCGACACGATCTACCGCACGCTCATGCGCCGCGGCTGGTCCGAGCAGCGTGAGGCCTTCGTGCAGTACGAGGACGGCGACGTGCTCGACGCCTCCGTGCTCATGATGCCGCTGGTCAAGTTCGTCTCGCCCACCGATCCGAAGTGGCTGGCCACCCTGGACGCGCTCACCGCCGAGCTGGTGTCCGACTCGCTGGTCTACCGCTACGACCCCAAGGCCAGCCCGGACGGCCTGCGCGGGGAGGAGGGCACGTTCTCCATCTGCTCGTTCTGGTACGTCGAGGCGCTCGTGCGCGCGGGCCGCGTGGAGGAGGGCCGGCTGGCGTTCGAGAAGATGCTGACCTACGCCAACCACGTGGGCCTGTACGCGGAGGAGATCAGCCGCAGCGGCGAGCAGCAGGGCAACTTCCCGCAGGCCTTCACCCACCTGGCGCTGATCAGCGCCGCGTTCAACCTCGACCGCGCGCTCGGCTGAGGCTCCTGACCTCCGGCCAGGTGCGTCCGCAGCACGTCGGCGAGCGGCTTGCTCGCACGCGTCGCTCGGGATCTGCGCAGGGCGGCGCGCTGCAGCGACTCGGTGGCGGGGTAGCCGGTGATGAAGTTCTCCATGTTCATCCAGCCGCCGAGCCCGACCCCGGCCAGCGTGACGATCCGGCCCGACTCGCCGGCCAGCCGGTCGCCACGGACGCTGATCCACTCCATGCGCTCTCCTCCTAGGACGGCGCGGGCCCCGTGCTGTCGCGGATGAGCAGCCGGGGCTGGAAGCGCACGTTGTAGCCGCCGCTCTCGCCGTTCATCAGCGCCCACAGCCGCTCCCACGCCTGCCGGCCGAGCTCGTTCTTCGGGATGGAGACCGTGGTCAGCGGGGGAGTGGTGTAGCGGGCGAACGGGATGTCGTCGAACCCGGTGACGGACACGTCGCCCGGCACCCGTACGCCCAGCTCGTGCAGGCCCGTGAGGGCGCCGGAGGCCACCATGTCGTTGAAGGCCACCACCGCGCTCGCGCCGCACTCCAGCACCGGGCGGGCCGTGGCGTGGCCGTCGTCGAACATCGAGCCGCACGGCAGCTCCGTCAGCGTGAACCCCGGGGTGCCGGCCGCGGCGGCACGCAGCGCGGCGAGCCGCGCGGCGTGCGAGGAGCTGGCGGACGGGCCGCTCAGGTAGGCCAGGTGGCGATGGCCGAGGCCAGTGAGGTGGGCGACGAGCTCGTTGATGCCCGCGTCGTTGTCGACCGACAATGACGGGGCCGCCAGGCCGCGAACCTCGCGGTAGACGAGCACGAACGGCGCCAGGCGGTCGCTGAGCTCGCGCAGCCGCTCGCCGGGGGCGCGGGGCGAGGCCAGCACGAGCCCGTCGGAATTGCGCCGCGCCTCGATCGCGAGGATCGTCTCCTCCTCGGCGTCCTCGTTGGACTCGGCCACCAGCAGCTGGCGCCCGGCCTTGCCCGCCGCCTGGCTCAGCCCGCGCAGCACGCCCTGGAACAGCGGGTTGGACAGGTCGGGGACGACGAGCGAGATCGTGCCCGTGCGGCCGAGCGCGAGGCTGCGGGCGGCGACGCTGGGCTCGTAGTCGAGCGCCTGCGCGGCCGCGCGCACGCGGGCGGCGAGCTCCGGCTTGACGGTGGTGGAGCCGTTCATCACCCGCGACACGGTGGCGCGGGAGACGCCGGCGGCCTCGGCGACGCGGCTGATGGTCGCCGCGCCCGCGGGCCGTGGCCCGCGCCTGGCCCCCGACCCGGCCGAGGACGACGGCTCGTCGCGATCCTCTGCACGCCCTCCGGTGCCTGCCCTCATCCGCTCCCCCTGCACGCTTCGGCGCTTCGCCTGCATGCATTAAATCGCCGGACCGTGACAAGCGCGCCCGCGACCGGGCGCGCTCGCAAGATACCGGTTTCTCAAAAGAACTGCAACCGGTTGCCGGCGTGGTCGGCAAGAACGCCCTGCCCAGCGTTGCCGCAGCTCAGTGCCGGACTCATCGAGCGTTGACACCTTTTGCAGGCTCTGTTAGAAACTGGTTACTCACTGGCCGGAGGGCACCTCGGCCCCGGTCGCCCCGACACGCGCGTCCCCCGCGCGATCGGCGAAGGGTGGTCCATGAGCAACCGTCCGACCCCGGCCATCGCCTCGCCCGAGCGAGAGCCCCCTCTCGCGCGCGGAAGGCGGCGGCGACGGCGGTCCTCGCCGAGCGGCCCCGCGCGCGACCGCATCGGCTATCTCTTCCTGGCGCCGTGGTTCGCCGGCATGGCGCTGTTCACCGTCGGGCCGATCCTGGCCTCCCTCTACCTGTCGTTCACCGAATACACCCTGCTCAAGCCGCCCGAGTGGCTGGGGCTGGACAACTACCGGCAGATGCTGGCCGACCCGCGGCTGCACAAGTCGCTCGGGGTCACGTTCGTCTACGTGTCCGTGTCCGTGCCCGTCCAGCTGGTCCTGGCGCTGGCGCTGGCGCTGCTGCTCAACCGGGGCGTGCGCGGGCTGAGCTTCTACCGCTCGGTCTACTACCTGCCGTCGCTGCTCGCGGGCAGCGTGTCCGTCGCGATCCTGTGGCGGCAGATCTTCGGCAAGGACGGCCTGGTCAACCAGTTGCTGGCGATGGCCGGCATCGAGGGCGTCAGCTGGGTCGCCCACCCAGACTTCGCCCTGGGCACGCTCATCGTGCTCAACGCCTGGACGTTCGGCGCGCCGATGGTGATCTTCCTGGCCGGGCTGCGCCAGATCCCGCACTCCTACTACGAGGCGGCGGAGGTCGACGGCGCCGGCCCGGTGTCGAGGTTCTTCCGCATCACGCTCCCGCTGCTGACGCCGATCATCTTCTTCAACCTCGTGCTGCAGTTGATCGGCGCCTTCCAGAGCTTCACCCAGGCGTTCGTGATCAGCGGTGGGCGCGGCGGCCCGTCCGACGCCACCCTGCTCTACACCCTCTACCTGTACGAGCGCGGCTTCGGCTCCTTCGACATGGGCTACGCCTCCGCGATGGCGTGGGTGCTGCTGGCCGTCATCGCCGTCCTGACCGGGCTCAACTTCCTCTTCGCCAAACGGTGGGTGTTCTATGGCAACTGAGCTGGGGCCTTCGCGCCGCCGCCGGTCGTGGCGGCTGCCGAAGCACGTACTGCTCATCGGCTTCGGGCTGGTGATGCTCTATCCGCTGCTGTGGATGGTGTCGAGCTCCGTCAAGCCCACCGAGACGATCTTCCGCGACCCCTCCATCTGGCCGACCGAGCTCGACCTGGGCAACTACGTCGAGGGCTGGGAGGCGCTGAGTCACCCGTTCCACTATTACCTGTGGAACTCCGCGGTGATCGCGATCCTCGCGGTGGCCGGCAACCTGCTGTCGTGCTCGCTGGCGGCCTACGCCTTCGCCCGGCTGAAGTTCCGGGGCCGCAACCTCTTCTTTGCCGCGATGCTGGCGACGCTGATGTTGCCCATTCACGTGCTCATCGTCCCGCAGTACGTGCTGTTCTCCCAGCTCGACTGGATCAACACCAACCTGCCGCTGGTGGTGCCGAAGTTCCTGGCGCACGACGCGTTCTTCATCTTCCTGATGGTGCAGTTCATCCGCGGCCTGCCCAGCGAGCTCGACGAGGCGGCCCGCATCGACGGCTGCGGCCACTTCAGGATCTACTGGCGGATCATCATCCCGCTGTCGGTTCCCGCGCTGGCGACCTCGGCGCTGTTCACGTTCATCTGGACCTGGAACGACTTCTTCAGCCAGCTCATTTTCCTGACCGATCCCGAGTTGTGGACGATGCCGGTGGCGTTGCGGTCGTTCATGGACGGCCAGGGCGAGACGGCCTGGGGCGAGCTGTTCGCCATGTCCATCGTCGGGCTGATGCCCATCTTCGGGTTCTTCCTCGCCGGTCAGCGTTACCTGACCCAGGGCATCGCGACCACGGGCTTCAAGTGATCGCGACGCGTCACCCCACGTGCTATTGACACGTTTCTTATCAGGGAAAGGACAGGACCGATGTCACGAAGGCCCAGAAGGCTCGCGGCGCTCTGCCTGGCCGGCGTCATGCTGGCGGTGTCCGCCTGCGGCGGCGGGCCGTCCGAGAGCGAGGACGGCGCCGTCGAGCTCCGCTTCGGCTGGTGGGGCAACAACGACCGGGCCGACGCCACCCAGAAGGTGATCGACGCGTTCCAGGCGAAGAACCCCGGCATCACGGTCAAGGGCTCCTACACCGACTTCAACTCCTACTTCGACCGGCTCGCCACCGAGGTGGCCGCCGGGCGCGCGCCCGACGTCATCACGCTCGGCGGCGCCTACCCCCGCGAGTACGGCGATCGCGGCGCGCTGCTCGACCTGTCGAAGGTGAGCCTCAAGACGGACAAGATCGGTACGGCGGCGCTGGACAACGGCAAGTTCGGCGGCGTCCAGTACGGCGTGCCGAGCGGCGTCAACGCGATCGCCACCGTCATCAACCCCGCCGTGTTCGACAAGGCCGGAGTCGAGGTGCCCGACGGCGACACCTGGACCTGGGACGACTTCAAGCGCGTTTCCACGGAGCTGTCCGGCAAGCTGCCCAAGGGCACGTTCGCGCTGGCCGACCCCACCAGGAGCGACATGCTGGACGCGTACTCACGCCAGCGCGGCGAGGCGCTCTACACCGCCGACGGCAAGGTCGCCATCAGCGCCAAGACGCTGGTCGACTGGTGGACGATGACACTCGAACTGCGTGACGCCGGAGCGAGCCCGCCCGCCTCGCAGACGGCCGAGCTCATCACCCAGCCCGCCCCCGAGCAGACGCTGATGGGCCGAGGCCTCGCGGCGATGCAGTTCGACTGGAGCAACCAGCTCACCGCGCTGACCAAGGCCGCCGGCACACCGCTGAAGCTCATCCGGGTGCCCGGTGAGAGCGATGCCACCCAGCCCGGCATGTGGCTGCAGGCGTCCCAGATCTACAGCATCAACGCGAGGAGCGAGCATCCCGAGGAGGCGGCCAAGTTCGTGGACTTCCTGGTGAACAGCGCCGACGCCGGCAAGATCATTCTTGCCGACCGTGGCATCCCGGCCAACTCCGACGTGCGGGAGGGCATCGCGAGCGTGCTCGGCGAGGAGGAGAAGGCGCAGGCCGAGTTCATCGACGACCTGACGCCCAAGGCGGGACCGCCGCTGGTGATCGGGCCCGCGGGCTCCACCGACACGCCCAAGATCCTCGACCGGGTCAACGCCGAGGTGCTGTTCGGCCGGCAGAAGCCGGCCGAGGCGGCGGCCGACTTCATCCAGCAGGTCGGGACGGCGATCCAGCAGTGACCGCAGCAGTGACCGCAGCCGGGATCGACCGCCGTGCGCTCGTCGGCCGGCACGCGGTCGAGGTGACGCGGATCCTGCCGGAGTCGCCGCTGTCGGTGGGCAACGGCGAGTTCTGCTGCACGGTCGACGTCACCGGGTTGCAGACCTTCCCGGACGCCCACCCGGTCGAGGACCGCACCGCCGCGGCGCCGGGGACGCTGCTGGCCACCATGTCCGCGTGGGGCTGGCACAGCGTTCCCGGCTCGTACGAGCTGTCGGAGACGGCCCGCACCTACGACACGCCGCGCGGGCCGGTGCCGTACGTGGACATGGCGGGTGGGCTCGGCGCCTCCGGCGAGTCGCCCGCCTCGGCCGCCGAGCGGTGGCTGCGGGCCAACCCGCACCGGCTGGACCTCGGCCGGATCGGGTTCGCCGCGACCGGCGGCCCGCCCCTGACCCCCGGCGACCTCAC
Organism: Nonomuraea longispora; assembly: GCF_004348345.1. Taxonomy (GTDB): domain Bacteria; phylum Actinomycetota; class Actinomycetes; order Streptosporangiales; family Streptosporangiaceae; genus Nonomuraea; species Nonomuraea longispora. Next base: position 14,847 of record NZ_SMJZ01000206.1, read on the forward strand.
CGGGATCCGCCAGCGGCTCGACCTGTGGACCGGCGTCATCACCAGCCGCTACCTGCTGCGCGGCACGCCGGTGCAGGTGACCACCGCCTGCCATCCCGAGCGCGACGTGCTCGCCGTGCGCGTCGAGTCGCCGCTGCTGGCGGGCGGTTTCCCGGGCGGTCTCGCCGTGCGGCTGGCGTTCCCGTACGGGTCGCAGGCGTGGGGCAACGCGGCCGACTGGTCCCGCCCCCGCGCGCACGCCTCGACGCTGCGCCCCTCACCGGGCGGGTGCACGGTGCAGCGGGTGCTCGACGGCACCGCGTACGACGTGGCGGTGGCCATGACCGGCGGCGGCCGGGCCGCGCCGGGCGGGCCGCACGAGGTGCTGCTCACCTTCACCGAGCCGGCCGCCGAACTCGTGGTCGCGTTCACCTCCGCCGGCACGCCCCCCGGCGGCGGGCTTCCCGGCTTCGGCGAGGTAGTGGCGGCCTGCGGCCGTCACTGGGCGCGCTTCTGGAGCACCGGCGGCGCGGTGGACCTGTCCGGCGCCGACGACGCGCGGGCTCCCGAGCTGGAACGCCGCGTCGTGTTGTCGCAGTACCTCACCGCCATCCACTGCGCCGGCTCCACCCCTCCGGCCGAGACCGGGCTGATGGCCAACAGCTGGCGAGGCCGCTTCCACCTGGAGATGCACTGGTGGCACGCGGCCCACTTCCCCCTGTGGGGGCGGGCGGGCCTGCTCGAACGCAGCCTCGGCTGGTACGCCTCCATCCTGCCGCGCGCCCGTGAGACGGCCAGGGCGCAGGGCCTGCCGGGAGTGCGCTGGCCCAAGCAGGTGGGCCCCGACGGGCGCGAGAGCCCCAGCCCGATCGGGCCGTTCCTGCTCTGGCAACAGCCGCATCCGATCTTCCTGGCCGAGCTGGTACGCCGCGCGAACGGCTCCCGGGCGCTGGCCGAGTACGCCGACGTCGTGCTCGGCACGGCCACGTTCATGGCCGCCTTCGCGACCAAGGGCCCCCGCGGGCACGGTCTGGGGCCGCCCCTGGTCCCGGCCCAGGAGTCGTACGCCGACGTGCGGGCGAGCGCCGCCGACCCGACGTTCGAGCTCGCGTACTGGTCATGGGCGCTGGAGGTGGCCCAGCGCTGGCGGCGGATGCTGGGCCTGGCGCCCGAGCCGGCGTGGGCGCAGGTCGCCGCGGGCATGGCCCGCCCGCTGGTGCGCGACGGGGTCTATGCCGCGATGGGCGCCCCGCCGTACAC
>NZ_SMJZ01000207.1 GCF_004348345.1 Nonomuraea longispora
CCTCCGTCTGCCCGTAGCCGCCCATCTTCGACCGGCACCAGGGCGAGCCGTCCACGGTGATCATGTCGTCCCACTCGGCCGAGTGGGCGACGAACCGCAGCGACGACAGGTCGTATGCGCCGTCCGCGTTCGCCTTCGTCACGGCGTCGATCATCGGCCCGAACAGGAACGCCTGCGTCACCCGCTCGGCGTCCACCAGCCGGCAGACCTCCTCGGGGTCGAACGCGGGGATGAAGACGTTCGTGCCGCCGATCTGGAAGGTCGCCAGGCAGAACATCATCGTGCCCACGTGGTAGAGCGGGCCGCTGTTGAGGAAGGTGAAGCCCGGCTCCATCTGCCGGACGACGAGCAGCGAGGTGGCGTGGGCGACGAGCGCGGCGCTGCCGAGCAGGGCGGCGCACGGCCGGCCGCCGAACGCGGCGGTGTAGAGCGCCAGCACCGGCTCGGCGTCCGCCACCTGCGGCAACTCCCGGGGGCTCGCGTCGGCGATCAGCCGCTCGTACGCGTCGCCCGCCCGCACCCACACGCCCTGCCCCGAGCCGCGCAACGCGTCCGTCGTGTCCGACGGCTCCCAGACGACGACCGACGGGGTCAGGTCGGCCAGCACGAACCGCAGCTCGTCCTCCGACTGCCGCCAGTTGGCCGGGCAGCACACCGCTCCCAGCCGCGAGCAGGCCAGCAGCAGCTCCAGCACCGCGCAGGAGTTGCGGCCCAGCCAGAGCACCCGGTCGCCGCCGCCGACCCCCAGCCCTGCCAGGGCACCGGCCAGGCGGGTCACGCGGGCGTCGAGCTCCGGATACGTCAGCCGCGTCGCGCCGTCCACCACCGCGGTGACCCCCGGGCGGCTGCGGGCGTGGTCGGCGAGGACGTCCGACAGGGACAGGCTGTGGATCATGTGACCCTCCGGGGGAACGCGGGCATCACTTCGGCGGCGAAGAACCGCATGACCTGCTTCATGTCCTCCAGCGGCATCGGCCGGGTGCTGCCGAAGTCGCACAGGAGGTTGGTGAAGCCGGCGTTCCTGAGCAGTGTGATCTGGTCGATCACCCGTGCCGGGTCCCCGATGACCTCCAACTGCTCCCACCGGAAGTCGGCCGACACGGTGCCGCCCTTGAGATAGCGGTCCTGGTAGTACTCGAAGCCCTGCGCGGCGCGGCCCGTCTTCGGGTCGATCGGGGCGCTGCGCTCGTTGAAGATGCGCGAGCGGTCGAATGACGCCTCGAAACGTTCCTGGTCCGCGCGGGCCTGCTCCAGGGTGGGGGCGACGTACACGCTGCGTGCCACCACCAGCTCGGCCCCGTCCGGGTGGCCGGCGCGAGCGGCCGTCTCGCGCCAGGTCCCGGCCGCCGCGCAGACCTTGCGGAACGTCGCGGCGGGGTCGGCCAGGATGGGCAGCCCGCGCTCGGCGTACATGGTGACGGTCTCGGGCGAGACGGCCGCGACGTGCATCGGCGGGTGGGGCGCCTGCAGCGGCCTCGGCACGAGCGAGACCTCGGCGCCGGTCCGGTAGAACTTCCCTTCGTGCTGGTACGTCTCCCGCGTCCAGAGCCCGACGATGACCTCGAGCGCCTCGTTGAACCGGTCGCGGGCCTCCGCCAGGTCGATCCCGAACCCCTCGAACTCGGCGCTCTGGTATCCGCGTCCGATCCCCAGGTCGAGCCGGCCGCCGGAGAGCACGTCCACCTGCGCGGCCTCCTCGGCCACGTGGATCGGGTCGTGCAGGGGCAGCACCACGATGCCGGTGCCCAGCCGGAGCCGAGTGGTGCGGGCGGCGGCGTGGGCGAGCATGGTGAACAGGTTGGGGGCGACGCCGTAGTCGCGGAAGTGGTGCTCGGCCAGCCGTACCCCGTCGAACCCCAGCTCCTCGGCCAGTTCGATGAGCTCCAGGTGGTGGTCGTAGACGTCCTTGAAGCTCTGGCCGTCGAAGCGGTGGAAGAGGTGGAAGGTCGAGAACTTCATGCGGCGGCCCCTCGAGGTAAACCAAGCGCTCGCTTGGGAGCGTATACGCGAGAGCCCACCACAGTCCAGGCCGGGGCGGGCCGCCGCGATCTCGCTGGAGCGGAGGGCGACCTGACGCGGCCGCCCTCGTCAGCGGGCGCTGAGCGCCTCTTCCCTCGACGGCGCGGATGCGGGCGAGGGCCGCAGGACGGGTGCCAGCAGCGTCAGCAGCACCACCACGCCGGTGATCATCACGAACGCGGCCGGATAGGACAGCCAGTCCGCGACCCACCCGATGACGGCGGGCGCCGACAGCCCCGACACGTACGTGATCGTGGCCACGCCCGCGACGCCCGCGCCCGGCGTCGTCCCGGCGTTGCCCGCCGCCGTGAACACCAGCGGCACGACCACCGCCACGCCGAGGCCCAGCAGGGCGAACCCGGCGATGCCCAGGGCGGGGGAGCGGGCAACGACCACCATGACGCAGCCGGCGGTCGCCACCATGCCACCTGCTCTGACGGCCGTCACGGGCCCGAGCGCGTGGATGACCCGGTCGCCCGCCAGCCGGGCGCCCGCCATGGCGACCATGAGCACGGTGTATCCGGCGGCGGCCGCCCCGGGGCCGGCGGAGGCGATCTCGGAGAGGTAGACGGCTGCCCAGCCGGCGCCGGCGCCCTCCGCGAACGTGGCGCAGAACCCGACCGCGCCGATGGCCAGGATGCCGCGGGAGGGCAGGACGAGGCGGCGGGGCGGAGGCGCATGGGTGGACGCGTCGCCGGGCGGCAGGCTTCTCCCGGCCGCCGCGCCCAGCACGATCAGGGTGAGGGAGACCGCCGCGAGGTGGATCCTGGCGTCGATGCCGGCCTGCGCGGCCAGGGCTCCGACGCCGCCCGCGGTCAGGCAGCCCACGCTCCACATGCCGTGCAGTCCTGACATGATCGAGCGGCCGAGACGGCGTTCGAGCACGACGGCGTGGGCGTTCATCACCACGTCGCACATGCCGGCCGTGCAGCCGTACAGCAGGAACGCCCCGAACAACCAGCCGGGCGCGGGCGAGAGCACGGGCAGGATCACGCTCGCGCTCCACGCGGCGAGCAGCACGCGGGTGGCGGCGCGCCCGCCGAAGCGGTGGGCCAGGCGGGCGGCCAGCGGCAGGCCGGCGATGGCGCCGATCGACGGGAAGAGCAGTGCGAGGCCGAGGATGCCGGGGCCGAGGTCCAGTTGGTCCTGGAGCCAGGGGATGCGGGTGGCCAGGCTGCCGCCGACGGCGCCGTGCAGGGCGAAGACGACGGCGATGGCCCGATGGGGATTCATGCGAGCAAATTATCAGGAAGGGTTCCTGATGAAAAGCTTTTTATGCAGGGTCCCTGACTAATATGGAGGGATGAAGACCGCGACCCCGTCCATGGCCCGTGCGATCAACGACCGGCTGGCGCTCGACCTGCTGCTCGAACGCGGTCCGCTGACCGCGCCGCAGCTGCGCGCGCTGACCGGTCTGTCCCGGCCGACCGTGTCCGACCTCATCGAGCGGCTCACGGAAAGCGGTCTCATCGAGGTCACCGGCGAGACCGGCGCCGAGCGGCGGGGGCCGAACGCCCGGCTCTACGGCCTCGTGGCGGGCCGCGCCCATGTGGCGGGCGTCGACCTGCGGCGTTCCGCCGTGCACGTCACGGTCGCCGACCTCGCCGACCTCGCCGGCCGGCCGGCCGGCGAGGCCTCGCGAGCGGTCGCCGGCGAGCTCGCCGGTCTTGTCGCCGGCGCGGTCGAGGATGCGGCGGCCGGCCGCGCGCTCGACATGGTGGTGATCGGCGCACCGGGGCTGGTCGATCCGGGCACCGGAGAGCTGGTGTCCGCCAACGAGGTGCCCGGATGGAGGCCGGGGCTGATCTCCTCGCTGGGGGAGCGCCTCGGCGTGCCGGTGCTCCTGGAGAACGAGGTCAACCTCGCCGCCGTCGCCGAGCTGCGTACGGGAGCCGCGCAGGGAAGCGAGGACTTCGTGCTGCTCTGGCTGGGTGACGCGACGGGAGCGGCCGTCGTGCTCGGCGGCAGGGTGCGACGAGGGGCGTCGGGCGGCGCGGGAGAGATCGGCTTCCTCGACATGGGCGGCACCGACTTCTGCCACCTCGTGTCGGCCGACGCCGTCCAGGGGCTCGACCGCGCCGAGCTGGCGGCGCGCATCGCCAGGGGCGCCTTCGCCTGCGTCACCCTCCTCGACCCCGGGCTGATCGTGCTCGGCGGCGAGCTGGGACAGGACGGCGGTGACGCGCTGGCGGAACAGGTGGCCGAGCACCTGCGGGCGATGTCACCGGCGCCCACCGAGGTCCGCGCCACCACGGTCGAGGGCGACGCGGTGCTGCACGGAGCCGTGCTCACCGCGCTCGACCGCGCCCGTGACAACGTTTTCAGCGGGGTCAGGCCAGGGCGCTGACCAGCCCGATCGCCAGTGCCGTCCGGTCGGGGATGTGCTCGACCAGCACGTGTTCGTGCCGCGCGTGCGCCCCGTCCCCGATCGCCCCCATGCCGTCCAGCACCGGGCGCCCGAGCGCCGAGACGAAGTTGCCGTCGCTGGCTCCGCCGACCGCGGCCTCGTCAAGCAGCCATCCGAAGCCGGCCGCCACCTCCTGCGCCTCCTTGAACAGCCGCTGGGAGGCCGGGTTGGGCGTCATGGGAGGCCGGTTCCACTCGCCGGTCGACGAGATCGACACCCGCGGGTCCGACGCCCGCAGCCTGGCGAACACCTCGTCGATCCGCTCCATCTCCGCCGGATCGCTCACGCGGACGTCCACGCCGCAGGTCGCGCGCCCGGCCGCCACGTTGCGGCCGGTGCCGCCGCCGATCAGGCCGACATTGACCGTGGTGCCGCGCTCGGGCGAGCCCGCCGCGGCCAGCGTGGTGACGACCTCGGCCAGCGCGTGGATCGCGCTCGCCCCCGCGTACGGATCCAGCCCCGCGTGCGCCTCGACCCCCGTGGCGCAGACGTTGAACAGCCCCACGCCCTTGCGCGCGGTCTTGAGCGCGCCGTCCATGGACGCCTCGAAGACCAGAGTGGCCAGCGCGTCGATGCCGGCCGCCTCGATGTGCTCGCGCGAGGCCGGACTGCCGATCTCCTCGTCCCCGTTGAACAGGTAACGCACGCTCGGGTGCGGCAGGCCCAGCTCCCGCAGCCCGCGCAGCGCCCAGATCGACTGCACCAGCCCCGTCTTCATGTCGAACACGCCGGGCCCCGTGGCCTTGTCGTCCACCACCGCGAACGGCCACGAGCGCAGCGTCCCCGTCGGCCAGACGGTGTCGTAGTGACAGAGCATGAGCACCGTGCCCGGGGCGGTGCCCTGATAGGTGAGCTCCAGGATGTCGCCGTGCTGTCCGCCCTCGTGCAGGATCTCGTCGTCGGGCGTCCCGAGCCGCGCGACGGCTCTGGCCCTGATCTCACGCAGACCCTTGACCAGCATGGCCTTGTCGTAGCTGTGGGTCTCCAGCTCGACCACGGCCTTCAGGTCGTCGAGCATGGCCGGTAGGGCCTGCCGGGTCCAGTCGGTGATCAACGCGAACATCCTTCCGAGGGCTGCCGGGAAAGGGACGTGGCCACGGGCAAGCCTCCTTTCCGCAATACGGTCAACCATTACACGGGGTCACGACTCGTCATGACAAGTCGAGATTGCCGCTGGTTTCCGCATGTCCCGACACGGCCCAAGCTCACACGGCGGGCTCAGGAACGGCCGTGGGCTCGCGCAGCGGAAGCCGTACCTCGAACCACGTGTCGCCCGGCTCCGAGCGCACCTTGATCTCCCCGCCGTGCCGCCCGGCCACGATCCGGTAGGAGATGTCGAGCCCGAGCCCGGTGCCCTCCCCGACGGTCTTCGTGGTGAAGAACGGCTCGAAGATCCGGTCCCTGATCGCCTCGGGCACGCCCGGCCCGGTGTCGCCGATCTCGACGATCGCCTCGTCCTCGTCGTACGCGGTGCGGATGGTCAGCGTGCCCGACTCGCCCATGGCGTCGAGCGCGTTGTGCATCAGGTTGGTCCACACCTGGTTGAGCTCGCCCGCGTAGCAGGGGATCAGCGGCAGCGTACGGTCGTAGTCGGTGACCACCGTGACCCCCGGCGGGATCTTGCCACGGAAGATCGCGACCGTGCTGTCGAGCAGGTCGTGCACGTCGACCAGCTGGAACGGCGCCCGGTCCATCTGGGAATACTGCTTGGCCGAGCGGATCAGCGACGTGATGCGCTCGGTCGCCTCGGTCACCTCGCTCAGCATCTGCGAGATCTCGATCGCGTCGGCCAGCCAGCGCAGAGCGGCCGGCGTGTGCTCCTCACCCATCGTGCCGCGGACCTTGCGCAGGTCGTCGCTGGAGAATCCGGCGTTGACGAGCGAGGGCGCCAGATCCCACGCGTCCTCGACGCCCAGCTCGTCCAGCTCCTCGCCCAGCGCGTCCTCGGCGTCGGAGATCTCCAGCGGCGAACGCTGCTTCCTGCCCAGCGCTTCTGTGCAGTGCTCCTGCACCTCGACCAGCGTGCGGAGCTTGTCGGGTGCGATGCCGTCCTGGGCGAGCTGGGCGAGCTGCAACCGCGAGGTCCGCAGCAGCGTGCGCAGCTCGCTCACCGCGCGTACGGCGGCCGCGGCCGGGTTGTTCAGCTCGTGCGTCAGCCCGGCCGTGATCGTTCCGAGCGCGGTGAGCCGCTGCCGCCGGTCGATGATCTCCCGCTGCATCCTGCCGCCCGACAGCAGGCCGTCGAGCAGGTGCATCGCCATGGGGAACCACTCGGCCACTATGTAGGCGAACTTCTTGGCCGGCAGCATGAAGATCCGCGAGGGGGCCGTGGCCCGCAGGGTGTGCTGGTAGGTCTGCGGCGCCCGCAGGCCGAGGTAGGCCGAGGTGGCGCCGCCGTAGACGCCGGGCTGCGAGGTGCGGGGCATGGCGACGGTGCCGGCGCTGACCGTCTCGCTGATCATCTGCACCTCGCCCTCGATCAGCACCGCGAAGCACTCCGCCGGCTCGCCCTGCCGCAGGACGTCCTCGTCCTGCGCGTACGTCTGCACCGCGCCGCTGCCGGCGAGCTTGCTGAGCTGCTCGTCGGTCAGCCGCTCGAACAGGAACAGTTTGCGCAGCTCGTCGATGTCGATGCTCGCCTGCTCTCGGTTCATTGTTTCTCCAGGTAGCGGTGCACGAGTGTGACGGCCATCGCGCCCTCGCCGACGGCGGAGGCCACCCTCTTGATGGACTCCGCGCGTACGTCGCCCGCGGCGAGCACCCCGGGCACGTTCGTCTCCAGGTAGTACGGCTCCCGCCGCAGCGGCCAGTTGCGCGGCCGCCGCCCGCCCTGGACCAGGTCGGGCCCCGTCAACACGAACCCCCGCGCGTCCCGCTCGACCGTCTCACCGAGCCACGACGTGTACGGCTCCGCGCCGATGAACACGAACAACCACTGCGCGTCGACGACGCGCTCCTCGCCCTTGGACGACAGGGTCAGCCGTTCCAGGTGGTCGCTGCCGCCACCGTCGACGACCTGCGTCTGCAGGTGCACCTCGACGTTGGGCAGCGCGGCGATCTGTTCGATGAGGTAGTGAGACATGGACTTCTCCAGACCATCACTCCTCACCAACAAGTGGACCTTGCTCGCGAATCCCGACAGGTAGACGGCCGCCTGCCCGGCCGAGTTGGCCGCGCCGACGACGTGGACCTCGGTGTCCCTGCACGCGGGGGCCTCGGTCAGGGCCGCGCCGTAGAACACGCCCCGGCTCACGAAGTCATCGAGCCCCGGGGCCTGCAGCCGGCGGTAGGTGACGCCGGTCGCGAGGATCACCGCGTGGGCCGCGATCTCGCCGCCGTCCTTGAACCCGACCACCCGCGCCTGCCCGCGCGGCTCCAGCGCGGTCACCTTGCGCGCGGTCAGCAGCTCCGCCCCGAACTTCAGCGCCTGCCTACGTGCCCGGTCGGCGAGCTGCTGGCCGGAGACGCCGTCGGGGAACCCCAGGTAGTTCTCGATGCGGGAGCTCTGGCCCGCCTGGCCGCCCGACGAGTACGCCTCGACCAGCACCGTGTTGAGCCCCTCCGACGCGCCGTAGACGGCGGCGCCGAGCCCGGCGGGCCCGCCGCCCACCACGATCAGGTCGTAGAAGTCGGTGGCCGGGGTGGTCGACAGCCCCACCGTCGTGGCCAGCGTGGACTGGTCGGGCGACTGCAGCGTGGTGCCGTCGGCGGTCACCACGAGCGGCAGGCGGCAGTCCTCGCCGGCCGCCCTGACGAGCTGCTCCCCCTCCGGGTCCTCGGCCAGCATCCACTGGTACGGCACGTGGTTGCGGGCCAAAAAGTCGCGCACCTTGTACGACTGCGCGGACCACCGGTCGCCCACCACGCGCAGCTCCGACCGCTCGATCCTGTCGGTGCGCAGCCAGGCGTCGAGCTGCCCGTCGATCACCGGGTAGAACTTCTCCTCCGGCGGATCCCACGGCTTGAGCAGGTAGTGGTCGAGGTCGACCACATTGATCGCCTGGATGGCGGCGTCGGTGTCGGCGTAGGCGGTCAGCAGCACCCGGCGCGCGTACGGATAGAGGTCCATCGCGGCCTCCAGGAACTGCACGCCGTTCATCTGCGGCATGCGGTAGTCGGCCAGCAGGGCCGCCACCTCGTCGCCGCGCAGCCGCATCTCCCTGACCGCGTCGATGGCGTCCTTGGCCGCCTCCGCGCGGACGACCCGGTAGTTCTGGCCGTAGCGACGCCGTAGGTCACGGGCGACCGCCCGGGAGACGCCCGGGTCGTCGTCCACCGTCACGATGACCGGCTTCTCCATGCCGTTACGCCCCCGCCTTGTCGCACTCCGTCCCTTAAGGGAAGGATGTCATGTGCGAAGCGGTGCCTGAGCACCTGCTCCACCAGGTCCGCGCAAAGGCCGGCGAGCAGCCGTCTCCAGGCCGCGGGCGTCAGGCGATGACGCGGCTCTCCCCGCCGTCGACCAGCAGCGAGACCCCGTTCACGAACGACGCCCGCTCGCTCGCCAGGAACGCCACCACGTCGCCCACCTCCTCGGCGCGTCCGATGCGGCCGACCGGCACCGACTCGCCCCGCTGCCGCAGCGCCTCGTCGTCGCCGGCCAGCTCCCGCAGCCGCTCGGTCTCGATCGGGCCCGGCATGACGTTGTTGACCAGCACGCCGTCGCGGCCCGACTCGCGGGCCAGCGTGCGCACGACGCCGGCCACGGCCGAGCGGGTGGCGTTGGACAGCGCCAGGCCGTCGATCGCCTCACGGGCCGACCTGCTGGTGACGGTAACGATCCGGCCCCAGCCGCGGGCTCGCATCTCCGGCAGGACCGCATGGATGAGGCGTACGGTGCCGAGCAGGTTGCGCTGGATCGCGACGTCCCACTCCTCCAGCCCCACCTCGTCGAACCGGCCGGCCGGCGGGCCGCCCGCGTTGGCCACGAGGATGTCGATCGGGCCGAGCACGTCGCGGGTCTCCTCGGCCACCCGCCGCGCGGTGGCCGGGTCCTCCACGTCGGCCAGCACGGCGTGCACGACCTTGCCGTATTCCTGCAGCTCCACCACCGCGTCCGCGAGTCGCTCCGGGCTGCGGGCGCTGACGCAGACGTCGCAGCCTTCGCGCGCGAGGCTCTTGGCCGCGGCGAGCCCGATGCCCGCGCTTCCTCCGGTGACGAGGGCGACCTTGCCCGAGATGCCGAGATCCATATGCGCGACTATAGGTCGTGCGGGCGTTCGCACTGTCCGGGCGGGGTCCTGACGGGGCTCAGGTCTTGTGCACGCGTACGAGTTTGTCCGGGTTCAGCACGGTGTAGATGTCCTGGATGCGGCCGTCGCGCACGTTCACCATCACGACCTGGTCGCCTTCCATCGACCGGGTCCAGAGCGCCGGGTGGCCGTTGACGTCCATCAGCCCCACGTCCGTGAACGCGTACCGGGCCGTCAGCGCCGACAGGAAGGACAGCACCTTGCCCCGGCCGGAGACCGGCCGCAGCGCCGCCCTGACCTTGCCGCCGCCGTCGTTCCACGAAACGACGTCCTCGTGGAACAGCTCGGTGAGCGCGTCGAGGTCGCCGCCCTTCGCCGCGTCCATGAACCTCACCAGCAGCCTGCTGTGGTCCTCGGTCGTCGGCTGGAACCTGTCTCGCCCCTGGGCCAGCCGCGTGGACGCCCGGTGGTGCAGCTGCCTGGCGTTGACCACGGACGACTCGATGATCCCGGCGATCTCGTCGTACGGCAGCTCGAACGCCTCCCGCAACACGAACGCCGCCCGCTCGGGCGGTGAGAGCCGCTCCATCATGTGCAGGGTGGCGTACGAGACGGTGTCACGCAGCTCGGCCGTGTCCAGCGGGCCGGCCTCCGACGTCAGCACCGGCTCGGGCAACCACGGCCCGGTGTAGGACTCCCGCTTGGCCCGCGCGGAGCGGAGCTGGTCGAGAGCCAGCCGCGACACCACGGTCACCAGGAACGCCCGCGGTTCCCTGATCCCGTCGCGGTCGGCGCCCTGCCAGCGCAGCCACGCCTCCTGTACGACGTCCTCGGCGTCCCACATGCTCCCGAGCAGGCGGTAGGCCAGCCCGAGCAGCATGGGGCGGTGCTCCTCGAAGTCCACGCTGGCATCATGCCCCGTCACCGCGGCGGGGTGCGTGCCGGGGGTCGCGTGCGGGCCGCGCGCCGGAGGTGACAGTTCACGGGGTGGTAATGCCGCAGGAAGCATGATGGGCTGGACGTGTGGCGAGAAACCTCATCCTCTCAGGAGGCCTGTTCCACGACTTCGCCGCCACGTCGGAGGCGCTCGCCGAAGTGCTCTCCGAGGTCGGGGTCGAGTCGGAGATCACCGAGGACATCGCGGGCGCGCTGAGCGAGCCGTCGGAGGTCCAGCTCATCACCGTCAACGCGCTGCGCTGGCAGATGGGCCACGACCGTTTCGCCGACCAGCGGGCCGCCTCGGCCTTCTCCTTACCGGCCGAGGCCCGCACCACGCTTCTCGACCACCTCGACCGGGGCGGCGGGCTGCTGTGCATGCACTCCGCGTCGATCTGCTTCGACGACTGGCAGGGCTGGCCGCGCGTTCTAGGCGGCTGCTGGAGCTGGCCCAAGTCCCACCATCCGCCGCTGGGGTGGACGGGGGTGCGGGTGCACGGCGGGCATCCGGTGGTCGACGGCCTGCGCGACTTCGACGTGGTCGACGAGGTCTACAGCGACCTCCACGTGCTGCCCGACGTCAAGCCGCTGGCCTCGTCGAACGGCCAGCCCCTCGTCTGGGCGCGGCCGGTCCGGCGCGGCCGGGTCTTCTACGACGCGCTGGGCCACGACACCAGGTCCTACGACAACGAGATCCACCGGACGCTTCTCCAGCGGGCGGCGTTGTGGCTGCTCAAACGGCCGGTCACGATCCGCGAGTGACGTGTCCGGAAGTTACAAGACCACGGGCGGCGGTCCGGGCACGATGACGGTATGAACGTGAACTTCTCCGTGATCCCCGGCTTCCTGGCCGGGCACGCGCGTGTCCTTGACCGCCGCCGCTACGACCTGATGACCGGCGGGGGCGACGCCGCCTCCGTGCTGGCCGCCCTCGACGCCTACCGCAACCCCGACGGCGGCTACGGCTGGGGCCTCGAACCCGACCTGCGCACGCCCGAGAGCCAGCCGGGTGCCGCACTGCACGCCTTCGAGGTGTTCGGGGACGTCGCCCCGCACACCAGTCCGCACGCGGCGGCGTTGTGCGACTGGCTGGAGTCGGTCACGCTGCCCGACGGCGGGCTGCCGTTCTCGTTCCCGCTCGCCGTCTCCGAGGCCAGCGCTCCCTGGTGGAGGAGCGGCGACCCGTCCGTGTCGTCCCTGCAGATCACCTCCGTGACGGCGGCCGCGGCCCACCAGGTCGCCGCGCACGACCCGGCCGTCGCGGCGCACCCGTGGCTGGAGCGGGCCACCCGCCACTGCCTCGACGCGATCCAGCGGCTGGAGGGCATGCCGCACGCGTACGTGCTGCTGTTCTGCGTACGTTTCCTCGACGCCGTCCACGACAGCAGGCCCGAGGCGGCCGAGCTGCTCAAGCGGCTGGCCGGTCACCTCCCGGCGGACGGGCGGGTGCCGGTCGAGGGCGGCACCGAGGAGGAGGCGCTGCGGCCGCTCGACTTCGCGCCCCTGCCGGGCAGCCCGGCCCGCCGCCTGTTCGAGCCCGAGGTGATCGCCGCGGACCTCGTACGGCTGGCGGGGGAGCAGCAGGACGACGGCGGGTGGGTCGTCGACTACGCGCGCATCTCACCCGCCGGGGCGCTCGACTGGCGCGGCGCCGTCACGGTCGGCGCGGTCCGCACCCTGCGCGCCAACGGCATGGTCTAGAGCATGGGGTTCGTCAGAACCCGGAGGGGCGTCCCGGCGCGAGGTCGTGGTTCTCGTCACCCTTGAGCGCCGGGCTGAACACGCAGATCAGCCGCATCCCGCCGGCAGAGGTCAGGCGGTGTTCCTCGCCCGGGTCCGGCGCGTACAACGTGCCGGGGGCGAGGGCGAACAGCCCGTCGGCCGTCTCCACCCGGCCCTCGCCCTCGACGCAGTAGCAGGCTTCGAGGTGCCGGTCGTACCGGAGGAGGGTGGTCGTGCCCGGGCGCACGTAGGTGTCGGTGAGCGTGTATCCGCGTCCGTCCGCCGCGACGAGGAGGCGGCGGCTCGTACCGTTGGTCCAGTCGACGTCGTGCGCGGACCCCAGGACGTCATGAAATGTCCGGATGAGCATTGTGACTCCGGTGCGGTCAGGGCCACACCACACCGTCGCGGACGGTGTCGATGCGGTGGTCGCTCACGTGTCCTTCGAACAGGCGCGTTCCGAGACCGTACGCCTGGGCCAGCGGATCGGCGGGGTCGCGTGCCACCTCTCCGCGCGAGTTGGCGACGCCGCGCACGACGCCGACCAGGTCGTGGTGGAGGTAGCGGGCGAGCTCCTGCAGTTGCGCGGTGACGCCGACCATCGAGCCCGGGTAGGTCTCCTCGGAGCTCACCACGACGGCCAGCCGCTTGCCGACGAGGCGTCGCCTGACGTCCGCGCAGCCGGGGTAGCCGGTCTTGAGGTAGCAGAAGAGGCGGTCGATGAAGATCTTCAGCTGCCCCGCGATGCCGTACCAGTAGAGCGGGGTGGCCAGGACGAGTGCGTCGGCGGGAAGGACCTGCCGCAGCAGCAGCGATTCGTAGCCGTCGCCGATCGAGCATGCGCCGTCAGCCTGCCGGCACGTGCGGCAGTCGCGCAGGGGCGCCGCGACCGCGTCGGACAGATCGGCGAGCTCGACCTCGTGCCCGCGGCTCGCCGCCCCTTCCAGTACGGCCTCCGCCAGCAGGCGTGAGTTGCCGTCCTTGCGGGGGCTCGCGCTCAGGGCGAGTGCTTTCATCAGCCGTGCACCTCTTCCTTCTCGGCTGCTCGGCTCCCATGCTGCCGGTCGCCAATCATGAAGACAATCAAATGTTTCTGGCCGGTAATGGTAAGTTGACGTGCATGGTCGATCCGGCTCGCCTGAAGCTGCTCGTGGCCCTGCACGAGCAGGGCACGCTCCATGCCGCGGCCTCCACGCTGCACATCTCACCGTCCGCCGCCTCCCAGCAGCTGGCGACGCTGACGCGCGAGGCCGGGGTGCCGCTCGCCGAGGCCGACGGCCGCAAACTGCGTCTCACGGACGCCGGCCTCGTGCTCGTGGAGCACGCCTACGCCATGCTCGCGCTGGTCGAGCGGGCGATGGGCGAGGTCCAGGCCACGGTGAACGGCGAGCTGGGGCGGATCACGGTGGGCTCCTTCCCCTCGACGATCTCTTCCCTGCTCATCCCGGCGGCTCTCATGCTCCGCGACAGCCATCCAAGGCTGCGGGTCGACATCCGCGAGATCACCGCGCCCGACTGCCGTGACCGGCTCGCCGGCGGAGAGCTCGACGTGGTCGTCGAGGTGGAGGCGGAGGGAGCGCCGTCCGGCGACGACGCGCGATGCACCAGGGTGGAGCTGGGCACCGACGACTTCGACCTCGCCCTGCCGATCGGGCACCCGTCGGCGCGCGAGCCGTCGGTCGGCCTGTCGCGGCTGCGGGACGAGGAGTGGGTCAGCACCATCGAAGGCGACGCCTGCGACCGCCTGCTGCACCTCGCCTGCGCCTCCGCCGGGTTCCGCCCCCGGGTGCGGCACCGGGCCGGCGACTGGACGGCGATCCTGGCCCTGGTCGAAGCGGAGATGGGCATCGCCTTCGTCCCCCGCGCCGCACGGCTGCCCATCCCCGCGGGGGTCGTCAGCGTGGCCCCGACCGGGCACGACATCCGGCGGCACGTCTACGCGGCGGTCCGGCGCGGGTCGGAGGCCCGGCCGGCGATCGCGGCGTATCTCGCGGCGCTCGAAGCCGTCGCGGCGCGGGGCTACAGGCCGAGGCGGGCGGCCGACTCCGACTCCTGAGCCATCCTGCGCAGCGCGTCGAACGCCCGGCCGTAGAGGACCGTTCCGAGCACCAGGGCCTCCACGGCGGCGTCGCGCGGGCCGTCGAACGGGATCTTGCCCATCTCCACCTCCGACACCAGCTTCCTCGCGGTCTCGACGTAGGGCGCGAGGTCCACGGCCAGGCCGAGCTGGCGCATCCTGACCAGCGTCTGGGCCAGTTCGTCGCGGGTGGGGGCCTCGGGCGTGACGTTCCAGCCGAGCTCCTCGACGAGGTGGTCGACCTCGGCGCGGGCCCGCTGCCACTCCTCGCCGGAATCCGGCTGCACGCCCGGGCTGAGGGCGTAGTGGGCGATGCCCAGCATCTCGTGGATGGGCAGCGACTCGTCGTCGACGGCGGCGACGACCTGCTTGATCGAGGCGACGGAGAGCCTGCCCACGTCGAGCAGGGCCCGGATCAGGCGGAGCCGGCGCAGATGCGACTCGTCGTACGCGGCCCGCGTCGGGGCCGTCTGCTCGCCCTGGTGGAGCATGCCCTCACGCAGGTAGTACTTGATCGTGGGGATGGCCACGCCGGACCTGGCGCTCAGTTCGGAGATGCGCATCAATAGATACTAGCGCTATCCAGATCGGGCCAGGTGGCGGGCCGCGCTGACCAGCTCCTGTACGTCGGCCTGGCGGTTCCAGAGGAAGACGACCTCCAGGGGCGGGACCTCCTCCTTGATGGGGAGGAAGGCGAGCGTGTCGGGGATCTTCGTGCCCTCGTGGACGCACAGGGCGTAGCCCGCGCCCGAGTCCACCATGTCGATGACCAGGTCGTGCGTGGCCGCCGACGGGCCGAGGCGGGGGTGCAGGCGGTGGCGTACGAACCCTTCGAGGAAACGGCGGGCGCCGGCCACCGCGTCGGACTCCGGCATGACCAGCGGCTCCGACGCCAGGTCCGCCAGCGACAGCGTCCCGGCGGCGGCAAGGGGATGCGCACGCGGCATCAGCGCGTGCACCGGGAAACGGTGCACGAGCATGCGGCCCACGCCCCTCGGCATGGAGCCGGGCGCGTAGCCGAGCCCGGCCTGCAGCGCGCCGTCGGCGATGGAGACGAGCTGCTCGGCCGTCCCCATCGGGGCGACGCGCAGGTTTCCGTTCTGCAGCTGGGACAGCAGGCGGGCCACCACGTCGGTCAGCCCGTCGGCCACGCCGAGGCGGGCGACGTGGCCCTTGCTCCTCGCGGCCGTCACGGCCCGCTCGAAGGCGTCGACCGCGACGGTGGCCTGGGCCAGGAACGCCTCGCCCGCCTCGGTGAGCCGCACCCCGCTCGACGAGCGGCTGAACAGCTCGACGCCGATCTCCTTCTCCATGGCTCTGAGCTGCTCGGACAGCGTGGGCTGGGAGATGTGCAGTGCGGCGGCGGCGCGGCGCAGGGAACCCGCGCGCGCGATCGCGAGGGCGTAGCGGACGTAGCGTAGATCCATCGCTCACCTCGGCCGTGATGATGATGGGCTATCGGTTGATCGAACCTCGGTATTACACGAGGCGATAGCTTCCGTGAAGATACACAGTTATCCGGCGCCGTCGATCTTCCCGTGCCGGGCCCTCACCCGCTGGCCGGGGGCCTGTCCTGCGGTTCCGGCCGGTGCGGGGGCGGGGCCTGCGAACGCCGAACGCGGACGTTCCGGCCGGCCGTAAAGGCGGGACGCGGCTTGCCTAGCAAGCGCTTGTCTGGATCGGTGCGGCCGGTTAGCGTGATCGGGGCGCGGGAGGGGGGAACAT
>NZ_SMJZ01000208.1 GCF_004348345.1 Nonomuraea longispora
AGGTGAGGGTGGAGCAGGGAGCCGGGTAAGAGCACGATCGCGGTCAGACCGGCTTTGTGCGATCGCAGCTCCACCCGTACGCCGTGCCGCTGCGCCAGCCGGGCGACCACGAACAGCCCCATGCGGCGGGAGACCGACACGTCCACCGTGGGCGCGCGGGCGAGCCGGGCGTTTGCCTGTTCGAGCTCGTCCTGGGTCATGCCGATGCCGGTGTCGTCGACGGTGAGCACGAGCCCGCCGCTCTCCATCGTCCCGGTGGCGACGGTGACGCGGGTCTCGTACGGCGAGAAGGCCAGCGCGTTCTCGATCAGCTCGGCCAGCAGGTGGACGATGTCGTTGACGGCCTGCCCGGAGACGGCGACGCCCTCCGCGAGCTTGGCCACGACGCGCTCGTACCCTTCGACCTCGGACAGGGCGGCGCGCACCACGTCGGCCAGGCCGACCGGCTCGTTGTACCGGCGGGGGGCGTCCTGGCCGGCCAGGACCAGCAGGTTCTCGTTGTTGCGCCGCATGCGCGTGGCCAGGTGATCGAGGCTGAACAGGCCGGCCAGCCGCCGCTCGTCCTGTTCGCCCTGCTCCAGCCCGTCGATGATCTGGATCTGGCGTTGGACCATGGTCTGGCTGCGCCTGGACAGGTTGACGAACATGGCGTTGACGTTCGCGCGCAGCCGGGACTCCTCGCCGGCCAGCCGGATGGCCTCGCGGTGCACCTCGTCGAACGCACGGGCGACCTCGCCGATCTCGTCGCGGGAGTCGACCCCGATGGGCGGCGGGACGAGCCCCGCCTGGTCGCCGCGCTCGCGCAGCAGGCGGACCGTCTCCGGGAGGCGGGCGCCGGCGATGTGCAGGGCCTCGGTACGGAGCCTGCGCAGCGGGCTGACGAGTGACCTGGCCATGATGGCCGTGATGATCAGTACCGCGAGCAGCAGCAGGAGGCTGTAGGCGGCGGCCAGGAGCGCCTCCTGGCGGGCGGCGTCCTTGAGCGTCCTGCTCTGGACGTTGATCTCCTCGCCGATCCGGCGCTGCATGGTCCAGATGCCGTTCACGGAGCCGCTGCTCGCCTCGAACCAGTGGTCGGCGTCGTCCTGGCGCTCCGGCTCGATGTCGATGCGGTCGCCCTCGGCGGCCTGGGCCAGCGCGCGCAGCCGGATCACCTCGGCCCGGTCCACCAGGGTGCCGGTGACGGTGTCGTCGTAGAGCTGGCGCTGCTCCGGCGTGGCCACCGCCCTGAACACGGTGACCTCGCTCTCCTGGCGTGCGCGGGCCGCGATGAACCGGTCCAGCTCGCCGCTCTGGAACCGCCCGGCGGCGGCCGCTGCGGCGAGCAGGCCGCGCTGTTCGGAGGCGGCGTCGTACGCCTTGGACAGGGCGGAGAGCGCGGCCACGTCGCCGGCGAGCTCCTCCTGGTCGCCTCCCTTGCCGATCTGGTCGTGGAACTGGGCAAGCACGGCGATGATCTGGGAGTACTTGGTGACGGTGGGCAGGGCGAGCAGTTCGGAACCGAGCACGGTGTTGCGGGTGGCGGCGATCTCCGGCAGGCGGCTGAGCAACTGCCGGGTGAGGGCGGACGCGCTCTCGCCGTACGCGGGCGTGATGGCGGCGGCCTTGTCGCGGAAGTCCTCCGCGGCGGCGTCCACGGGGCCGAACTGCGTGCGCAGCGGCTCCTCGCGTTCGGGGGTGCGGCCGGCGGCCACGTAGTGCACGGCGAGGTCGCGTTCGAGGGCCAGCTGGTGGGTCAGCTCGGTGACGGAGGCGCTGAGCTCGGATTTGTCCATGACGCGCTGGTACTGGCTCGCCAGATTCCACGACGTGATGACCTGCTGCGCGCCGACCACGATGCTGACCCCGGTGGGGATCACGATGAGGGCGATGAGCCGCGACCGTACCCGCCAATCCCGGAACCGGAATTTGCGCCGTCCCTTTTCCCCGTTGCGGCCATGCGGCCTCGACGGTGAAGGCGGGTGGGGACGGTGAACGTCCGCAGGCGATCGATTGCTCACTGGCTCCACTCTCTGGCCTACGTACACGCCGGCATCGGCGCCTGATGCGTACCCCGAGATGAATGGCAATTTCAACACACGCCAGGCAGGTAGCGCCAACCTTACAAACCACCTGACTGCCTGGAAAGGATGACTAACGTCAAATCGGCCCCAGCAGAGCAGAGACGTCATGAAAGCCGGACAGTAACCGACAATCGGCGATGTTTCACTGCGTTCCGCCCGAGAGACTATTCATGGCTTTCGCGCCACTCCTGCTGTACGATCACCGCCTGCCTCCCATGACCCCGAAGCACGAAAACGCCTCGGCCAAGGAGAACCATGCGACCCGGGCCAGCCTTCCGCGCGTGCGTGGCGCTCGCCGCCACGATCGTCCTGACCGCATGCTCCGGCGCCGGCGAAGGACCGTCCACGGGCGGCCTGGAGAAGACCGCGCTGACGATCGGCGTCAGCCCGACGCCCTCGTCGGCTCCGGTGTTCATCGCCGACCGCAAGGGCTTCTTCAAGGAGGAGGGCCTGACCGTCAGGACGGAGGTCATCCAGGCTCCCCAGACCGTCATGCCGAAGATCCTCAACGGCTCCATGGACATCTTCAAGGGCAGCTACGTGTCTCTGATCAACATCCAGGACAGTGGCGCGGCGAAGATCAAGATCCTCCACGACAGCCTGGCGGCCGCGCCCGGCATCGCCGGGGTCGTGGTCATGAACGACTCCCCGCTGCAGGGCCCGAAGGACCTCAAGGACAAAACGATCGCCGTCAACTCGCTCGACAACCTGGGCACGATGTCGATGAGCGCCCACCTGAAGGCCTACGACCTGCCTCCCGAGCAGGTGAAGTTCGTCGTGGTCAACTTCGAGGCACAGCTGACCGCCCTCAAGCAGTCGCAGGTGGACGCCGCGTGGATGGTGGAGCCGTTCCTGTCGGCCGCCCAGCAGGCGGGCGCGCGACTGCTGCTCGACACCAACACGGGTCCCACCGACGCGCTGCCGATCGACGGCTGGGCCGCGACGGAGGAGTGGACGGCCCGGCACCCGAAAACCGTCGCCGCCTTCCAGCGCGCCGTGTCCAAGGCCCAGCGCCTGGCCGCGACCGACCGCACGGTGCTGGCCGAGGTCGTCCCGCTCTACACCCAGACCCCGAAGGAGGCGGTGATGACCATGGCGATGGGGACGTTCCCCACATCGTTGAACGCCACGCGCATCCAGCGGGTGGCGGACCTGATGCACGAGTTCGGCTACCTGAAGGCGAAGGTCGATGTGGCCTCGATGGTCGTGCCCATCCCTGAGCAGTGACGCGAGCCCGCCCGCTCGCGGAAGGAGGGCTCAGCCGCCCCAGCCCGGCACGGCCATCCTGACCGAGAGGGCGTGTTCGACCAGGTTGATCAGCGCGCTCTTGACGGAGTCCTTCGACCTGGCGTCGAGGCGCACCATCGGGATGTGCGGGGCCAGGGTCAGAGCGTCGCGCACTTCGGCGTCGCTGTGCGGATATTGTCCGTCCCAGCCGTTGACGCCCACCACGAACGGCAGCTGCGCCTCCTCGAAGTAGTCGATGGCGGGGAAGCTGTCGGCCAGACGGCGGGTGTCGACCAGCACCACGGCGCCGATGGCACCGCGCACGAGGTCGTCCCACATGAACCAGAACCGGTGCTGCCCGGGCGTGCCGAACAGATAGAGGATCAGGTCACGATCGAGGGAGACCCGGCCGAAGTCCATCGCCACGGTCGTCGTCGACTTCAACGGCGTCATGCCCAGATCGTCGATGCCCTTGGAGGCGTCCGTCATGACGGCCTCCGTGGTCAACGGCATGATCTCCGACACCGCGCCGACGAACGTCGTCTTGCCCACCCCGAAACCTCCGGCCACCACGATCTTGGTGGAGGTGAGGCCGGGACTAGAGCCTGCGAAGTCCACTGAGCACCCTTTCGAGCAGATTGACGTCCGGCCTACCCTCATCCAGCTGCGGCTGGTGCACGCGGACCAGACCTTCGGCGGCCATGTCAGCGATCAGGACCCGTACCACGCCGAGCGGGATCCGCAGCAGGGCCGACACCTCCGCCACCGACCGGACCTGCCGGCACAGTTGACTGATCGCCTGGTACTCCGGCGTGATGTGCGAGAACTCCCGCTGCTCGGCGGTCGCCGAGGACACGAGGGCCTCCATCGCCAGCTTGACCCGCGGCGCCGTCCGTCCGCCTGTCACCGCGTACGGGCGGACGGGCGACGCCGGGTCAGGGTTCAGCTGCGACTGGGACTGGGGCTGAGGCGGAGGCACCCAGTCGCCGCTGTTCCATCGGGGGTCTGTCACCTACATCACCTGGTCTGGCTGGCGCGCAACTCCGCACGCACAGCCGGAGTCAGCACCTGACCGGCGCGATCAACCATCAGCGTCATCTGGTACGCCACCAACCCCATGTCACAATCCGGAGCCGCCAGCACAGCCAGACACGAACCATCACTGACCGACATGATCAGCATCAACCCACGCTGCATCTCCACGATCGTCTGATTGACCGCACCCCCCTCGAACACCCGCGCCGCACCCTGCGTCAAACTCACCAGGCCCGACGCGATGGCCGCCAGCTGATCCGCCCGATCAGCGGGAAACCCCGACGACGCCGCCAGCGGTAATCCGTCTGACGAGACGACCACCGCGTGCGCGACCCCGGGGACGGTGCTGACGAAGTCGGTGATCAGCCAGTCGACTCCGCGTGCCGCGTGACTCAGGTCCCTCATGCGTCCTCCTCCCTGTTGTTGTCCGCCGGGCCTGAGGGGAACGCCCTGCCCTCGGTGATGTCATCACGTGCCGCCCGGAACCCCTGCTGGAAGCTGGAGAGCCGGCTGCGGATCCGGTCAGGTGACACCGACGGCATCGGCGTCACCCCCTTCGGCGACGACGAGGTGTCCGCCGAGCCGGGCACCAGGTTGGCCTTGGGCACCCGCTTGGGCAGCCCTGCGGCCGTCGATCCGTTACGCACTGGCTCCACCACCGCTTCCGCCGCGCTCCAGCCCTCGTCCGCCTTGGACGGGCCCCAGCTTGCGCCGCTCCCGTCGCGGCCGAACCAGGCGGATTCGACAGCGGCGAAGATCGGCAGGTAGTCGTCACCGCCGGAGGCGGGTGGGGCCGCCGGGATGGAACCCGCCGTACCCGGGTCCGGATCCTGGTGGTCGAACCCCGGCCGCTGCGGCGGCATCGTGTCGTTGCTCCAGCCGCCCGGCGGGGGCTCGGGCACTGGCCGCCTGGGCAGACCGCGGTCGCCGTTCAGCGCCGGGCCGCGGTGCGAGTTCCACACGTCGGCCCCGTCGTAGCCGAGCGGCGCCTGCGGCCAGCCGCCGGGCTCGGGCTGCCAGGGAGCCGACGGGGGCCAGGAACCGCCCGGGTCCGGGTTCGACGGGAAGGACGGGTGGCCCGGCCCCAGCTGGTACGGCGCCTGCGGCCAGTCCGTGGCCGGCGGCGCGGGGTGCGGGCCGGAGTACGGCTCGTCCCTGGGCCCGCCGCTCGCCGCGCCCGCGAGGGCGGGAGGCTGGTTGCCGGAGAACGCGGGAGGCTGGTTGCCGGAGAAGGACGGTGTGCCGGTGAGGGGCGGCGCCTGCGTGCCCAGCATGTTCTCCGGGATCAGCACCATCGCGGTCAGCCCGCCGGAGCTGTGCGGGCGCAGTTGCACCCGGATGCCGTGGCGGTGCGCCAGGCGGGCGACCACGAACAGGCCCATGCGCCGCGACACCGACACGTCCACGGTCGGCGCGTCGGTCAGGCGCTCGTTGGCCTGGATCAGCTCCTCCTGCGTCATCCCGATGCCGGAGTCGGTGATCGACAGCATCACGCCGCCGCCGTCGATCCTGCTGCCCGACACCGTCACCCGCGTCTCACGCGGCGAGAACGACAGGGCGTTCTCCACCAGCTCCGCGATCAGGTGAATGACGTCGTTGACCGCCTGACCGGCCACCGACACACCATCGGGAACCTGCAGCACGACCCGCTCGTAGTTCTCCACCTCGGACAACGACGCGCGCGCCACGTCGACCAGCTTGACCGGCTGGCTCCAGCGGCGCGGCGGGTCCTGACCCGCCAGCACCAGCAGGTTCTCACTGTTACGCCGCATACGCGTGGCCAGGTGGTCCAGCTTGAACAGGTTCCCGAGCCGCTGCTCGTCCTGCTCACCCTGCTCCAGACCGTCGATCAACGTGATCTGCCGCTCCACCAGCGTCTGACTACGCCGCGACAGGTTCACGAACATCGCGTTCACATTGCTGCGCAGCCGCGCCTCCTCACCCGCCAGCCGCACCGCCTCACGATGCACCTCGTCGAACGCCCGCGCCACCTCGCCGATCTCGTCGTGGGTGTCCACGCCGATCGGGTCGACCGGCGGGACCGTTCCGTCCCCACTTTCGCGCAGCTCGCGCACGGTACCGGGCAGGCGGTTGCCCGCGATGTCGAGCGCCTCGCCGCGCAGCTTGCGCAGCGGCCTGATGAGCGAGCGGGCGATGAGCGAGATGATCGCGAGCACCACGAGCAGCAGCACCAGGATGAAGCCGCCGGAGATCAGCGCCGAGCGGTTGGCGCTCTCCTCCAGGGCCCTCGCGCGCAGGATGACGGAGGAGGACAACCCCTTCTCCACGGCGCGCAGCGCGTCGATCTTGCCGGTGCTGACCTCGACCCACGTGGCCGCGTCCTGGGCGGGCCGACCACCGATGCTCAGCTCCTTGCCCTCGGCCGCCTGGGCCATGGCGCGGAGCCTGAACAGGTCGGTCTGGTCGACGTCCCGGCCCACGACCGTGTTGCGGTAGAGCTCCAGCTGTTCGAGGTTGGCCAGCGTGGCGAACAGCGTCGTCTCGCTCTCCTCGCGCGACTTGGCGTCGGTCAGCGCGTCGAGCTCACCGCTGTCGAAGCCCTTCCTGTCCAGCGCGCTGGCCAGGATGCCGCGCTGCTTGGACGCCTGCTCCTTGGCCCTCGCGATGGCGGCCCGCGAGCCGGCGCTGCGTGACACCTCGTCGTCCACCGCGACCTGGCCGACCTGGTCGTGGAACTGCAGCAGGGTCGCGATGATCTGCGAGTACTTCTGGATCATCGGCAGGGGCTGGATCTTTCCGTTGACCGCCGTGTCGCGTACCGTCCTGATCTCGTCGAGGCGGCGCAGCACCGGTCGTACGGCGTCGGCGTGGGTGTCCGTTATCGCCGCCGCCCGCTCCTTGGCCTCCTCGATGTGCCCGTCCACCGCGCTGTAGGTGGTGCGCAGCTGGGCCTCGCGGTTGTCCGGCCGGCCCTGGGCGATGTAGAGCGCGGTCTCGTCACGTTCGAAGGACAGCTCGTGGGTGACGGCGCCGAGTTGCTGGCTGAACTCGGCGACCTCTCTGAGGGTCTGATAGGTGTTGGCGTCACTGAGCGAGGTGATCACGTTCAGTCCGCCCAGACCCACGGCCACGGCCGTGGGAACGACGATCAGCGCGACGAGCCGTGACCGTACGTGCCAGTTGCCCAATCCAAACCTTTTGGAACTCGGCTGGGGCAACCGTCGCTTCTCATGCCCGTGCGGCTCGCGGTCGGCGGAAGCTTCAGCGCTCTGCGTTCTCACTTGCCTTCGCAACCTCTCGCCTGGAGGGGGAATTCTCGGTGGCCGTGCAGGTTATTGCAGGTGGGGAAATATGAACGTCCAGATAGGCGCCATTTGAGCACAGGGGTCGCCAAGGGCCAACCACCATCAGTGCCCATATGGGGTGTTTATCCCCTAGTGTCCAGAAAATTGCGCAGAATCGGTACAGGGCCTCTCATCAGGCGAAATAGGCAATAGAGGGCCGCCCGCGGGCCACCTCTTGACTCGCAGAAAGAATCGAATAGCATGCACCATGCGCTACTGAGGTCTCGCCTTCACCTCCAGTCCCAAAACGGACATTCTTTCGGGCGCGTATCGGTCGCCAGAATTTCACGATAGAGCCGGAAACAGACATTGCAACCACAAGTGTTGTTCTCGCGATAATGACCACTAATTTGGTGCTACCGTCGATCTCTGTTGTGCGTCAGGCACGCAGCCATCCGGGAGCAGAAGCCCTCGGTTCCCCCCTGGCTCCATCTGAAGGGAGTCCCTGACATGAGGCTTGGCCGTCCCGCCAGGACCGCCATCATCGGGATCGCTCTGATACTCGGTGTCGTGGCGTGCAGCACAGGCGGTTCAACGACCGCCAGCGCGCCATCGTCCGCACCCGCCAACGGCGGCCTGGAGAAGACGGAGATCAAGGTCGCCACCCTGCCCGCCATCGACAGCGCAGCCCTCTATGTGGCCATCGACCAGGGACTCTTCGAGAAAGAGGGCCTTGAGGTCACCCCGCAGGTCGTCCAGGCCTCCCCCGAGGCCATCCCCATGATGCTGAACGGCGAGATCGACGCCATGTTCGGCAACTACGTGTCGATGTTCGCCGCCCACGACAAGGGCTCGCTCAAGCTGCGGATCCTGGCCGAGGGTTCGCGCGCCTCCCCCGACTCGCTGAGCATCATGGCGCTGCCCGACTCGCCCATCAAGGCGCCGAAAGACCTCGAAGGCAAGACGATCAACGTGAACGTCCTGCACAACTTCCAGGAACTGGCGCTCACGCAGGTGCTCAAGGCCAACAACGTCGATCCGGCCACGATCAAATACGTCCAGGTGACGTTCCAGAACATCATGCCGTCGTGGAAGGGCGGCCAGATCGACGCCGCCTACCTCGGCGAGCCGATGGTCACCGCCGCCACGGCGTCCATGGGCGCCCGCAAGATTCTCGACCCCGCGTCCGGGCCGGCCGCGGAGTTCCCGATCTCCGGCTACGTCGGCACGCAGGAGTGGTACGACAAGAACCCCAAGGCCGCCGCGGCGTTCCAGCGGGCCATCCACAACGCGGGCAAGCTGATGGAGAACAACCGCGAGGTCGTGGCCAAGGTGCTGCCGACCTTCACCCAGATCAACGCGGCCACGGCCGCCACGGTCACGTTCCCCTACTTCTCCAGCAACGACAATCCGGTCCGCCTCCAGCGGGTGGCCGACTGGATGCTGGAGGCCAAATGGCTGTCCAAGGCGATCGACGTGAAGTCCCTCATGTCGCCCACCACGTCGGGGTGAGCGCCCAGACCCTGTCCCGTGCCCGCCCGGCGTCCACGACCACCCGCTGGTCGCGCCGGGCGGCCGGGGCGCTCGCCTTCGCCGCCCTGATCGAGCTCACCAGCCGGACCGGCCTGGCCGATCCGGAGTTCCTGCCGCCGGCCACGGAGATCGTCGGGCGGGCGGTCACGCTGCCGGCCGATCCGGCCTTCGCCGGGCACGCCCTGACCAGCCTGCTCGCCTGGGCGATGGGCCTCGGCATCGCGGCGGCCATCGCGGTGCCGCTCGGGCTGCTGCTCGGGAGCGTACCGATCATCGACGCCGCGATGCGCTCGGTCGTCGAGTTCCTGCGGCCGATCCCGTCGGTGGCGCTCATCCCGCTGGTGGCCCTCGTCATCGGCACCGGGCTCCAACTGCGTGTCACGCTGGTGGTCTACGCCTCGCTCTGGCCCATCCTCTACAACACGATGTACGGCCTGCGCGGCGTCGACCCGCTCGCCAAGGAGTCGCTCAGGTCGTACGGCTTCGGCCCCCTGGCGGTGCTGCTGCGCGTGTCGCTGCCGTCGTCGGCGCCGTTCATCACCACCGGGGTCAGGCTGGCCGCCGGGGTGGCGCTCATCCTGACCGTCAGCACCGAGATCGTGGCCGGGCGGGGCGAGGGCATCGGCGTGTTCATCTTCTTCGCCGGGATCTCCGTGCCCGCGCGGATGATCGACATCATGGCCGGCGTGTTCTGGGTCGGCCTGTTCGGGGTCGTGGTCAACGCGCTGCTGGTGGCCGCCGAGCGGCGGGCGTTCCGCTGGCACCACGCGCAGTTGGGAGAGCGGCCATGAGGCGCAGCGGAGCGCGCACGGCCAGGCGCAGAGAAGTGGGCACGACCATGAGGCTCAGAGGAGTCCGCACGGCGGCGTTCCGCTGGGTGGTGCTGCTTGTGCTCGTGCTCGTCTGGGAGGCGGTCACGCGGCTGGCGGGCAGCACCTTCTTCCCGCCGCCGAGCGCGATCGTGCTTCGCATGCACACCATGTGGTTCTCGGGCCCGATCGGCACGTTGTTCCTGACCGACGCGGCCGTGGAGAACATCCTGCCGAGCCTGGGCAGGATGGCGGCGGGGTTCGCGGGTGGCGCGCTGGCCGGGGTCGTGATCGGGCTCGCGGTGGGACTGTCGGCCAGTGCGTACGACTATCTCGACGGGGTGCTGCAGTTCCTGCGGGCGATCCCGCCGCCCGCTCTGGTCACCGTCTTCCTCGTGCTGTTCGGGTTCGGGCTGCGCATGCAGCTGGCGTTCATCATGTTCAGCATCGTGTGGCCGGTGCTGCTCAACACCGCCGACGGCGCGCGTTCGGTCGAGCCGTTGCACCTGCAGACCTGCCAGTCCTTCCGGCTGTCGCGGGCCGAGTTGCTGCTGCGGGTGGTGGTGCCGTCCACGCTGCCCAAGATGTTCGCCGGGCTGCGGCTGGCGCTGTCGCTCTCGCTGATCGTCATGGTCTTCTCCGAGCTGCTGCCCGGCACCACGAACGGCATCGGCTTTCAGATCACCGACGCCTACTCCACCTTCGACCTGCCCGGCATCTGGGCCGGCATCGTCCTGCTGGGGGTGCTGGGCTATGTGCTCAACGAGCTGTTCCTGGTCGTGGAGCGCCGGATGCTCGGCTGGCACCACACCGCGCAACAACTGGCGGCCCCGTGAGCGTGTCTCCCCATGACGGTGGCGCCCGTGAAAGACTGAGATCGCGTTCTCAATAGGTTACCTAACCGACATGTCCGGCAATTTACCCTTCGATAATGTTGTCGTCCCGGCTCCGCAAGAGCCTCCCTGCACTCCGCGGCCTCGCCCCCAAGGACATCCATTGCTCGAGATAGACAACCTCTCCCACGTTTACGGCGGCGGAAGCCCGAACGAGCACCACGCCATCGACGGGCTCAACCTGAGTGTCGCGGCGGGAGAGCTGCTGTGCATCGTCGGCCCCTCAGGATGCGGGAAGTCGACGCTGCTGCGCTCGATCGCCGGCCTGATCACCCCGACCGGAGGCGAGATCAGGGTCGAGGGAGACGTCGTGCGCCAGACCCCCGACAACCTGGCCGTCGTCTTCCAGGACTACAGCCGCTCGTTGTTCCCGTGGATGTCGGTGGCCGACAACGTGGCGCTGCCCCTGCGCCGCAAGAACATGGACAAACGCCGGCGCCGCGAGGCCGCCCAGGAAGCCCTGGAGTCCGTCGGGCTACAGGACGCCGGGCGCAAATACCCGTTCCAGCTCTCCGGCGGCATGCAGCAGCGGGTGGCGATCGCGCGGGCGCTGGCGTACCGGCCGACCCTGATGCTCATGGACGAGCCGTTCGGCTCCGTCGACGCGCAGACCCGCGAGGACCTGGAGGACCTCGTGCTCAAGGTGCGCGGCCACCACCAGATGACGATCGTGCTCATCACCCACGACATCGACGAGAGCGTCTACGTCGGCGACCGCGTGGTGGTGCTCTCGAAGGCCCCGGCGCACGTCGTCGGCGACCTCAAGGTGGAGCTGCCCGCGCCGCGCGACCAGATCTCCACCCGCGAGCACCCCGACTTCGTGCATCTGCGCGCGGAGGTCGGCCGCCTGGTCCGAGGCCACGCGACCGTGTGAGTCCGCCGGGTCCCGTGTTGCTCGCCGCTTTGGCTGTTCGCCGCTCGAAAAACCCCCCATACTTTACGGCTGCGCCAAGGTCACGCCAGCCGCCGCACGGGGCTGAGGGCCTCCAGGGAGACGCCCGCTGACCCGCACGGGGCCGGCCCCGTCACGGCGCTCTGTCGACCGGTTACGTGGTTGTACTCCAGCCCGTCAGCGAATGTCGGCCTATTCTGGACTTCGTGGCGGATGTGTTGGCAGGCCGGGGCTGCTCGTGGGAGTTCGAATCCGAATTTCTCCGTATCAAGCCTGAAAACGGAAAAGCGCCCAAACTTCTCTCAGAACTCGGTGAGCGGGTGGTGCCTTACGAGGCGATCGCCAAGGTCACCCTCACCCCCGGCAAGCGGGGCACGGTGGTGCTGCGGGCCGAACCCCGGCATGGCGCCGATCCGTTGATGGCCGCCGCGGCCGGGCAGCTCAAGGAGTCGGCCGACCCCTACAGGCTGGTGCTGTCCGCCGACAAGGAGTCACTCGCCGATTACTACGCGGAAGAACTGCGTTCGGCCCTCACCGGCCGCGGCCCCGCCGCCGGTTTCCTGGTCGCCGGCCCGTTGCCACCACGCGCCTTCAAGGGCTGGGACGGCTCGGCCGCCTTCGACGGCGAGACCATCACCCTCACCTGGTTCTGGTCGGGAGCGACGTCGGCCAAGTACGCGGCGGGCGACCAGCGTTACGTCCCCGCGGACCTGGAGGGTGTCGAATGGCACGCGCCGGAAGGCGCGAGCGGATGCCTGCGGCTGTTGGTGCGCGGCCGCCGGCCGCCGCCCGAGCCCGACAAGGACCCTGCCTCCGTCGTCTTCGGGTTGGGCTGGGGCTCCACTCACAAGTCGCTGCCCTTCGCCGCCGCCGTCCTCGCCTCGATCCCCACCGCCGTCCCGGCCCAGGAGGCGAAGGAGCTTCCCTCGGCCGTGTCCGACGTGGCCGGGCTGATCGCCAAGCTCGGCGAGCTTCGTGACGCGGGGCTGCTGACGGAGAGGGAGTTCCAGGTCAAGAAGGCGGAGCTGCTCTCCCGCCTATGACCCCGCCGCCCCCGTAACCACCTCACCACCTCACCGTCACCCGAGACCGGCCACCGGAACTCGCCACGGGCGTCGCTCGAAACCGGCCACCACAACCGGCGTTGCCGGCATGACTCGGCGGTCGGCCATCCAGCCTCACCGCGTGCCGCCGGTGCGCGCCTGACGCTCACGTGAGGCTCCGGGTCACACCAGTTCCAGGCCGCCGTCGACGGTGAGGACCTGGCCGGTGATCCAGGTGGCGGCTGGGTCGGCGAGGTGCACGATCCAGGCGGCGACCTCGTCCGGCTCGCCACGGCGGCCGAGCGGGATGCGGGCCGCCTCGTCCCGCTTGATCTGCTCGACCGTCTCCTGAGGCAGCCCGGAGGCGGCCAGCGCCTCGCTCTCGGTGGGGCCGGGAGCCAGGGCGTTGACGCGGATCCCGTCGGGCGCGAGTTCCAGGGCCCAGCTGCGGGTCAGCTGCTCCAGGGCGGCCTTGGAGGCGGCGTAGTGGGCGGCGCCTGGCAGCGGGCGGTGCCCGTACGTGCTGGAGACGTTGACGATCGCTCCGCGGGCGGCCTTCAGATGGGGCAGCGCGGCACGCGCGAGCAGGCTGGGCGCGGTGACGTTGAGCGCGAACAGGGCCCCGATGCGCTTGGCGTCGGTCTCGGCCAGCGGCATCATGGCCGTGGCGCCGGCGCTGTTGACGAGCACGTCGAGGCGGCCCCACCGCTCGATCGCCGCGCCGACGACCGTGCCGGGCGCGTCCTCGCCGCAGACGTCGGCGGCGAGGACGGCGATGCCGGGATGCTGGTCCGCGGTCTCCCGCAGCACGTCGGCGCGGCGGCCCACCCCAAGCACGTACGCCCCGGCGCGGGCGAGGGCGAGCGCGGCGGCGCGGCCGATCCCCGTCCCGGCCCCGGTCACGATCACTGCTTTGCCCTCCAGCGGCCCGCCAGGTCGATCGGTCACGACGCCCCCCTATGTTCGATGTTCGTGAAACGTCGAACAAGCTAGCATGGACGTATGCAGAAGGCACATCATCCCGAGTTGGGCGAGATCGCACTGACCGAGGTGATGGGCGCGCTGAGCGACCCGATCCGGGTCGGGCTGGTGCGCGTTCTGGCCGACGGCCGCGAGCGCGGTTGGGGCCAGCTACGCGCTCCGGTGGCCAAGTCGACGCTCAGCCATCACCTGCGCGTGCTGCGCGACGCCGGGCTGACCCGCACCCGCCAGGAAGGCACCCGCTGCTACGTGACCCTGCGCAGAGACGACTTACAGGCCCGCTTCCCCGGCCTGCTCCAGGTGGTGCTCTCAGCGATGGAGATCGACGACGTGGGTTCCCAGGTGGGCCTGCGCGACGGGGCGGATCCCTGATTTCCCGGCGTGGCCGCCGCCCGCTGGCCTCTCGCGCGTGAAGCTCTCCTTCACGGTGGGCGAGGCGGAGCAGCACCGCGTCGACTTCTCGTTCAACCAGGCCGATGGGCGCGATGGGCGCGATGGCATGGTGGGCAGGGGGGAGCGGGCGCCCGGCAGGTCGCCGCCCCGCATGGACGGCGGTGAGCGCAGGGGGCGCGGCCCGCCGCCCCGGTCAGGCAAGGGTGGCGGGCCGTTGGGGTCGTCTAGACCGGGCTGTGCATGTGGCGCGTCAGGGCGTGCTCGACCAGTGTGATCAAGGTGCCCTTGACGGATTCGCGCTGCCGGGCGTCCAGTCGCACGATCGGGATGTGGCCGCCGATCGACAGCGCCTCGCGGATTTCCTCGTCCGCGTGCGCGAACTGCCCGTCCCATCCGTTGACGCCGATCACGAACGGCAGCTTGGCCTCTTCGAAGTAGTCGATGGCCGGGAAGCTGTCGGCCAGACGGCGGGTGTCGATCAGCACCACGGCGCCGATGGCACCGCGCACGAGGTCGTCCCACATGAACCAGAACCGGTGCTGCCCGGGCGTGCCGAACAGATAGAGGATCAGGTCACGATCGAGGGAGACCCGGCCGAAGTCCATCGCCACGGTCGTCGTCGTCTTGTTCGGCGTGAGCGAGACGTCGTCGACGTGCGCCGAGGCGTCCGTCATGACCGCTTCGGTGGTGAGCGGGAGGATCTCCGACACCGCACCCACGAACGTCGTCTTCCCCACGCCGAAGCCCCCGGCCACGACGATCTTCGTCGAGGTTAGGCCGGGGCTAGAGCCTGCGAAGTCCACTGAGCACCCTTTCGAGCAAGTTGAGGTCCGGCTTTCCCGCGTCCAGCGCAGGCTGGTGCACGCGGATCAGGCCCTCCGACGCCATGTCGGCGATCAGCACCCGGACCACGCCGAGAGGCTGGCGTAAAAGGGCGGAGATCTCGGCAACCGACCGGACGTTCCGGGTCAGCTGAATGATCGCCTGATACTCCGGACTAAGTAGGGAAATATCTTGATATTCCGACGTCACGGAGGACACCAGGGCCTCCATGGCGAACTTCATCCGCGGCGCGGTGCGCCCCCCGGTCACGGCATAGGGCCGTACCAGGGAACTAGGTTTCTGCGGACGGGGAGCCGCCGGATGCGGCGGCGTACTCTCGCCAGCCCAACCCTGACCTGACACCATGTTCTCCTGTCACCGCCCCCTAGCGGGGACGGGCCGCTTGCAGCTCCGCGCGCACGGCCGGAGTCAGCACCTGGCCCGCCCGCTCGACCAGCAGAGTCATCTGGTATGCCACCAAACCCATGTCACAGTCCGGTGCGGCCAGAACAGCCAGGCAGGAGCCATCACTGATGGACATGATCATCAGGAGCCCTCGCTGCATCTCGATGACGGTCTGGGTCACCATACCGCCCTCGAAGACCCGTGCCGCTCCCTGGGTCAAACTGATCACACCTGACGCGACCGCGGCGAGCTGGTCGGCCCGGTCCTTGGGGAAGCCCTCGGAAAAGGCCAGCGGCAGCCCGTCGGACGAGACCACGACCGTGTGAGCGACGCCGGGCACGTTGTTCACGAAGTCCGTGATCAGCCAGCTGATGCCGCGCGCTCCCTGGCTCATTTCTCTCATTTGTCCTCCTCATTTTCTTCTCCGCGGGTGAATGCTCGGCCTTGCCGGACACCCTGCTGGAAGCTGGAGAGCCTGCTGCGCAATCGCTCAGGTGAGATCTGCGGCGCCGGTGACGTGGCCTGAGGCTCGGCCAGGCTGGCCGTACCGGGCACCAGGTTGGCTTTGGGGACGCGACGGGGCAGCCCCGAAGCCGTCGTGCCGGACTGCGCAGGCTGCGCGGCGGCCTGCGCTGCCTGGAAGCCGGAGTCCGCGGGTGAGGACCACGACGCGCCCGCGCCCGACTGCCCCGGCTTACGCTGCGGCAGCTTGCCCGGTGTCTGCG
>NZ_SMJZ01000209.1 GCF_004348345.1 Nonomuraea longispora
GGCTCTGACCTGGGCACCTGCCAAGCATCGCACACCGCTTTATCCGCATTTATGGTGAAAAGTCGGGATTTTGGGGTGAAGGTGTTGAACGGGACCTCGTCCTGGCACTGCACCGCGTGATACAGCCCCCAGACGCGCGCCGCCATCCGCTCGCCCGCGGCGTCGACCAGCGGCCGCAGCAGCTCGTCACGCCCCTCGGCGAGCCCGCCGACCAGCGCGGGCGCCACCGCCGCCACGTCCGCCCCGCGCAGCGCCCCCGACATGATCGCGGCCAGGTCGTCGCCGGTCACCTCGGCCGTGAAAGCCCGCCCGGTCACCGGATCCGTCGTGGGCACCCGGGCCGGGGAGGCGTTCAGCCGGGCCCGCACGGCCGCGAACCGCTCCGCGACCCCCAACCGCGCCAGCGCGCCGCCGAGGTCGCGGTCGGCGCCGTCGTGGCGGGCCACGCCCGGGGGCCGGAACGAGTCGAGCACCATCGAGCGCACGCCGCCCGGGTCGGCCGCGGCCACGGCCGCCATGACCCTGGTCGAATGACCGACCCCGAACAGGTGCCACGCGTCGTACCCGAGCTCCTCGCGCAGGGCCACCACGTCGGCCGCCATCTCCCGCATGCGGTAACCCCGCAGGTCGACGCCCTGCTCCTGAAGCCGTTCGCGGCACCGTACGGCGGCGGCGCCCACATCGGCTGGAGGCCGCCGCAACCGCCCGAGCAGCGCCTGCGCGGTCTCCGGGCAGCCCAGCGAGGGCTCGGAGCGCAGGCCGCCGCGCTGCTCGGCCGTCACCACGTCGCGATCGGGGAACATCGCGCTCAGCACGGCCATCGTCTCCAACGACGCCGACCCCGGCCCTCCGCCCATGAAGACCACCGGATCGTTTCCGCGGTCGCCGCCGCCGGCCACGCGCACGGCGTACGCCACCTTGATCGTGCGGCCCGGCACGTCCCTCCGCTCGGGGACCTCCAGGAAAGCGCAGGTCGTGCGGGGCGGCATGGCGACCGGGCACGGGTGCCGCGCGGCCACTCCGGGCGGCGCGGCGGGGGTCATGCCGGGCGTCATGGAGGGGGTCGCCGTGAGGGCGAGGGCGAGCACGACCCGAGAGATCACGGTACGAGACTAATAGTGTGGGCACGTGACCGAACCACTTGTTTCCAGGATGCGCGCCTTCGGCACGACGATTTTCGCTGAGATGAGCGCGCTGGCCGTGCGGACCGGATCGATCAACCTCGGCCAGGGCTTTCCCGACACCGACGGGCCCGCCGCGATGCTCGACCGCGCGGTCGAGGCGATCGGCGCGGGCGCCAACCAGTACCCACCAGGGCCCGGCGTGCTCGACCTGCGGCAGGCGATCTCCGAGCACCGCGCGGCCCACTACGGCCTCTCCTACGACCCGGCGGGGGAGATCCTGGTCACCGTGGGCGCCACCGAGGCGGTCGCGGCGAGCGTGCTGGCGCTGTGCGAGCCGGGCGACGAGGTGATCGCGTTCGAGCCCTACTACGACTCCTACGCCGCCTCCATCGCGCTGGCCCAGGCCCGGCTGGTGGCCGTGACGATGCGGCCCCGGGACGGCCGCTTCACGTTCGACCCCGACGAGCTGCGCGCCGCCGTCACGCCGCGCACCCGGGCCGTCCTGGTCAACTCACCGCACAACCCCACCGGCACGGTGTTCACCAGGGAAGAGCTGACCGTCATCGCGGAGCTGTGCCAGGAGCGCGGGCTGATCGCCGTGACGGACGAGGTGTACGAGCACCTGACCTTCGACGAGGTCGAGCACATTCCCCTCGCCACGCTGCCCGGCATGCGGGAGCGCACGGTGATGATCTCGTCGGCGGGCAAGACGTTCTCGGTCACCGGCTGGAAGACCGGCTGGGTGTGCGCGCCGCCCGGCCTGGTCACGGCGGTGCAGACGGTCAAGCAGTTCCTGACGTTCACGTCGAGCGCCCCGTGGCAGCTGGCGGTGGCGTACGCGCTGCGGCACGAGCTGGAGTGGGTGGCCGCGCTGCGGGCGGGGCTGCAGGACAAACGCGACCGGCTCATGGAGGGCCTGGCGGCGGCGGGCTTGTCCGTGCTCAAGCCCGCGGGCACCTACTTCGTGCAGACCGACATCCGGCCGCTGGGCTTCGACGACGGCCTGGAGCTGACGCGCCGGCTCCCGGACCTCGCCGGGGTGGTGGCGATCCCGACGCAGGTCTTCTACGACCATCCCGAACGCGGGCGGCACTTCGTACGGTTCGCCTTCTGCAAGAAGGACGAGGTCATCGAAGAGGCGGTGACCCGGCTCAAGCGCCTGTCGTCCTGACGCGCCCACCGTATGTGTCATCGCGCGATTGCACGGGGATGAGATTACGGTATCGCGATGATACCACTCCTCGGCCTGCGAGCCTACGATGAGGGGCATGGCCATGACCCTTCGCCTCAGCGACCAGCAGACCGAAGCCCTCCGCAAGCGCGCGGACGCCGAGGGGCGCAGCATGCAGCAGGTCGTTTTGCGTGCGATTGACGACTATCTGGAGCGAGCCTCGGAAGACGAGATCACCGAGGACCTCGCGCGCAAGGGAGCCGAGCGCTTCTCCGACCTGCTGCGAAGGCTCGGCGAGTGACCCGATACATCAGCCTGGAGCAGGCACTGCGCGTGGCGAGGATCGCGGTGGGCGGCCCGGTCGAGGTGCGGGATCTCGGGCTGATCGAGGCGGCACTCCTGCGGCCGCGCACGTCGCTCTTCGGCTGTGACGCCTACCCCGATGTGCTGGTGAAGGCCGCCGCCCTGCTCCACTCGATCCTCGCCAACCATCCCTTCGTCGACGGCAACAAGCGGACAGGCTGGCTGCTCACCTATGTCTTCCTGACCCGCAACGGCATCGAGCTCGATCCGGCCGATGATGACGAGGCCTACGACCTCGTCATCGCCGTCGCCTCGGGCAAGCTCACCGAGGCCGGCGAGATCGCCGACGTGCTGCGTGCGTTCGTGCCGACGGGTGGTCACTGACCGCGGGGGCCGCCGCCGCTCGGCTCGTCCAGCGGGGTGAGCGCGGCCGTCGCCTCCTCGTTGTCCATCCCCGTCGCCTGCAGCAGATCGACCACCACCGACCGCAGCTGCGCGATGATGACGTGGGCGGAGAACCCGAGCTGCGGGGGCCTCTCCCTGGCCGCGACGGCGAGCAGCGCCTGGCGCGCCAGCGTCGGCTCGCGGCCCGCCCCCAGCTCCAGTTGCAGCAGTAGCGCCGCCTCCGACACCTCCCGCATGGCCTCGGCCAGCGCGGCCGGGGGAGGGCTGACCTCCCCGAGTGAGGCCAGCGTGCGCCTGATCAGCACCCGCGCGTTCCGCAGCGCCAGGTCCACCGGCACGGCCGCGGTCTCGTAGCGGGCCAGCCGGGCCCGCCGGTGCCAGTGCACCGGCGAGATCATGGCGATCTCCTTGCTGGTCTTCAGGGCCGCCTCGAACTCCTCCACGGCCCCTTGCGTGTGGCGCGCCTCCTCCAGTGCCTCGGCGGCCAGGTCCACGTCCCGCTTCTCGATCGCCGCCGCGGCCTCCTCCAGCATCGTCGACAGGGCGTCCAGCACCCCGGAAAGGTGCTTGGCGGCGATCATGAACGGGCTCGCGGGCAGCAGCGCGACCGCCGCGATCCCGATGATGCCGCCGGTGAGCGCGTCGGCCATGCGGTCCAGGCCGCCCACGCCATCGCCGGGAACCAGCGTGGCCACCAGCACGGCCGATGATCCGGCCTGCGCAACGAAGAGCGCCCCGCTGTTGAGCAGTGCCGCTACGGCCATCGCCAGCGCCACCACCAGCGCGAGCTGCCAGGCGCCCGAGCCGATCCAGGACACCAGCAGGTCGCCCACGCCGACGCCCAGGCTGACTCCGACGACCATCTCGATCAGGCGGCGCAGGCGCTGGCCGAGCCCCACGCCGACGCAGATGAGCACCGAGATCGGCGCGAAGATGGGCCGCGGATGGCCGAGCACTTCGATGGCGACGAGCCAGGCGAGCGCGGCGCCGAGCGCGCACTGCGCGATGGACGGCGCCATGAGGCCGAACGTGCTCAGCCGTTCCTTCACATGATCGCTGAGCTTCGTCCGCACCTCTCCACCTTGGCGGATCTTCGGCACAATGTCACGTTTGCCCCGGCCAGGTGTGTTTAGTCGGGAGCCGGCCCGACGATCAGGGAGCCCGTGGTGATCGAGCCGAGCAGCGGCCAGGCGATCAGGAAGCCGCGGCCGCGCCGTTCAGGAATTCGTCCACCGCACGCAGGAACGCGCGGCGCGCGGTGACGTGGATCAGGTGACCCACCTCGATCGTCACCAGCTCGGCCCCCGGGATCAGCGCCGCCACATCCTGCGCGCGAAGGTGGCTCGCCGCCCCGCCCGACACCACCAGCGTCGGCGCCGTGATCCGCGCCAGCCCCTCCCGCCAGGCGGGGTCGGGGGCGACGAGCTGCCGCTCCGTCTGGTGCACCATCCGCCAGTCGAACGCCGTCGACCCGTCCTCCACGATCGGCGGGCGGTTGCCGATCGGGTACGGCTGCGGCGGATCCTCCAGCACCAGCCGCTCCACCCGCTCGGGACGGCCCATGGCCAGCAGGTAGGCCACGATGCCGCCGAGCGAGTGCCCCACCACCGTGGCGCGTTCGATGCCCAGGTCGTCGAGCAGCGCGGCGACGTCGTCGGCCATGGCGGGAACCGCGTATTCGCCGGGACGCTCACTCGCGCCGTGCCCGCGCAGGTCGGGCGCCAGAACGTGATAGCGGGCGGCGAAATGCTGGGTGATGCCGTTCCAGTCGTTGTGGTCGGCGGTGCGTCCATGGAGCAGCAGGAGCGCGGGAGCGGAGGGATCGCCTTCCTCCCGGTAGACGAGCTTGATCCCGTTGACGTGGGCTTCGCGAATCACATGCGCGACCCTACCGCCGCCGCTCAGCGCAGGTTGACATCGTCCGCGGCGTTCCTGGGCAGACATTGACCATGAACCCCGCTGACCGGCTCGGCTAGCGTCGCCAGGACAGGGGGAAAGGACCGGGAAGAAGGGGCTTCGCATGCCGGACCCGATAGAAGTGCGCAAGGTGCCCATCGAGAGCGTCACCGACGCCTCGGGGCTGTCACGGCTCATCGCCGACGGGGTGATCGAAGCCGGCCGGGTGCTCGCCGTCATCGGCAAGACCGAGGGCAACGGCGGCGTCAACGACTACACGCGCATCCTCGCCGACCGGGCCTTCCGCGAGGTGCTCGCCGAACACGGCCATCCGGCGCCGGACAACGTGCCGCTGGTCTGGTCGGGCGGCACCGACGGAGTGCTCAGCCCGCACGCCACCGTCTTCGCCACCACGGCCGACGCGCCCCCTTCCGACGAGCCACGGCTGTCGGTGGGCGTGGCGATGAGCGACGTGATCCTCCCCGAGGACATCGGCAGGCCCGCCATGGTGGAGAAGGTGGCCGCCGGCGTGCGCGAGGCCATGAAGATCGCCGGCATCGACGACCCGCGCGACGTCCACTACGTACAGACCAAGACGCCGCTGCTCACCCTCGCCACCATCACCGACGCCAAGAGCCGCGGCCAGGACACCGCCATCGAGGAGACCGGCCCCTCCATGGACCTGTCCAACTCCACCACCGCCCTCGGCATCGCCGTCGCGCTCGGCGAGATCGACATGCCGAGCGCCGACCAGATCCACAAGGACCTGTCGCTCTACTCGTCGGTGGCCTCCTGCTCGTCGGGCGTGGAACTCGACCGGGCCCAGATCGTGCTGGTGGGGAACGTACGCGGGATCGGCGGCCGTTACCGCATCGGCCACAGCGTCATGAAGGACGCCCTCGACGCCGACGGCATCTGGGAGGCCATCAGGGACTCCGGGCTGCCGCTGCCCGAACGCCCCCGCCCGTCCGACCT
Organism: Nonomuraea longispora; assembly: GCF_004348345.1. Lineage (GTDB taxonomy): Bacteria > Actinomycetota > Actinomycetes > Streptosporangiales > Streptosporangiaceae > Nonomuraea > Nonomuraea longispora. The sequence continues at coordinate 5,875 of NZ_SMJZ01000209.1, forward strand.
CGGCGGGCGGCTGGTGAACGTGTTCATGAAGTGCGAGGCCGACCCCTCAGGGCGGGTGCGCGGGCGGCGCAACATCATGCTGGACGACTCCGACGTGCACTGGCACCGGCAGATCAAGGCGACCGTGGGCGGAGTCGCGGCCTCGGTCACGGGCGACCCGGCCGTCTTCGTCTCCGTGGCCGCCGTCCACCAGGGCCCCTCCGGAGGTGGTCCCGTCGCCGCCATCTCCGTCCATGATTGATGTTCTGTCAGACTTTACGGCTTCGCCGGGCCCAGCCACCCGCGGCAGGTGGCTGAGGGCCCTCCAGGGGAACGCACTCTGACCCTTCACCGGCCGGCCGCCGTCACGGAGCGCACCGCCGGCCCTGCGCCGTGGTTCAACCAGCCCGTGACCGGTCGCCGCGACGTGACCCGGGAATCCGTTCGCGCGGTACGGGGCCGGCGTGGCCGGCCGCGGCCGGTGCCGTCAGGGCCAGGGGAGGGCGGTGAGTTCGGGCCAGTCCCTGGTCCAGCGGGCGACCTTGGCTTCGTACACCTGCCGGGGCGCCTGCCTCGGGTTGGGACGCAGGCGCAGGTCGAAGGCGTCGGCCACGCCGTAGGGGGCGTACAGTCGCCACTCGCCCGCCGGCGTGATCCGGGCGCCCAGCGCGCACGTCGTGGCGGGGAAGGAGGCGATCGCGTCCTCGGTGCTGTCGTACGGCGGGCACGGCACGCCGAACCGCTCCTCGTACCACAGGTGCACCCGGGCCTCGTTGCGGATCTCGACCGGCACGTCGCCGAACACCCGCCGACCGGTGCTGATCACCTCGGGCCGCGGATGACCATGCCCACGCCGGCGGTACTCCGCGCTTCCTCGCCTGCCCCGAACAGGCCCGGTACCTGCTCGAACCGTGCGAGCTGACAGGCATGCCGAGCGGCACCGTCCACCCGATCCTCGCCAGGCTCCAGCGCGGGTAGTCTCGGGGGTTGTGCCGAGCATTCCGCAACCTCTGGACCCCCACGACGACGGTGGCGCCGCTCCCGCCGTCGCCGCCGCCCTGGCCGCCTACGAGGCCGGCACGGTCGGCGACGCCGAGGTCCTGGCCGCGCTGAGTGGCGCCAGGCTGCTCGTGCCCGTGGTCGCCCTGCTGGCCGAGAGCGAGGTCGGCGCGCACGGGCTGCGGCAGGAGAAGGAGAGCGAGATGGCCCTCCCCAAGCTCGTCGGGCAGGACGGCAGGCACGCGGTGCTCGCGTTCACCGGCGCCGGCGCGCTGGCCAGGTGGCGTCCGGACGCCCGCCCCATCCAGGCCACCGCGCTCCAGGTCTGCCAGGCCGCCGTGCAGGAACGGGCGGCGGCGGTCGTGGTGGACGTCGCCGGTCCTGTGCAGTTCGTGATCGAGGGGGAGACGCTGGCGGCGCTCGCGGCGGTCGAGTCCGGCACCGTGGGCGAGCTCAGCGGCGTCACCGTCGCCCGGGTGGAGCCGCCCCGCAGGCGTCGCCGCTTCCCGTGGGGGCGCAGGTCCTCCCCATGACCTCCCCATGACCTCCCCATAGGTGACGAACGCCCTCCACGCGTCGTCCGGCACGCGGATCCGGCTCCGGGCACGTCACCCGTTCTACGCCATGCGGGACGGCTGATTCGTCACCCGTCAGGAGCCCGACTCCGGCCACGCCTGGTCTTTCCTGAGCGCGCGCACGTTCCCGCCCGGCTCGGGCCGTCTGCGCTGGTTGATGGGCGGCAACGTGAAGTGCCCGCGGATCATGTCGACGAGCTTGGCCATCTTGTCGTCGGCCTCACCGACCTTGCGCTGGTCGAGCGTGACGCCCACGACGTAGCGGCCGTGGTCGACCCAGTAGTGGAACAGCGCGCCGCGCTCCACGTCCAGCACGGTCCTGATCACCGTGCCGCTTTCCAGCAGCTTGAGGTGCGTGTCGAGCCGCTGCCCGATCCACTCGAGCTGGCGGCCCAGCTTGAGGTAGGACAGCCTGCGTTCCTCGGCCGACGTCTCGTGGAAGAAGTGCTGCAGGTCGCCGTCGTCGAGCACGTCGCTGTAGAAGGCGCAGCCGCCGGGGCCGAAGAAGGCCACGAAGTGCAGGTCGTCCTGGTCGATCAGGGAGACGCAGCTCGCGAGCGCCTTCTCCAGCGCCGCGCTGATCTCCGGCTGGGTGCGGATCAGGATCTCCGACTCGCCGATCACCTTGCGCTTGGTCGTGGTGGGCGACGGGCCCGCCGTCGCCTCCAGGTGCGGCACGTACAGGCCTCGCCGGAACAGCACCAGCAGGTACGTCCCGGTCAGCAGGGTGAACGCGGCGATCCCGGTCATCGACAGGCCGAGCAGTTCGCCGGGCATGTGCCCGTTCCACAGGACCGGCCCGAACCCCGCCGCGAACCCCAGCACGATTCCCCCGGCCGCCATCACGGTCATGGCCGTGACCAGCATGGTCGGGAGCCGTCCGCGCAGCCTGCCGGCGACCAGAGCGATCAGGGCCATTCCCGTCACCACGGAGACCACGGTGACCGCGCGGGCGACGTCGTACTCCTCGCCCTCGATGTACCAGGCCAGCATTTCGAGCAGGACAGGGATGAGTACGAAAGTTGCGATGACCACCGCGAACCTGACGAACCGATCTCTGTCCACGCCGGAAGTGTCCGTGATCGGCTGGCCGGCCGCAAGGGCCGGACCGCCATCCATGCCGGCGAACCGGATCCCGCGACACTCCGCCGGGGCGGGCCTCGCGAAGCGGCGATCGGTGGTGCGGCCTGGGTCCGCGATCGGCCCGCGGGGGCGGGGCGGGCGGTTTAGGGTCTGTGCGTGGTCGCACTCATGGCGCTGCTCGGACTCCTGTGCGGACGCGCCATCCGGGCACTGGCCGACGCCTATGACGACGATGTCACCCCCGCGCCCCCATGGCCGCCGGCCATCGAGGTGGTGTGCGCCGCCGTCACCGCGCTCGTCGCGTGGCGGGTGGGGCTGCCGTACACGCTTTTCGCCGTGATCGGGGTGGCCCTGGCGGTGGTCGACTGGCGTACCAGCCTGCTGCCCGACGCGATCACGCTTCCGGCGTACCCGGTCATGGCGCTGGCGCTGCTGCCGACGGGGGAGCTGCCGGCGGCGCTGGCCGGCGGGGCGGCGCTGGCGCTGGTGTACGGCGTGCTCTGGTTCGCCAGGCCGTACGCGATGGGGCTGGGAGATGTGAAGCTGGCCGGGCTCATCGGCATGACGAGCGCGGCGCTGGGCTGGCAGGCGCTGGTCGTCGCCGCCTTTGCCGGGCAGGTGCTGGGAGCGCTGTACGCCGTCGCCCTCCTGGTGACGAAGCGCGGGACCCGGGACACCGAGTTCCCTTTCGGTCCGTTCATGCTGCTAGGCGCGTTGAGCGTGCTATGTCTCGGTTGGTGAACGCCGGTCAGGCCACTGGGCCGCACATGGAAGACTTGGAGTCATGTTGCGCTGGTTGACCGCCGGAGAATCCCACGGGCCCGAACTCGTCGCCGTCCTCGAAGGCCTGCCTGCCGGTGTCGAGGTGACCACGGCCGCCCTCGACGAGGCCCTGCGCCGCCGCAGGCTCGGTTACGGCCGGGGCGCGCGGATGAAGTTCGAGCAGGACCAGGTGACGATCGTGGGCGGCGTGCGTCACGGGCGCACGATGGGCAGCCCCGTCGCCATCCGCATCGGCAACACCGAGTGGCCGAAATGGGAGAAGGTCATGGCGGCCGACCCGGTCGACCCGGCCGAGCTGGAGGGTCTGGCCCGCAACGCCCCGAGGTCCCGCCCCCGTCCCGGGCACGCCGACCTGGCCGGCATGCAGAAATACGGCTTCGACGACGCCAGGCAGGTGCTCGACAGGGCCAGCGCCCGCGAGACCGCGGCTCGCGTCGCGCTCGGCGAGGTCGCCAGGCGCTTCCTCAAGCAGGCGCTCGGCGTCGACATCGTCAGCCACGTCACCTCCATCGGCGGGGCCGGGACCCCGGCCGAGACGCTGCCAGGGCCGGGCGACCAGGCCCGCATCGACGACGACCCGGTCAGGTGCGCCGACCCCGAGGGCAGCGCCGCGATGGTCGCCGTGATCGACAAGGCGCACAAAGACGGCGACACGCTCGGCGGCGTCGTGGAGGTGCTGGCCTACGGCCTGCCTCCGGGCCTCGGCAGCTACACCCACTGGGACCGCAGGCTCGACTCCCGGCTGGCCGGGGCGCTCATGGGCATCCAGGCCATCAAGGGCGTCGCGGTGGGCGACGGCTTCGAGACCGCCATGCGGCCCGGCTCGCGCGCCCACGACGAGATCGAATACACCGCGGACGACGGCGTCAGGCGCGTCACCAACCGCGCGGGAGGCGTCGAGGGCGGCATGACCAATGGCGAGGTCCTGCGCGTCAGCGCCGCGATGAAGCCGATCTCCACGGTGCCCAGGGCCCTGGCCACCATCGACGTCAAGACCGGCGAGGCGGCCAAGGCCCACCACGAGCGCTCCGACGTGTGCGCCGTGCCGGCCGCGGGCGTCGTCGCCGAGGCGATGGTCGCGCTGACGCTGGCCGACACGGCGCTCGAGAAGTTCGGCGGCGACTCCGTCGAGGAGGTCGCGCGCAACCTGTCCGGCTACCTCTCTTCCATGGTGATCAAATGAGCGCAAAGCCACCGGCGAGCATCGTCGTGCTGATCGGCCCTCCCGGGTCGGGCAAGACCACGATCGGGCGGCTGCTGGCCGAGCGGCTCGGTGTCGGGTTCCGCGACACCGACGCCGACGTCGAAGCCGTGGCGGGCAAACCCGTCTCCGACATCTTCGTCGAGGACGGCGAGGCCCGCTTCCGCGAGCTGGAGCATCAGGCCGTGCGCGAGGCGCTGGCCGAGCACGACGGCATCCTGTCCCTGGGCGGCGGCGCCGTGCTCAACGAGGAGACCCAGGGCCTGCTCGACGGCCACCACGTGGTCTACCTTCAGGTGGGGCTCTCCGACGCGGTGCAACGGGTCGGGCTCGGCTCGGCCAGGCCGCTGCTCGTGCTCAACCCGCGCAGCCAGCTGAAGAAGCTCATGGAGGAGCGGCGGCCGGTCTACGAGCGGCTGGCCGTGACCACCGTGGTCACCGACAAACGAGAGCCGGCCGAGCTCGCCGACGAGATCGTGAGAGGGCTGCCCGCATGAGCGCGACGCGCATCCACGTACACGGCGACAGCCCCTACGACGTCGTGGTCGGCACCGGCGTGCAGGACGAGCTGACGACACTGCTCAAACCGGGCGCGCGCACCGTCGCGGTCATCCGCCCAGAAAGCCTGCCCGATCTGGCCAAGCCGGTCACCGCTGCCTTGTCGCAACGCGGCTACGAGGTGGCCGACCTGCCCGTGCCCGACGGCGAGCAGGCCAAGTCCGTCGACGTGGCCGCCCGCCTGTGGTCCGCGCTCGCCCGGCACGGCGTGACCCGCTCCGACGCCGTGGTCGGCGTGGGCGGGGGAGCGACCACCGACCTGGCCGGGTTCGTGGCGGGCACGTGGCTGCGCGGCGTGCAGGTCGTCCTCGTGCCCACGACACTGCTGGCCATGGTCGACGCGGCCGTCGGCGGCAAGAACGGCATCGACACCCCCGAGGGCAAGAACCTCGTCGGCACGTTCCTTCCACCGGCCGGAGTGTTGTGCGAGCTGTCCACGCTGGCCGGCATGCCCAGAGCCGACTACGTCGCCGGCCTCGCCGAGATCATCAAGGGCGGCTTCATCGCCGACCCCGCCATTCTCACGCTCGTCGAGTCCGATCCGGAGGCCGCCACCACGCCCGGCGGCCCCCACACCCGCGAGCTCATCGAGCGCAAGATCCAGGTCAAGGCCGACGTCGTGGGGGCCGACCTGCGCGAGTCCGGCCTGCGCGAGATCCTCAACTACGGCCACACGCTCGCCCACGCCATCGAGCGCGAGGAGCACTACACCATCCGCCACGGCGAAGCCGTCGCCATCGGCATGGTCTACGCCGCCGAGTTGTCACGGCTCTCCGGACGCTTCGACGTCGTCGAACGCACCAGGTCGATCCTCACGAGCGTCGGCCTGCCCGTCTCCTACCACGCGGGCGCCTGGTCCCGGCTGCGCGACCACATGCGCCTGGACAAGAAGAACCGCGGAGCGAAGCAGCGCTTCGTCGTGCTCGACGGGCCGGCGCGGCCCGGCCGCCTCGAAGACCCCGCAGAAGAGCTGCTCGAAGCCGCCTACAAGGAGATCTCCGCATGATCCTCGTGCTCAACGGCCCCAACCTGGGCCGGCTCGGCGTCCGCGAGCCCGACGTCTACGGCGCCGAGACGTTCGAGGACCTCGCCACCCTCTGCCGCGACACCGGCCGCAAACTCGGCGAACACGTCGAAGTGCGGCAGACCGACGACGAGGCCGAGCTGATCGGCTGGATCCACGAGGCCTGCGACGGCCGCATCCCCGTCGTGCTCAACCCCGCCGCCTTCACCCACTACTCCTACGCCCTGCGCGACGCCATCGCCCAGCGCACCGCCCCGCTCGTGGAGGTGCACATCTCCAACCCCGCGGCCAGGGAAGGGTTTCGCCATACCTCCGTCGTCGCCGGGGTGGCGACGGGCACGATCGCGGGCTTCGGGCTACAGTCATACGTCCTTGCGCTGCACGCTATCGCGGAGATGAAGACGACCTCATGAGGCACTACAAGTCCTTCGTCGCTCTCGGCGACAGTTTCACCGAAGGGCTGAACGATTCCGGGCCGGACGGCCACTACCGTGGCTGGGCCGACCGGGTGGCCGAACGGCTCGCCACCGACAACCCCGGCTTCCGCTACGCCAACCTGGCCGTGCGCGGCAAACTGATCGGCCAGATCGTCGCCGAGCAGGTGCCGCTGGCCGTGGAGATGGCGCCCGACCTGGTCAGCTTCTGCGCGGGAGGCAACGACCTGCTCAGGCCCGGCAGCGACCCCGACGTGATGGCCAAGCAGGTCGCGCGGGCCGTACGCGACCTTCGGGCCGGGGGCGCCGACGTGCTGCTGTTCACTGGCGTCGACCCGCGCGACACCCCGGTGATGCGCCGCCTGCGCGGCCGCTTCGCCATCTTCTACCTGCACCTGCGCTCCATCGCCGACCTCTACGGGTGCCGGCTCGTCGACCAGTGGTCGATGCAGGGGCTGCGCGACTGGCGGGCGTGGAGCGCCGACCGCCTCCACCTGAACGAGGACGGACACCGGCTGGTCGCCGCGAGGGTGCTCGACGTGCTGGGCGTGCCGTTCGACGACTGGCGCAAGGGCTGGCCGGAGCGCGCGGTCGACCCCCGGGCGCGCCGGCGCGAGGACGCCCAGTGGATGCGCGAACACCTGGTGCCCTGGGTCTCCCGCCGCCTGCGGGGCGTCTCCTCGGGCGATGGCGTTCTTCCCAAGCGTCCGGATCTTTCTCCTTTTTAGCCTTACGGCTGCGTCGGGGTCGGCCACCCGCCGTGGATGGCCGATGGCCCTCCAGGGAGTGCCACGGTTTATGGGTGATCAGGGGGCTGACCTGTGCTTTGAGGCTGCTACGGGGTAATTGTCGGCTGGTTGGCCCGTGGGCTGCGTTTTCGCTGGCGTTTTCGCTGGTCACAGGCTTGGGGGGAGATCGGTTTTCCCGTCAGGGCTGCTTCGATCTTCGCGTGGTCGCGTCTTCCCCGGTGTCGATCCAGTGGACGTGGACGGCCATCAGGGTTTGGACGGAGTGGCCGAGCCTGCGCGCTACCTGGGCTGCGTCTACGCTCGCCAGGATGAGCATGGAGGCGTTGAAGTGGCGAAGGTCGTGGGACGCCGCGCGACGTGTGAAGCGCGCTCAGCCTCGCTCAGGGCCGTTTTGCGGGCACGTCGCCGTCCGTCCTGGTAGTGGCGGGCGCGGAAGTAGCCTTGATCGGGTCCGTTGTAGGACAGTCTGCCGTCCGCAGCGGGCGGGAACTCGTTGAGGTAGGCCCGCAGGAGGGCGACGAGTTCGGGCGGGATCGGGACGATGCGCACGGCCGTTGCGCCCGGTGTTTGAGTCCCTTCTTCTCGTGTCCTTCGCGGTGTCGGTCCACAGCGTGCCTACTCACGCGAGCCACGCCACCGGCGACCCTCGTGCACCGACCCGCCGCGTGTGGTGAGCGACCCCAGCTAACTGGCGGCACTGACTGGCGCTACACGATGATGAAGGCGCGACTCAAGCCCGACAGGTCCAGGACGCGGCGGACCCTGCCGTTTACATGAGCCAGCTCCATGCGCCCACCCGTCCTGGTCACCCTGCCCTGCACCTCCAGCAGCGCTTCCAGGCCATGCGAGTCACAGAACCTCACGCCGCTCATGTCTACGAGCAGGTTGACCGGCAACCCTCCGGCAAGCGCAGCACCGACAGCGTTGAGCAGGCAGGGGCTCGTAGACACATCGAGTTCACCCCTCAAGGTCAACACCAGACCGTTTCGACGCTGCGCCATCTGAGCGGAAAAAGTCACCACGATCACCTGTAAAGTAGACGATCGGTCCCCGTACCCCTTCCACAGTACGCCTGTGATCTGCGACAACTCGCGCCGTGCCATCAGCTCGGCATGCCCGGAACGAGATCGGGCACATGCCCCCGCGCCCCTTCGTGCGCCCCTTCGCCTGTGTGATGAGCTTCCCTACTAGATCAAGCCCGCCCGGCCGAGCCGGGCGGAAACACCCGCTCGCGCATCGCTCCGCTCGCGCACAGGCCGCATTGCTCCGCTCGTGGCCAAAAGCCAACCCCTCGCGAACGTGCCAGACCGTAACAGGGCCCCCGCCAGCCGGTACCGGTCCTAGACGGTCCCGGCATCGGGGACGCGCCGGGCCGGATCGCCATCGGGACTGCGCGCGGCGCTGGAGCGCCGTGCTCGCCCTCGCCGCCCGGACGGCACGCCCCTCGCCGGAACCGCCGAACCAGCCCGAACCCGCCGACACTCGACCGCCCCACTCGACCCGGCGCATCTCCCACCGTCTCCCACCGTCTCCCACCGTCGACCATGCGCCCACGCCCGCGACCCGACCAGCACGTGACCCCGTGCCCGGCACCCCGCCTAGACCCGCATGACCACACCCTTACGCACCTGCTGCGGAGTTCCCGGCGAAACGGACGCCGCACGCCTGCCCTGACCGGCCTTCCCGGCAAGCTCCCTCATAGCCTCCGCCACACTCCCCGCCTCCACCTCCTCACCGTCGATCGTGAGCTGATAGAACTCCCTGCGCAGCCCGTTGACGGGCAGATAAAGCACGTACCTCAGAACCCGGGAATCCTTCACCACGGTCATCGAGTAGACCCGGCCCCGCACCGCCCACTCCGGGCTGACACCCGTCATCCGCAAGCACCTCAGCCCCAGCGCCCGGATCAGGTGAGGCAACTGCGCGCCGCCGCCTGCACTCCCGTCCTGCGCCTTCACCGGTACCCCCCGGCTCCCTTGCGCCGCCGCCTGCGCACCCCTTCGACCCGGCCCTTATGCGACAGGTGCCAGTGGTCGGCGAACCGGCACCTGTACACCATGATCGGCACGTAGCCTAAGCTCTGCTTCACCGGATCCGGGTTGGCCTGGATCTTGCGCAGGCACCGTAACGCCTCCTCCTGCGAGGCGTACGACCATTTCCCCGTCTTACCGCACCGCCTTCCCGGCTGCCCTTCTCCGACCTCAAAGATGTCCACCCAGTTCCCTTTCTCTCATCGCAACATGACCTGACCCCGGCCGCCCCTGCGCAAAACGGTCAACGACTCTGGGACACCGCCGGGACTCCTCCCGGCTAACACCGAAAGAGCCGCTCTCGAAAAGGGGCTACGGGCGCACTCCGCAGCCACACCATGACGCAGCCTCGTCCCTGCATCAGACGGCGCGGAGCACCCCCTTTTTCGAGAGCGGCACCTACACCCCTGCCCGAGCCGTCCCCCCGATCGAATCCCCCGGCAGAGATGGCTTCCGAACCTCTTCGCGCCAGGCACCTACCCACTCATGACCCACACGCGCGAACACCTCATCACCCACCGCAGCCACGAAGCGATCCCACACACGTCGCGGAACCCACAACGACTTGACCCGCCAGCCCACCGGCCGCTCACCCACCGCCAACCGCTCATCGATCTCGAAACACACCCAACCCCGGCGCTCCTCCACCTGCTCCGGCCGGTACACCCCCGACCCCACCGCCACCACGAAATCCACC
>NZ_SMJZ01000020.1 GCF_004348345.1 Nonomuraea longispora
ACCGCGATCTTCGTCGCGCCCCACCCTGGCCTGCTCGCCATGGCGCTGCCCAAGTTCTCCAGGATCGCCTCGGTGTGCCTGTTCATGGTGGCGCTGTCCGGGCTGATCACAGGGCTCGGCACGATGGCGCTCACGCCCGGGGTGAGGCTCCCCGACGCGCTCCTGACCAGCGACTACGGTCTCCTGGTCGTGGCCAAGGCGGCGCTGGTGACCCTGCTGGTGCCGCTGGCGGCGCACATCCGCTTCCGCCTGCTGCCCGCCGTGCGCAAGGGCCGGGCCACCGCCCTCGTGGGATGGGCGGCGGCCGAGGTCGGCGTGATGGGGCTGGCGTACGGCGTGGCGGTGGCGCTCACCCGCGCCTCGATCGTCTGACCGGCGACGCCGCCCCGCCGGGCGCCACAAGGGTAGGGCGGACGCGCTAGTGGGTGGCGGGAGCGATCACGGGTGAGGCGGCTCGGCCCGGGCTCGCGCGGCGCCTGTGTGCCAGCCATTCGACCGCCAGCCAGGCGGCCAGCAGGCCGAGCCCCGACCAGACGGCCGACGACGTGACGAGCGGGGGTGCGCCGAGCAGGCCCTGCCGGCCGATGAGCAGGTCGTACACACCGCCCATGACCGCGTTCTGGGCCGCGAGCGCGGCGTACGCGCCGGCCGTCGCGACCGCGGCGCCGAGCAGGGCGCGCAGGGCGGGCGGCCGCACCAGGAACGCGACGTCCACCAGCAGCCCGGCGATCACGAGGAAGAACGGCACCGCCGACGGCGGGAACCCGGTGTAGGTCAGCAGCGGCCAGATGAGCGTGCGCACCCCGACGTAGGCGACGGCCACCAGCGTGGCGGCGCCGAACCTGCCGATCAAAGTCCTCGCCACCACCAGCACCGAGACTCCGACGACCACCGCGTAGACGGGGTAGAGGAAGTCGGGCACGGGCAGAGCGAACCCGGTCATCATCGTGCGGTCGATCGGCCGCCCCATCTGGTCGGCGGCGAACTGCAGCAGGATCGGCTCGGCGTAGACGGCGCCGTTGTCCCAGGCGCCGATCGACAGGATGCCGTATTCCTGGTGCTGCTCGGGGAAGTGCACGTTCTCCAGGAAGAAGGCGAGGAACGCGCCGAGCACGACCACGCGCTCCCTGCCGGGCGGCGCTCCCATGAACCAGCCACGGATCACGCCCGCGATCATGAAGAACGTTCCAAGGTAGAGCATGAGGTGGGACGGGCTCCACGAGGTGATGTCGAGCCCGTTGACGCGGTGGTTGATCAGGTCGAGCGGGACCGCGACGAGGAAGATGCCGGTGCCCCACTGGATCAGGCGCAGCGCGGCCTTGTCGACGCCGTAGCCGGTGTAGCCGTGGATGATGGTGAGGGCCAGGGCGAGGGCGGTGCCCGCGGAGTTGAGCACGTGGGGCGGGGCGAGATCGTCACGCAGCCACTTGAAGTGCCACGAGACGTCCCACGCCGACCCGAGCAGCTTGAGCGTGAACGCCGCCAGCCATCCGAAGTAGAGCACCCTGAACAGGTCGTGCGGCGTCTCGCGCCCCGCCTGGCCTCTGGTCCAATAGGGCAAGGCCCACTGCGCGGCCTTTTTGATCGACGCTGGAGACTTCACGGAAGCAAATCTTACGGTCACCGTTCCCGGTCAGTCGCCGGGAGTGGCCGCCGGTGAGGGTTCGCCGGCGGCGCAGGCGCGCAGGGAGTACATGAGGGGCAGCCTGGGGGCGCCGCCGGGGACGCGATACGTGCCGCCGGCGGCCTCCAGCGTCGAGAAGCGCTGGAAGAGCGTGAAGTCGTGCTCGTGGAGGAACTCCACCCGCAGCCCCGCCGCGCCCACCGCGCTCACGACGTCGCCGAGGCCGTGCAGGAACTGCACGGACGTCTGGTGTTCGAGCTCCTCGCCGCCGGTGTAGGTGTGCGGTTCGACCCAGACCTGCGGCTCGCGGTCGAAGTAGTCGTGCGTGACGGTGGTGCCCGTGGCTTCGTCCAGGATGTCGGGGAAGGGGTGAAACTCGGCGAGATAGAGGAAGCCGCCCGGTTTGAGCAGCGCGGCCACGGTCTGCGCCCACCGTGTCAGGTCGGGCAGCCAGACCAGCGCTCCCACGCCGGTGTAGACGATGTCGTACGCGGCCCGGCCGAGCTTCTCGGCGGCGTCGTACACGTCGGCCGTGACGAACCTCGCCGGCAGGCCGCACTCGGCGGCGATGCCCTCCGCCTGGGCGACGGCGGCCGCGGAGAAGTCGAGGCCGGTCACCTCCGCCCCGAGGCGGGCCCAGGCGAGGGTGTCGAGCCCGATGTGGCACTGCAGGTGGGCCAGGCGGCGGCCGGACACGTCGCCGACCTCCTCACGCTCGAACGGCCGCAGCGGGCTCCGGCCGGCGACGAAGCCCTCGACGTCGTAGAAGTCGCTGCCGACGTGGACGGGCACCCTGGAGTTCCAGTTGGCCCTGTTGGTCTCCAGATAGTCCATGGTGTCCGAGCGTAGAGGCGGACGGGCCGTCTCAGCGATCTCTCAGGTGTGGTCAGTAGGCTCGCCGCATGAAGCGTGTGGCCGCGTCTGCGGCGGCGCTCGCCCTCATCGCCGTGACGACGTGGCTGGTGTGGCCGTCGGGTGCCGAGGTGCGGGGCCAGGATCAGACCATCACCGTCGTCGACGGACCAGCCGACGACCAGCGGGTCCAGCTCGACACGACGTTCTTCCCGCCTCCGGGCGGAGGGAAGGCGCCTGCCGTGCTGCTCGGCCACGGTTTCGGCGGCAGCAAGCGGAGCGTCAGGGATGAGGCTGTCCGCATCGCCAAGGAGGGCTACGCCGTACTGACGTGGTCGGCGCGCGGTTTCGGCCGCTCGACCGGCGAGATCGCGCTCAACTCGCCCGACTACGAGGTCAAGGACGTCAAGCAGCTCATCGACTGGCTGGCCGAGCGCCCAGAGGTCCTGCTCGACGCGCCGAGCGACCCACGCGTGGGCATCGCGGGCGGCTCGTACGGCGGCGCCATCGCGCTGATGACGGCGGCCCATGACCAGCGCGTCGACGCCATCGTCCCGCGGATCACCTGGTCCGACCTGGCCGACGCGCTCTTCCCCAACACGGCGGCCCCGCTTTCCGCGACCGGCGACGCCGGCACCTCCGCCGCCGACGGCCTGCCGGAGGCGGAGAACGGTGTGTTCAAGCGCATGTGGGCGGGCATCTTCTTCGGCCAGGGCGTCTCGCTCGACAGCCTCGCCCTGGGCGGACGGCCCGAGGCCACCCGCCCGCTCACGCCCGAGCAGGCCAGGTGCGGCAGGTTCCGTCCCGAGATCTGCAACGTGTACGAACAGGTCGCCAAGACGGGCAGGCCCACGCAGGAGGCCGTCGACCTGCTGCGCAAGTCGAGCCCGATCACCGTGGCGGGCCGGATCAAGGCGCCGGCCCTGCTCATCCAGGGCCAGCGCGACTCGTTGTTCCCCCTCAGCCACGCCGACGCCAACGCCAGGGCGATCGCCGCCGGCGGCACGCCGGTCAGCCTGGCCTGGTTCGACGGGGGGCACGACGGCGGCGACGGCGAGGTCGACTGGGTGTTCGAGCAGTCGTCGGCCTGGTTCGCCCGCTACCTGAAGGGCGAGGGGGCCGGACAGGCGGCGCCGCCGGTCAGCGGGTTCACGGTGACCCGCGACGGCGGCCGCGACCCCGGCACCCGCCAGCGCGTGCGCCTGCACCCGGAGACCGGCTCCTACCCCGGTCTCGGCGGCACCGCCACCAGCGCCGTCGAACTGTCGGGCCCCGCCCAGAACATCGCCAACCCGCCCGGCGGCGCACCCGCCTCGATCTCGTCGGTGCCCGGCGTCGGCGGCCTGCTCGGCGGCCAGAACACGCCCGGCGTCGCGATCGACATGCCCGGCCAGAGCGCCGCGTTCGAGTCCCGGCCGCTCACCGAGCCGCTGCAGCTCACCGGCAGCTCGACGGCCACGATCAGGGTGTCGGGGCAGGGCGGGACCGAGGCGACCCTGTTCGCCAAGCTCTACGACGTGGCCGACAGCGTCCAGCCGCCTTCCCTGCCCGCCGGGCTGGTGGCGCCGATCCGGGTGGCCATCCCCGAGGGCGCGACCAGCGCGGAGGTCGCGGTCACACTGCCCGCCGTCGACCACAACTTCGCCGTCGGCCACCGGCTGCGGCTGGTGCTGACGACGACGGACATGGGATTCGCGACGCCCGCCGAGCCCGCCACGTACCAGGTGTCGCTGGTCTCCCCCAAACTGACCGTCCCGACGGTCGGCACGCTGGCCGCCGCCCCTGGCGGGGTGGCGTGGTGGGTGTGGGCGATGCCGCTGGCCGCCGTCGTGGCCGCGGCGGCGCTGCTGGTGACCGGCCGCACCCGGGGCCGCCGCCCCACGGCTGTGCCGGCGGGCGACGGGCCGGCGGGCGAGGCGCCCGGCCCGGCCGTGCCGCTGGAGATCAGCGGGCTGACCAAGGCGTACAGGAACGGCGAGCTCGCCGTCGACGACCTGTCGTTCCGCGTCGAGCAGGGCCAGGTTCTGGGCCTGCTCGGGCCGAACGGCGCCGGCAAGACGACCACGATGCGGATGATGCTGGGGCTCATCCAGCCCGACGGCGGCGAGGTCCGCATCTTCGGCGAACGGGTGACGCCGGGCGCTCCCGTGCTGTCCCGGCTGGGGTCGTTCGTCGAAGGTCCGGGCTTCCTGCCGCACCTGTCGGGGCGGGACAACATCGAGCTCTACTGGGCCGCCACCGGCCGGCCGGCCGCCGACGCCCGCTTCGACGAGGCGCTGGAGATCGCCGATCTCGGCAAGGCGCTCGAACGGGCCGTACGCACCTATTCGCAGGGCATGCGCCAGCGGCTCGCCATCGCCCAGGCCATGCTCGGGCTGCCCGACCTGCTCGTGCTCGACGAACCCACGAACGGGCTCGACCCGCCCCAGATCCGGGAGATGCGCGAGGTGCTCAAGCGCTACGCGCGCGACGGCCGTACCGTGATCGTCTCCAGCCACCTGCTGGCCGAGGTCGAGCAGACCTGCAGCCACGTCGTGGTCATGCACCGCGGCAGGCTGGTCTCCACCGGCCCGGTGTCGCAGCTGCTCAGCGCGGCCCCACGACCGGCCAGCGCCGGCAACGGGCACGCCACGCGCCTGGAAGACGTGTTCCTCGACCTCATCGGAGACACCTCATGACCGCCGCGCCCGGTTACGCGCCCCGCCGTACGCTGCCGTTGCGGGTCGAGATCGTCAGGCAGTTCAAGCGCCGCCGCACGATCGTGATGTTCGGGCTGCTGCTCGCGCTGCCGTGGATCCTCGTGATCGCGTTCCAGTTCGGGCCGCAGGGCAACGACAACGGCCAGGCGCTGCGCATCTCCGACCTCGCGACCGAGAGCGGCCTCAACTTCGCGGCCTTCGCGCTGTCGGTGTCGGCCAGTTTCCTGCTGGTCGTCGCGGTGGCGCTGTTCTGCGGCGACACCGTGGCCGGGGAGGCCAACTGGTCGTCGCTGCGCTACCTGCTGGCCGCGCCGGTGCCCCGCGACCGGCTGCTGCGGCAGAAGCTGATCGTGGCGCTGGGCTATTCCGCGGCGGCCGTGATCTGCCTGCCCGTGATGGCGCTGCTGGCGGGCACGCTGGCGTTCGGCTGGAACGACATCCAGGTGCCCGGCACGGGCGAGAGCATCCCGGCGCTCGACGTGCTGCCGCGCTTCGGCATCGTGATCGCGTACGCCCTGGTCAGCCAGCTCGTCGTGGCGGCGCTGGCCTTCCTCGTCTCCACGATGACCGACTCCCCGCTGGGGGCGGTCGGCGGGGCCGTCGGCCTGTGGATCGTCTGCACCATCCTGCAGGCCGTCGAGGCGCTGGGGGTGCTGCGCGAGTTCCTGCCGACGTTCTGGAACAACGCCTGGCTCGACGCGCTCGCGCCCGAGCTCGAGTGGAGCGGCATGATCAAGGGCGCTTCCGTGTCGATCACGTACGCGGCGATCCTCGTCGCCGTGGCCTTCCGCCGGTTCCGCCGCAAGGACGTGGTCAGCTAGTCTCCGCCCAGTCGAACGCCTTGGTCACGGCCTTCTTCCAGCCCGCGAACCCCTTCTCCCGTTGCTCCTCGCTCCAGCCGGGCTCCCAGCGGCGGTCCTCCACCCAGTGGGCGCGCAGCTCGTCGGTGTCCTGCCAGAAGCCCACCGCCAGCCCCGCGGCGTAGGCCGCGCCGAGCGCGGTGGTCTCGGCGACGACCGGCCGGCTGACCGGCACGCCGAGGATGTCCGACTGGAGCTGCATGCACAGGTCGTTGGCGGTGACGCCGCCGTCCACCCGCAGCACGTCGAGCACCACGCCCGAGTCATGCTGCATGGCCTCCACGACGTCCCTGCTCTGGTAGCAGATGGCCTCCAGCGTGGCGCGGGCGAGGTGGGCGTCGGTGTTGTAGCGCGACATGCCGACGATGGCGCCGCGGGCGTCGGCCCGCCAGTAAGGGGCGAACAGGCCGGAGAAGGCCGGCACGAAGTACATGCCTCCCGAGTCCTCCACCTGCCTGGCCAGGGTCTCGCTCTGCGGCGCGGAGGTGATGATGTGCAGCTGGTCGCGCAGCCACTGCACCGCCGAGCCCGTCACGGCGATCGAGCCCTCCAGCGCGAACACGGCGGGCTGGTCGCCGAACTTGTACGCGACCGTGGTGAGCAGCCCGCTCTGCGAGCGCACCCGTTCGGTGCCGGTGTTGAGCAGCAGGAAGTTGCCGGTGCCGTAGGTGTTCTTGGCCTCGCCCGGCGAGAAGCAGACCTGCCCGACGGTCGCGGCCTGCTGGTCGCCCAGGATCGCGGTGATCGGCACCTCTCCCGCGGCCGCTCCGAACGGGGTCGTGACGCCGTAGGCGGCGGGGTCGGACGACGGCCGGATCTCGGGCAACATCGGGCGCGGGATGCCGAAGAAGGACAGCAGCTCGTCGTCCCAGTCGAGGGTGTCCAGGTCCATGAGCATCGTACGGCTGGCGTTGGTCACGTCAGTGGCGTGCACGCCGCCGTCGACGCCCCCGGTCAGGTTCCACAACGTCCAGGTGTCGGTGGTGCCGAAGACGGCCTCGCCCCGGTCGACCGCCTCGCGGACGCCGTCCACGTTCTCCAGGATCCACTGGATCTTGCCGCCGGAGAAGTACGCGTCCGGATGCAGCCCCGTACGGTCGCGGATGACCTGACCGCGGCCGTCCCGCTCCAGCGCGGCGGCGATCCTGTCGGTGCGCGTGTCCTGCCAGACGATCGCGTTGTAGTACGGACGGCCGGTGCGCCGGTTCCACACGACCGTGGTCTCGCGCTGGTTCGTGATGCCGATCGCGGCGAGGTCGGTGGGCTGGAGGCCGGCGCGCTGGAGGGTGCTCTGGATGACGGCGGCGGTCCGCGTCCTGATCTCGATGGGGTTGTGCTCGACCCAGCCCGCCCTGGGCAGGATCTGCTCGTGTTCGAGCTGGAACTTGGCGACCTCGCCTCCGTCGTGATCGAAGATCATGAAGCGGGTGCTCGTCGTGCCCTGGTCTACCGCCCCGACGAAATCGGGCATGTCATTCTCCTTCGTTCTTGTCAGGGTCCGCAGGTCTGACGATGTCACGATCCTCGGGCCGCGGCAGGAACCTGGAGATCAACGCCTGGTAGAGGCCCGCGCCGAGGAGGCCGCCGAGCAGGGGCCCGATGATCGGCACCCAGAAGTACAGGTCTCCGTACTGATCACGCCACGCGCCGTGGTAGCCGGTGAGGAAGCTCGCCAGGCGCGGCCCGAAGTCGCGCGCCGGGTTGATGGCGTATCCGGCGTTGGTGCCGAACGCCATGCCGATCGCGACGACGATCAGACCGATGACGAAGGGCCCCATGTTGGCGTCCGGCGCCATGTTCCGGGTGTCGATGAGCGCGAAGACCAGGAAGAGCAGGATCGCGGTGCCGATGATCTGGTCGCGGAACCCGCCCCACATGTCCACCGGCAGGGTGCCGTTGCCCGGCAGGGTGGAGAAGACGATCTGGGTCTTGAGCGTGTGCCCGGGGTCGGCCATCGCCAGGATCTCGGTGAAGTTCCAGCGTACGATCAGCGCGGCGACGAAGGCCCCCGCGGTCTGCGCGAGGACGTACGGCAGGACCTTCCGCCAGGGAAAGCCCTGGAAGACGGCGAACCCCAGCGTGACCGCGGGGTTGATGTGCCCGCCGGAGGTCCTGGCCGCGGTGTAGACGCCGAGCACCACGCCGAGCCCCCAGGCCCAGGCGATGCTGTCGTGGTCGCCGACCTCCGCGGCGACGACCGAGGCGACCACGCCGCAGCCGAACAGGATGAGCACCGCTGTCCCGGCGAACTCGGCGAGCAGCTCGCCGGCCAGCCCTCTGCGATCGAGACGCCCGGCCACGGCCATCCCCTTCCTCTCGCGTACCCGTTGTGTGCCATTCCCGTAATCAGGCAATGCATACGGTCTGTATATGACACATAACGCTAAGCGAGGGAAAGGTGCGCTTCAGGTCAGAGCGTGCGTACGAAGGCGACCAGGCTCGTCCCCGGGCCGTTGTGGCCGGGGACAGGGCCGCCGACCTCGAAGCCCATGCGGCGGTGGGAGGCGACGGAGCGCTGTTGACCGGTGCGGTGACGGCCCTGACGACGTGCCGGCCGTGGTCGCGGGCGATGCCGAAGAA
This sequence comes from Nonomuraea longispora, assembly GCF_004348345.1. Taxonomy (GTDB): domain Bacteria; phylum Actinomycetota; class Actinomycetes; order Streptosporangiales; family Streptosporangiaceae; genus Nonomuraea; species Nonomuraea longispora. Next base: position 8,616 of record NZ_SMJZ01000020.1, read on the forward strand.
CCGCTCGTACACCGAGCGGGCGAGCCCGCTCTTCCTGGCGGCGGGCGCGACGCCGACGAAGTGGATGTACGCCTCGCGGGGCTGCGACGGCGAGACGAACCCGATCAGGAACCCCGCCATCCCCCCAGGGCCCTCGGCGACCAGGCTCGTCCGGTGGAAATGGTCGAGGAACAACCGGGGCAGCGAGGCGAGGATCGGCCGCCCCCACCAGTCGTCGACGACGGCGGCGATGGCGTCGTCGTCGCCGGGGGTGGCGGGGCGCAGCGCGTGGCCCGTTGTGTGGCCCGTTGTGTGGATCTTCTCGCGCTAGCCCCAGTGCGGCGGTCTGTTCTCGAGGTAGAAGGCGTCGGGGTCGTCGGAGCGCCACTCGCCCCAGCCCTCGTCGGTGTCGTCCGCCGTCTGGTCAGGTAGGAAATCTTTCACACCCGACATGCTATCCAGGCGTACAAACCCCTACCCGGCCTGTGCGCGGGCTTCGAGACAGGTGGGAGGCACGGCGGTACGATGCGTAGGCAGGTGTCGCCTACCCCCCGTGAGGCTGCCCATGGCCACCCCGACAGGTTGGCGGCGAGAAGGGAATCTGCCGGCGGAGCTCACCAGCTTCGTCGGCCGTACGCGCCTGCTCGCCAACCTCAAACGGCACCTCGCCGAGTCGCGCCTGGTGACCGTGACGGGCATCGGCGGTGTGGGCAAGTCGCGCACGGTGCTGCGGCTGGCGCACCAGGTGCGCGCCCACTACCCCGACGGGGTGTGGTTCGCCGACCTGGCCAGGCTGCAGGACGCGGGCATGGTCAAGCACACGATCTCCTCCGCCCTCGGCATCGCCGACCAGTCCTCGCGGGCGGAGTCGGAGTCGCTGTCGGAATGGGTGGGCGAGCGCGACATGCTGCTCATCATCGACACGTGCGAGCATCTGATCCAGGGGTGCGCCGAGCTCGTCCACGAGCTGCTGGAGGCCGCGCCCAACCTGAAGGTGCTGGCCACCAGCCGGCAGTCGCTGCACCTGCCGTACGAGCACGTGGTGCCCGTGCCGCCGCTGCAGGTGCCCGGCGAGGACCCCGCGGAGAGCCTGTTCACCAACGAGTCGGTGCAGCTGTTCGCCGTCAGGGCCGGGGCCAGCGTGCCCGACTTCCAGCTCGACGAGGACAACATCGAGGCCGTGGCCGAGCTCTGCCGGCGGCTCGACGGCATCCCGCTCGCCATCGAACTGGCGGCGGTGCGGCTGCGCGCCCTGTCGGTGGAGCAGATCCTCGGCCTGCTGACCGACCGCTTCAGCCTGCTGGCCGGGGCGAGCCGCACGGCCCTGCCCCGCCACCAGACGCTGCGGGCGGCCATCGGCTGGAGCCACGAGCTGTGCGAGCCGGCCGAACGCCTGCTGTGGGCGCGGCTGTCGGTCTTCGCCGGCGACTTCGAGCTCGACGCGGCCCGGTTCGTCTGCTCCGACGGGCGGCTGCCGGCGGAGGACATCACGGATCTGGTCACCGGGCTGGTGGAGAAGTCGATCCTGCTGATCAGGAGCAACCACGCCGGTGTGCGCTACAAACTCATCGACACCCTGGCCGAATACGGTGAGGAGTGGCTCGACAAGCTCGGCCAGTCCGAGCAGCTGCGGCGACGGCACTTCGACTACTATCTGAGCCTGGCCCAGCGCGGCGAGGACGCCTGGTCGGGTCCCCGACAGATCTACTGGTTCGTCCGCATGCGCCAGGAGCACGACAACGTCAGGGTGGCGCTGGAATACGCCCTCAAGACCCCGGGCAAGGAGCCGCTGGCGCTGGTCCTGCTGTCGTCGTTGTGGTTCATGTGGGTCTGCTGCGGGTTCGCCCGCGAAGGGCGCCTGTATCTCGAGCGGGCCCTCGAGGCCAACCCGATGCCGAGCAAGGAACGCTGCAAGGCGCTCTGGGTGCTGTCGTACCTGAAGAGCGCCCAGGGCGACAGCGTCGGTGCGCAGCGCACAGCCGAGATGTGCAGCACGGAAGCCGTCAGGGTGGGCGATTCCAGAGCGGTGATCCTGGCCTCCAAGATGCAAGGGACGGCGGCGCTGCTCCAGGGCGACCTGCAGAAGGCCAGCGCGCTCCTGGGCGTGGCGATCGAGTTCAACACCGACAACAAGGAACTGAACCCAGGTCTGCTGCCCGCCATCGTGGAGCTGGCGATCGTGTTGACCTCGCAGGGCGAGTTCTACGAGGCCGAGTCCCTGCTGCAGGACTGCCTGCAGGTGTGTACTGAACGAGGCGAGTTGTGGGTCAGCTCCTACGCACACTGGGCGCTGTCGGTGACCAGACTGCATACGACGCGGCTTGACCTGGCGCTGGACAACGCCCGGGAGAGCCTGCGAATCAAACGCCACTTCCACGACAAGCTGGGCACACTCATCACGCTGGAGACGTCCGCGAGAATCTACGCCGCGCAGAAGAAGGTGGAACTGGCAAGTCGGCTGCTCGGTGCGCTGCACCAGAACTGGAGGTCGGCAGGCCTGCCGATGTTGGGGGCTCCGTTCCTGACGGTCGACCATGAGAAGTGCGTCAAGGAGTGTGAGCGAAGCCTGGGCATCGACGCCTACAAACAGGCGTTCGTGCGTGGCACCGAGCTCGATCTTGACGAGGCGACCACGCTCGCGCTTGGCGACATGGACGCCCCGTCGTAGGCCACGGACGAGTGGATCAGGACGTCTGGAGCCACTGAGTGCCGCTCGGCCACGCGTGCACGTAGCGCGCGCTGCCGAGTGAGTATTCGATGTGGCCTCGCACCCAGTGTTCGAGACCCTGCACATAGGCGAGCACCGCCGGCGAACCCCATTCTTCGGCCGACTTGCGCAGTCGCACCATCTCCGCGACGGCGTGGTCGTGCATCGACGCCACCTCGTCGAGAGCCTCCTGCAGGGTGCATTCGCGGTGGGTGACGAGCACGTTCACCAAATTGTGCCGAGCCCTGTCGTGCTTACGTTCCTTTGCGTACGAGAAAAGGTCGTTGTCCCAGACCACTAGATCGTTGGCGTGCTCCGTGAGAGCTCTGACGTCGGGATGGTGCCATTCTTCGGGCGTGAGCCGCTGGCGCCCCGCGATGTCGATGAGGGCGTACACGGGATACATGGCGCCGGTACGCCGACGCATGAAGACGTAGTCCTCCGGCGTCGGCACCACATCCGACTCTCTGTTGGCGGCCTCCCAAACCTGAGCGAAGATGTACTCCTTCGTGGCGGTGCACCAGCGGTCGAGTTGGTCACGCTCGGCGTGGGCGGAGATGCGGTCCTTGAGCCCCTGCAGGGACTTGGCGAAAACGTTCGTCACGGGCTGCTCCCACTCAAGGTCGTGCAGGACCTTGAACATCTCCGGCAGCGCTCTGGCGATGAGAGCCGTGTGCTTGCTGAGGTCCTCGGACTCGCAGAACCCGTCGTCGAAGGCGAAGAGCCAGATGCACCAGTCCATGAGCAGCTTGAGCATCTCCCGGTCGACGAGCGGGTAGGCCCGGGCGGTGAGCCAGCCAAACCGTGCGCTTCGGTATCGTTCGAGCATTTCCGGTTCCTGGAGCATGCCCGACTCGAGCAGCCAGCTGAAGCTGTCCTCACTGGCCTCGGTGACGTGGGGATTTACCTGGCTTGCGAACGGACAGCGTAAGGCAGGGATTCGGGGGGGTGTGGCTTGCGCATGGGTAATAGCCATATAGGCATGGTCGACTGCCTAGCGGATATTGGCTATATGGCGCGATGTAGTCTCTTCGTTACCCTTCGGGGTATACCGCCCTAAGGAGTCGCCCATTCCTCCATGTTGAACCTCTTCGCAGTGTCCGCCGCCGACGGCGTGCCCACATGGGGGTCGGCACCTGCCTCGACCAGTGCCTTGACCACCTCCAGTTCCTTCTCGAAAACGGCGCTCGCGAGCGGTGTCTGGCCGCGGTCGTTGGTGCGGTTCGGGTCGGCGCCGCTTGTGACGAGCATCGTGACGGTCCCGGCGTGACCGTAATAAGCCGCCGGCATCAGGAAAGTGTCACCTTTGCCGTTGGTCGGGTCGACCGGAACCCCGGCCCCGGCGTACGCGCGCAAAGTCGCGGTGTCACCCGCTCTGACCAGGTCGGAACAGCTTCGTGGCGAACGGCTGCGGCTCCGGGCCCTCGTCCGTACGGCCCGGTCTGCCTCGATAGGGTGCCGTGCACGGAATCGTTCTGTCCCGCCGTAGGTTCTGGAGAGAGTACCTAGGGAAAGGCTGTCCAACCGTGTTCGACCCGAAGGATCTCTACAAGCTCGCAGACGACGCGCCCGAGCTGCCCGATCCGGTGTTGCTGTACCACTTCGACGGTTTCGTCGACGCTGGTGGTGCCGGACGTCTTGCGCTGGGCCACCTGCTGGCCGAGCTTGAGCACCGGGTCGTGGCGACGTTCGACGTCGACCGTCTGCTCGATTACCGGTCGCGGCGGCCCATCATGACCTTCGACACCGACCGCTGGGTCGAGTGTGAAAGCCCCGAGCTGGCCGTTCATGCGGCCAGGGACGTGACGGGAACGCAGTTCCTGGTGATGAGCGGCCCCGAGCCGGACAGGGAGTGGGAGCTCTTCACCAAGGCCGTGGCCGATCTGGTGGCGCGGCTGAAGGTGAGCAAGCTGGTGACCGCCCACGGCATCCCGATGGCGGTCCCGCACACCCGCCCGCTGGGCGTCACGATGCACGCCAGCCGACCCGAGCTGATCAACGCGCAGACGAGCGCGTTCGGGCGTGTCCAGGTGCCCGGCAGCGTCGCGGCGCTGCTGGAACTGCGGCTGGGCGCGGAGGGCAACGACGCGGTGGGGTACGCGGTGCACGTGCCGCACTATCTGTCGCAGGCCGAATATCCGACCGCCGCCGTGGCCGCGCTGGAGGCCGTGACGAAGGGGACGGGGCTGGTGTTCCCGACGGAGTCGCTGCGCGAGGCGGCCCGCCGTACGAACACCGAGATCGAGGAGCAGATCCAGGCCTCGGCTGAGCTGTCCACCGCCATCAAGGGGCTGGAGCAGCAGTACGACGCCTTCGCGGATGGCAGCGAGCGCGAGAATCTCATCGCCGAGTCGACGCCCATGCCCACGGGTGACGAGCTCGCCGCCCAGTTCGAGCGTTTTCTGGCCGAGCGCGACGACGAGTGACCCGCGCCCGCGGCGATACGCTGGGGCGATGAGCGACATCCGGGTCGGGCTGGTCGGCTACGGCACCGCCGGGGCCTTCTTTCACGCCCCGCTGATCCACGCCACGGCCGGCCTGGCGCTGGCGGCCGTCGTCACGCGCGACCCCGCCCGGCAGGCGGAGGTGGCCGCGAAGTACGGCGCGGCCGCGGTGGGCGACGTCGACGCGTTGTGGGGTCTGTGCGACCTGGTGGTGGTCGCCTCCCCCAACAGGACCCACGTGTCCACGGCCGGCGCGGCGCTCACTCGCGGCCTGCCCGTCGTCGTCGACAAGCCGCTGGCCAGGACCGCCGAGGAGGGCCGCGAGCTCGTACGCCTGGCCAAGGAGCGCGGTCTCATGCTGACCGTGTTCCACAACCGCCGCTGGGACGGCGACTATCTGACCGTGTGCCGGCTGGCCCGCGAGGGGCGGCTGGGCGAGGTGCTGCGGTTCGAGTCGAGGTTCGAGCGGTGGCGGCCGCGGCCCAAGGGCGGCTGGCGGGAGAGCGGCGGTCCTGAGGAGGTGGGCGGCGTCCTCTACGACCTGGGCAGCCACCTCATCGACCAGGCCCTGCACCTGCTCGGCCCGGCCACGCAGGTCTACTGCGAGAGCGACGTCAGGCGGGCGGGGGTGGCCGCCGACGACGACACGTTCGTGGCGCTGGCACACGCCGGCGGCGCCCGTTCGCATCTCTGGATGAGCTCGATGGCCGCCAGGCTTGGCCCTCGGTTCCGGGTGCTGGGGTCGGCGGGCGCCTTCGTGAAGTACGGGATGGACGTCCAGGAGGAGCGGCTGCGGGCCGGGGCCGCGCCCGGCACGCCCGGGTTCGGGGACGACGAGGAGTCACGCTGGGGGCAGCTCGGCACCGAGCCCGACCACCGCACCGTGCTCACCGAGCCGGGCGCCTACCTCGACTTCTACCGGGGTGTGGAGGCGGCGCTGCGCGAGGGCGGCGCGCCGCCCGTCGACCCGGAGAGCGCGGTCGACACGCTGGCCGTCATCGAAGCGGCCCGCCTGTCGGCCACGCAGGGGATCGTCGCCCACCTGAGCTGATGGCCGGCTCGTCGCCTGAGCCGGCGGGCGCAGGGGGTCGGCGTCCATCCGGGCTTACGGCGGCCGGGGCCGTCAGTCGCGCAGGCGGGAGCGCATGGCCTCGGTGTCGGCGCCGGTCCAGCCGCGCCCGGCCAGCCATTCGAGCGGCCCGCCGAACCGGTCGTCGAGCACCCCGAGGAACTGCTCGATGTACCCGGCCCGCGGCATGTGGTCGTCGGCAGGGCGCGAGTCGAGGTCGCCGCGGTAGGTGTCGCTGCCACGGAGCCGCTTGAGTACGAGCTCAAGCCGTTCCCCCGTGGCCACGTAGTCCTCGACGATCGCCTCCCTGGTCGCCCCCGCCACCTCCAGGGCGAGTGCCGACAGCACACCCGTGCGGTCCTTGCCGGCCGCGCAGTGCACCAGGGACGCGCCGTCGCCGAGCGCCATCGCGCGCAGCGCGGCGACCACGGCGTCGGGCCGGTCACGCAGGTAGCCGAAGTAGAAGCCGGTCACCCGCAGCTCCTCGTCCAGCCCGCGCTCCGCCCACGGCAGCACCCGCTCCCCGTCGATGGCGTCGGCCTCGACGTCGGTGTGCCGGCCTCCCTCGGCGAACAGGGTCAGGTGGTGGTGCCGCACCTCGGGCACCCGCGTCAGCGGCCCGGGGCCCTCCAGCGACACCTCCGCGTTCGAGCGGAGATCCACCACGTGCCGCAGGCCCAGCTCGTCGACGAGCAGCGTCACGTCGCCGGGCGTGAGCCCCTGCAGGTTGTCGGCACGGAAAACTCGCCCGCGACGCGTGCGTCCGCCGTCTCGGGTGGGCAGTCCGCCCAGGTCACGCGCGTTCACCGCGCCTTCCAGGTCTATCCACCTCGTCATCTCGTCCATTATCGCGACCCTATATGTCCGTCATGATGAGCAGAATCGCCGTCCATAACGCAGCATGAACATATGGATCCGCGAGCTCTGCCTCCACGGCTGGTCATCGATCCGACGCTGCCCCCGGCGATCTCGATCGAGCTGCGGTCGAGCCCGCACCTGCTCCGGATGGCGAGATCCGGCCGGCAGCCCGACACCACGGGCCATCCCGCCCTGATCTTCGTGCTGCCCGGCTTCCTGCTGGTGCTCTCCCTGCTGACCAGATCACCGTTGTTGTTCCTGGCGGGCACCGGCGTGGGGATGATCGTGCTGTTCCGCTGGATGGCCCAGGACACCTACAGCAGATCGACCAGGCGGAAGCTCCGCGTCGCCCAGGCCCACGCCGACCGCTACGTCCTGCCGGAGGACCTCGACCATCCCTGCCAGATGTTGCTGCGCAGGGCGCAGAACGCCGCCGAGGCCGTCCTGGGTTCCCGGGTGCACGCGGCGGGTCTGATCGACACGGTCGACAACCGGGTGTCACTGCCGGAGGAGGTCTGGCAGATCGCGCACCGGCTGCGGCGGCTGTCGGCCATGCACGCCGAGCAGGGCAGGATCATCCCCCGCGAGCTGCCGGCCGGCATGGAGGACGCGTTCAGGCCCTACACCAAGGCGCTCGACGCCGCGTGGACGTCGCTTGCGCGGCGCGTACGCCACCTGGAGAAGTACGCCAAGCAGGTGCGCAAGGCCGACAAGGCGTACTCCGCCCACCGGCGGCTGGAGGCGCTGGCCGCCAGAACCCCCGAATACCAGGCGCTGATCGCCGACACCGTGCGCGACGAGATGGCGTACGAGCGCGTCAGGGAGCTGACCGACCATGCGGCGCACGTACGCAAGATGTTCGAGGAGAGCATCCTGCAGGCGAGGCAGGCGGCGGGCGAGCTGATCAGGGATCCGCTCACCTGAGCCCTGTCCGGGCCCTCGCGGGTGATGCGAGCGGATGGGGTACGGCCTGGCCGGCCGTACCCCATCGTTCGCCTACAGGCCGATCACGTGGCAGGTGGCCGTCATCGTCTTGCCGGGATCGCTCTCCGAGGTGGCGGTGAGCTTGACCCTGGCCAGCCGGGCGCCACCGGAGTCGCGTACGGCGTTCACGGTGACGAGCTCGTGCTTGCCGAACGCGACGGAGGCCAGGACGTTCGGCAGCTGGACGGTCCAGCCCTTGCCCTGCACCTCGGCCTTGAGCCGGTAGACGTCGGCGTTCAGGTAGGCGCTGACGTCCTCGGGGTGCTGCCCCTGCGCGGGGGCGGCCCTGCCGGTGTTGAACAGCGGGAACTTGCAGGTGGACAGGTTCTTGCCGGTGGGGATGCCGGCGGCGGGCAGCACCTTGACGCCGCGCCGCTGCGGGCCGGAGCCGTCGAGCGAGCGGATGGCGACCGTGTACGACAGGGTGCCGTCGCGGCGGCGCTTGAGGTCGGTGACGTAGAAGTGCAGCCGGTTGGCCTCGTCCACGTACTCGTACTCGCTGCCGGAGTCGGTGCCGGCGTGGAAGAGGGCGTCGGAGAGCTGGCGGTAGTCGCCGATCGTGATGGGCACCTTGGTCCCGTCGGGCATGACGTAGTCGGTCATGCCGATGTCCTGCGGGTTGGCGTCGATCACCCACTCGAACGGCGCCCGGTCCTCGTTCTTGGTCTTGGCCAGCAGGACGCCGGAGTCGGGTGTGAAGGAGTCGGAGCCCATGCGGTCCACGACCTCGACCGTGTAGTTCTCGTAGCCGCCGCCGTCGCAGAGGGGGTCGGTGCGCGGGTCGCAGGCAGGGCTCTTGTCACCGGTGTCGAAGGAGACGTTGACGCCCGACAGCTCCTTCTTGCCCGGCTGGACCGCGCGGGCCAACACCTCGGCGGTGACCAGGCCAGACTCGTCGAGCGCCTCGCGTGACAGGCGCAGCACGTTCCGCTCGTCGATCATCTCCAGCTTGATCTTGTTGCGGAGCATGTGCTGGGCGCCCATGGACGCGCCGGCGGTCGGGGGGATCAGCCAGCGCGAGTGCGGGCCGCCGGGCCCGTTGAAGCTGCCGCGGCTGAGCATCTCCCACACGCCGGTGTACGCCCTGCGCGGCGGCACGCCGTACGGGTTGTTGTAGTTGTCGGCGATGCCCATGATGTGGCTGAGCTCGTGGGCGTAGACGGCCATGCCGGAGCTCTCGGCCTGCACCGAGTCGATGCCGAAGCGGGCGTTGGGCCAGAAGGTGGAGCCGGCCTGCCACGAGGTCCAGTCGACGTAGCGGGTGTCGACCCAGTTGGGCAGGGCGGCGTCCGGCGGGCCCCACTCGTCGGGCACGTCCTCTTTTGTCGGGAATTTCATCATCCCGAACTCCTGCCAGGTGGACGACTCGTCCTGGCCGGCGCTCAGGTAGAAGACGAAGTCGAACTGCTCGGCGGTCTTCTGTCCGACGTCGGCGATCCAGGCGGCGTTGCCCTCGGTGCGCAGGTTCCTGTTGCACGAGTCGCCCGCGGGGCACCCGTTGCCGCCCTGGAACTCCATGGCGTACTCGTGGTCCTTTCCCGACATCATGTAGGGCCCGAACCCGGTCAGCTCCACGCCGTACCTGCCGCCCGAGTCCTCCATCCAGTACTCGTGGATGGTGTGTCCCTTGTTGAGCTTGTTCGGAGTGTTGAGGAAGTCCCGGTAGAACGTGGCCACCTCGTCACGGGGGATGTCGTGGGCCTCGGCGCTCGGGTTCCCGAAGATCGTCGAGCCTTGGGCCTGCGTCGCCACGAACGGCTGGTTGGGGTAGTCGAGCAGCACGAGCGCGCCCTTGAAGGTGCGCGTCGACCCCTTGACGGAGGGATCGGCCCAGTTGGTGCCGGGCGGCTTCTTGTAGTCCGCCCACGTCATGTGGTCGGGGTTCTTCCAGTTCTGCGGGTCGATGGGCTTGATGCCGCCGGGCGGGCGGGTGCGCCGGGCCTCGGCGTCGTCGGGTGCGTCGACCTGCCAGGGCTGGGTCTTCGGCCAGTGGTCCTGGCGCCAGGGGTACTCGGGATCGGTGGGGGGTGCTGCGGAAGCAGGGGTCGCCATGAGGCTCACCGGGATCATCACGATGATCGCGGGTAAACCCGTCAGCAGCTTCTTCAGGGCGTTCACGGATTGACGGTATAGAGGGAATTGTCGGAGATCAACGATCAGACGACTGCCGTTGGGCGACTTCGCCGACCGAGCGATTCGCACTGTTCGTCCTGATTGCGGGCATATACTGCCTTCACGTTTAATGCCTGGAGGGGAAGTCTCGCCAGGAGTCCTGATGCCGTCTGCCGAACGTGCCGGTCCAGCCCTGGGCAGGCGCGCGCCCGCCGCCGTCCTCCTCCACTCCGCCCCGCTCGTCGTGCCCGTCAGCACCGGGCCCGTCCGCGACGGCGCCGTGGTGACCAAGGGCGAGCGGGTGCTCGCGGTCGGCCCGCGAGCGGAGCTGCTCGCCTCCCACCCTGCCGCGGAGGAGTTCCGGTGGCCGGGGATGATCGTCGCGGGCCTGGTCGACGCGTGCTCCGCCGGCCCGTCGGACGTCCCGGGGGTGACCGCGCGGGGCGGCGTGCTCTCCGACCTGGCCGACGGCCCGGCGCTGCCCGGGATCTCGTACGTCGAGGTGACCAGCGCCGGCGAGGAGGAGTGGGAGGAGCACGACAGGGACGCGGTCATCACCGCCATCCGCGAGGTGGACCGGCCGCCCTGCGTGGTGGGGATCGCCGCCCACGCCCGCGACCCGCAGGTGCTGGAGGACGTGGCCGTGCTGGCCAGGACGTTCGGGCTGCGGCTGCTGGTCCGCCTGGACCGCCACTCCCCCGCCGAGCTGGACGAGGCCGGGGTGCTCGGCCCGCTGTGCCACGTCGCGAGCGCCAGGTCGCTGGACCCGGGCGAGCGCAAGCTGCTGCGGCTACGCGGGACCGCCGTGGCGCTCTGCCCGCCGGAGCCGTCACAGGTGCAGGACGTGCTGGCCCTGCTCGACGAGGGCAACACCGTAGCCTTCGGCAGTTGCGCCCCGCCCGGCACACCGCCGACCGGGCCGCTGGGGCTGGCCGGGGCGATCAGGAGCGAGGCGAGGAAGCTCGGCCCGCGGCCCAAGGAGCTCGACCGCCGGCTGGTCGAGGCCGCCACTCTGGGCGGCGCCGCAGCGCTGGGCATGGACGGGGGCAGGGGCAGGATCGGGTCGCTGGCCGCCGGCGCCCGCGCCGACTTCGCCGTCTTCGACGCCCGCGGACGTTACCCGTACGCGGCCCTGCTCTCCCAGCCGCCCTGTCTCGGCACCGTCGTCGGCGGCGTGATCACCCGCGGGCACTGAACCGCCGGCTCACCTGAACTGGGCGTCCACCAGGCGGAGCAGCCCTCGCAACCGCTCGCGCTGCTCCTTCGACAACACCGCGAACAACTCCTCGCCCGCCTGCCCGCGCGCCTCGCGCGCCCGCTCGGCCAGGTCGCGTCCCTCCGGCGTGATGACGACCAGTGTGGAGCGGCGGTTGGCCGGATCGACCTGCCTGAGCGCCAGGCCCGACTCCTCCAGCGCGTCGACGACGGGCGTGAGCGAACGCGGCACGATCCGCAGCTCGTCGGCGAGGTGCACCATCCGCAGCGGCCGTTCGGCGTCGGCCAGCACCCGCAGCGCCCGCGCCTGACCGGGGCTGAGCCCGAGCGGCTCCAACCGGCGCGCGTAGCCGTGCCGGAGCCGCCTGCCGACGAGCTGGAAGAGCTCCGCGAGCTCCGTGTCTGCCATACCGACAAGCTTAACGGGAACAACTATGAGCTAACCTCTGTTTGAGCTGACATCAGAAAGGAGTCTCCCTTGGCGGACGAACCACGCGCGCCGCTCGGGCGCATCGCCGCACTGTTCCGCGCCTATCGCGGCCGCCTCGCCATGGTGGGCCTGTTCATCCTGCTGTCGTCCCTGGTGTCGCTGGCCTCGCCGTTCCTTTTGCGCGAGGTTCTCGACGTGGCCATCCCGTCGAAGGACACCGGGCTGCTCGCGCTGCTGGCCCTCGGCATGATCCTCGTGGCGGTCGCGACCAGCGTCTTCGACGTGCTGCAGACGCTGATCTCGACCACGGTCGGCCAGCGCGTGATGCACGACCTGCGCATCGCGGTCTACGGGCACCTGCAGCGCATGTCGCCGGCGTTCTTCACCCGTACGAGGACCGGCGAGGTGCAGTCGCGCATCGCCAACGACATCGGTGGCATGCAGGCGGTGGTCACCTCGGCAGCCACCTCGATCATCTCCAACCTCACCACCGTGATCGCCACCGTCGCCGCGATGCTCGCGCTCGACTGGCGGCTGACGGCGATCTCGCTCCTGCTGCTGCCGGTGTTCGTGTGGATCAGCCGCAGGGTGGGCGCGGAGCGCAGGCGCATCACCGCCGAGCGGCAGCGCAAGCTGGCCGGCATGGCCTCCATGGTGCAGGAGTCACTGTCGATCAGTGGCATCATGCTCGGCCGCACCATGGGCCGCTCGGACCAGCTCACCGAACGTTTCCGCAAGGCCTCCGACGAGCTGGCCGACATCGGCGTGCGGTCGGGCATGGCCGGACGCTGGCGGCAGTCGTCGATCCAGATCGTCATGGCCGCCATGCCCGCAGTGACCTACTGGGCCGTGGGTCACACCGGCGTCATCTCGGTGGGCACGCTGGTGGCGTTCACGACGTTGCAGACCCGCCTGTTCCGCCCGGCGGTGTCGCTGCTGCGGCTGGGCGTCGAGGTGCAGAGCTCGCTGGCGCTGTTCGGGCGGATCTTCGAATATCTGGACCTGCCGGTGGACATCCATCCGGGCACGCGCACGCTCACCGGCGTACGCGGGGAGGTGCGCTTCGAGAATGTCGGCTTCTCCTACGGCGACGCGCCCACGCTCACCGACGTGGACATCACCGTCCCGGCCGGCTCGTCCCTGGCGATCGTGGGCGAGACGGGCTCGGGCAAGACCACCCTCAGCTACCTGCTGCCCAGGCTCTACGACGTGACCGGCGGGCGGGTCACGATCGACGGTGTGGACGTGCGGGAGCTGACGTTCGAGACGCTGAGCGACGCGGTGGGCGTGGTGTCGCAGGAGACGCACCTGTTCCACGCCACTGTCGCCGACAACCTGCGCTTCGCCCGGCCGTCCGCCACGGACGAGGAGCTGGAGGAGGCCGCGCGGGCCGCCCGCATCCACGACCACATCGCCACGCTGCCCGACGGTTACGACACGCTCGTGGGCGAGCGCGGCTACCGCTTCTCCGGCGGTGAGAAGCAGCGCCTGGCCATCGCCCGCACCCTGCTGCGCGACCCGCCGGTGCTCGTCCTCGACGAGGCGACGAGCGCCCTCGACACGCGGACCGAACGGGCCGTGCAGGAGGCGCTCGACGCCCTCGCCCGGGGCCGCACCACGATCACGATCGCCCACCGCCTGTCCACGGTTCGCGACGCGGACCAGATCGTCGTGCTCGACCACGGCCGCGTCGTCGAGCGCGGCACCCATGAGGAGCTGATGGCCCGCGCCGGCCACTACGCCGCCCTCGTCAGCCGGGACCGCCCGCTCGAACTCGCCTGAACAACCCAAACAGTGTCTTGCCTCACATTCCGGTCTGATCGGAATCCGCCTCCCGGAACGCCGTGTTCAATCCCCCGGATCATCGTCAAGGCAAGGATCGTTCGTGTCTCCCTCCTCCCCCACGTTCAGGGCCCTGCGTCACCACAATTACCGGCTCTGGGCGGGAGCCGACATCGTCTCCGTGACCGGCACATGGATGCAGGTGCTCGGCGTCAACTGGCTCATCCTCACGCTGACGGGCTCGGCGACCAGCGTCGGGCTGAGCCTCGTCATGCAGGCGCTGCCGACCGTGCTGCTGGGCATGTGGGGCGGAGCGCTGGCCGACCGCCTGCCGAGCCGGCCCGTGGTGATCGTCGCGCAGCTCGCGCACGCCGCGCTCGCGGCCACGCTGGCCGTGATCGCCCTGACCGGCGCTGAGTCCGTACTGCCGATCTACGGGGTGGCGCTGGCCGGGGGCGTGGTCACCGCGCTGGGCGGGCCCGCGCTCGGCCGGTTCGGCGCCCAGGTGGTGCCGCCCGCCGACCTGCCCAACGCGATGGCCCTGGGCTCCATCCTCAGCTCCGCCGGCCGCATCCTGGGCATGAGCCTGGCGGGGGCGCTGCTCCCGTTCACCGGCAACGGCGGGCTCTTCGTGATCAACGCGGCCAGCTTCTTCGTGGTGATCGCGGCGGTGGCGGCCATGCGCCGCGCCGAGTTCCACCCGCTGGCCACCGCAGAGCGGCAGGCCGGCGCCGTACGCGACGGCCTGCGGTACGTGCTGCGCACGCCGTGGCTGCTCGTGGTGCTGGCGCTCTGGTTCGTCTCGGGCAGCGTGGGCCGCAACTTCCAGGTCACCATGGCGGCCATGAGCGCCGGCCCTCTGGACGCGGGCGCCGGCGGCTACGGGCTGCTGTCCACCGTGTTCGCCGTCGGCACGGTGCTCGGCGGCTTCGTGGCCGCCTCCCGGCCCCACCTGACGATCCGGCTGCTGCTGGTCACGGCGTTCGTGACAGGGGTCGCGCAGGCGGTGAGCGGGCTGATGCCGGAGTTGTGGACGTTCGCGGCCCTGATGTTGCCGATCGCGGCGGGCGCGGTGACCGTCGACACCACCGTCTCGGCGCGGGCGCAGCTCGACAGCCCCGAGCCGATGCGCGGCCGGATCATCGCGGCGCTGTCGATCGTCAGCGCGGGGGCGGGCGCGCTCGGCGGGCCCCTGCTCGGCCGGCTCAGCGACACCATGGGGCCCAGGGCCGCCCTGGAGATCGGCGGGGTGGCCTGCGTGGCGGCGACGCTGCTCGCCGCGGCGGCGCTGGCCCGGCTGTCGGGCCGGACGATCAGACAGGCCGCCGGGCTGCGGCCGCGGCTGGAGAACGCCTGACCGTCCTGGCAAAAATCCGGATCGCTCCACTTGCCTACATCTTCTGATGGAGTTAACCTATAACTGCAGTTGGAGGTTAGCTCCATCGAGAGAAGCAATGAGGAGGTTCAGAAATGCTCTTGACCTCAATCGACCCGTTCTTCCAGGAGTTCGAGCGGCAGTTCAGCCGGCTCGCCGGCCGGACCTTCGACAACGGCAGCGCCGTGATGCCCATGGACGGGCTGCGCCGCGACGACGATGTGCTGCTCCGCTTCGATCTCCCCGGCATCGACCCCGAATCCATCGAGGTCACGGTCGACCGCGGGGTGCTGAGCGTGAGCGCCCGCCGCGAGGAGGAGATCGGGGAGAACGAGCGGCAGTTCGTCCGCGAGCGCCCGATGGGCTCCTTCACCCGCCGCGTCTACCTGTCCGAGCACCTCGACAGCGAGAAGATCGACGCGGGCTACGCCAACGGCGTGCTGACCGTCCGCATCCCGGTGGTCGAGCGGGCCAGGCCTCGCAAGGTGGAGATCCAGCGAGGTGAGACGAGGGCCATCAAGGCCTGACACGCGGTCCGGGGGCGGGCTCCCCGGCCCGCTCCCGGATCACGAGGAGGGCCATGATGTCCGAGCTTCCTTTCGACGACGAACACGCGCCGCTCTACTCCCTCGGGCAGGTGGCGGAGATGCTCCAGGTCCAGCACGCCTTCCTGCGGCGGCTCGACCAGCACGACGTCATCAGCCCGAGCCGTTCCAGCGGCGGGCAGCGGCGTTATTCCCGCCGCGACATCACGATCGTCCAACATGTCACCCGCATGACGGAAGAGGGCATGACGCTCATCGCCATCCGCCGCATCCTGGAGCTCGAACGCGAGCTCGCCGACGTGCGCCGGCAGCTCGACGAGACCCGTTCCCGGCTGAACGGCGAGCGGCGGTGACGTGACGCCCGCCTCCCGGGGCGGTCCGTAAAGGAGCATTCCGGACCGCCCGCCGGGTAGGGGCTGAGTATGACCGAACAACCTCCGGACCGATACGGCTACGCCGACGAACAGGAGATCGAGGTCGAGGAGTGGACCGACGACCTCGGTCTGCACCACGAGGTCGTCGGGGACGACCCTCAGCACAGAGACACGCTCGACGAGCGGCTGCGGCGGGAGGCGCCGTCACGGCTCCACGGGCCCCGGCCCCGGCATCGGCTGACCCAGCCGGACGAGGGGCTCGGACCCGACACGGACGACGAGGAACTCGGTGGGGACCGGAGCGGCGACACCGACGACCTCTCGGCGGAGGAACGCGCCGTCCGCATCGACCTCGACGAGGACCTCCCCTGAGACGGAAGGCGGCGTTCCGGGTCAGGCGAGACGGTGCAGGACGGGCAGCAGGGCGTGCAAGTCGCCGGCGACCACGTCTGCGGCGGCAGCCTGCGGGCGTTCGGCGTGCAGGTGGCCCCATGGGCCGCGCCTGAGCAGCGCGGTCCGCATGCCGGCCGTCCTGGCCGGCAGCACGTCGTTGTCGAGCCGGTCGCCGACGTAGAGAATCTCGGCGGGCTCGCGGCCCGCGACCGCGGCGACCTTGGCGAAGAAACCGGGCTCCGGCTTGGCGACCCCCCACCCGTCGGAGGTGTGCACGGAGTCGGCGGGCAGATCCATGGCGACGAGCGCGTCATAGGCGCGCTCCGGCTGGTTGCCCGCGATGACCACCTGGTATCCGGCCCCTCGGATGGCCGCCAGAGCCTCGCGCACGTCGGGGTAGAGGTCATCGGCGTCGAAGGTGTTGCGCATGCCATGGGGGTCGTCGCGCTCCCATGCGGCTTCCTCCCGGGCGAGGTCGAAACCGGGGCGTACGAGCTCGAAGGCGTCACTGTGCGGACGGTCCAGCGCGGCCATCCCCCCGAGCGCGCCCATCAGCGTGAACGGGCTGACGCCCAGCCGTTCGGCCCAGCGCGACCAGATGCGCGTCTCGCTGATCAGCGTCTCGCCGACGTCGAACACCACAGTCTTGATCATCGAACCCCCCGTTGCGCCACATAGACCACGGACCACGTCAGAGGGGATTTTTCCATGGATACGTAGCGTGGCACATGCGGCATCATGCCGTGAGCTTCTCCATCGCCTTGGCGATGCGTTTCTCCGACACGGGCGTCGGCGTGCCCAGCGTCTGGGCGAAGAAGCTCACCCGCAACTCCTCGATCATCCATCCGATCTCCACCACGTCGGAATCTTCGCGCCGGGCCGGATGGAGCTTCTGCCGCAGGTCGTGATAGTCGTCCTCGACCTTGTGCACGCGGTCCATCCACTCCTGGTCGCGCCACGGGTCCTCGGGCAGCTTCGTGAGCCGGCGGTCGATCGCGCGAAGGTAACGCAGGACGTCGGACAGCCGCCGGTGGCCCGTGGCGGTGACGAAACCCGGGTGCACGAGCCGGGCGAGTTGGTCGCGCACGTCGTCGGTCGCCGCGCCCGGCCGCAGCGAGCCCAGGCGGACGCCCGCCGCGTGCCAGACGCTGAGGATCTGCTCCACCTTCCCCAGCACGTCGGCAGAGGTGTCGTAGAGGTGGGCGCGTACGTGCTGGTAGAGGCGGTCGAAGCCGGCAGGGTCCCAGGCAGGGCCGCCCATGTCGTCCATGAGCTTGTCGACGGCCGCGTTGACCACGTCGTCGAACAACGCCACCGCCCCGCCGTGCGGGCTGCGTGAAAGGGCCAGCTTGGCCTGGTTGGACAGCCCGCCGAGCAGCGACTTGGCCGGGTTGGTGACGTTGAGCAGGAGCAGGCGGCGCACACCGGGCCAGTGGGAGCGGCGCTGCTCCGCCTCCGTCTCGAAGATCTTGACGGACACGGAGTCGCCCGCGTCGACCAGCGCCGGATAGCCCTTCATCCGGCCCTGCTCGAACACCTTGGGCAGCGTGCCGAAACTCCAGGTGTGCAGGCCCGCACGCTCCAGGTCGTCGCCCGCCTCCGACAACGTCCGGCGCAGGCGCGGCGCGAGGCGGCGCTTCAGCGCGTCGAGGTCTTTGTCCTCGGCCACCGTGCGCTTGCGCTCGTCGATCACCCGGTAGGTGATGCGCAGGTGGTCGGGCACCTGGTCGAGCTGCCAGGCGTCGCGCGGCACCCGGATGCCGGTCAGGCGCAGCAACTCGCGCTCGACGGCCTCCAGCAGCGGCTCGCCTCCCGGTTCGGCCCCCTCCAGCACCTGCTTGGCGTAGTTGGGGGCGGGCACGAAGTTGCGTCGCAGGTTTTTCGGCAGCGACCTGATCAGCGCGGTGATCAGGTCTTCGCGCAGGCCGGGGATCTGCCAGTCGAAGCCGTCGGAACTGACCTGGTTGAGCACCTGGAGCGGCACGTGCACGGTCACGCCGTCGGCGTCGGCGCCCGGCTCGAACTGGTAGGTCAGCTTCATCCGCTGGCCGAGCTGGCGCCAGGTGTCGGGGTAGTCGCGCGTGCTGACGTCGGCGCCCTCGTTGACCAGCATGTCGGGCGAGAACGTGAGCAGGTCGGGCTGCTCGTGCCTGGCCTTCTTCCACCAGGAGTCGAAGTGGCGGGCGGAGACGACGTCGGCGGGCACCCGCTGGTCGTAGAAGTCGAACAGCGCCTCGTCGTCCACCAGGATGTCGCGGCGCCTGGCGCGGTTCTCCAACTCCTCGACCTCTTCGAGCAGCCGGCGGTTCTCCTTCAGGAACCTGTGGTGGGTGTCCCAGTCGCCCTCGACGAGCGCGTGCCTGATGAACAGCTCGCGCGACAGGTCGGGGTCGATGCGGCCGTAGTTGACCTTGCGCCCGACGACCAGCGGCACGCCGTACAGGGTGACCTTCTCCAGAGCGATGACGGCGCCCTGGTTCTTCTCCCAGTGAGGCTCGGAGTAGGTGCGCTTGACGAGGTGCTGGGCGAGCGGCTCGACCCAGCCGGGCTCGATCCTGGCGTTGACGCGCGCCCACAGGCGGGAGGTCTCGACCAGCTCGGCCGACATGAGCCACTGCGGCTGCTTCCTGGCCAGGGACGAGCCGGGAAAAATGGCGAAACGGGCGTTGCGGGCACCGATGTACTCCTGGATCGGCCTGCGGCCGTCCTGGCCGCGCTTCTCCATGACGTCCTTGACGCCGATGTGCGACAACAGCCCGACGAGCAGTGACGCGTGCACCTGCTGGGGGTCGGCCGGCCGGCTGCCCGGCTGGGCGCCCAGCGCCTGGCGGAGCTGGCTGTAGATGTCCTGCCACTCGCGGACCCGCAGGTAGTTGAGGAACTCCGCCTTGCACAACCGCCGGAACGCGCTGGACGACAGCTCCTTCTGCTTGTCGCGCAGGTAGTTCCACAGGTTGAGGTAGGCCATGAAGTCGGACTCGGGGTCGGCGAAGCGGCGGTGCTTCTCGTCGGCCTGCTGCTGCTTGTCTGCGGGCCGCTCGCGCGGGTCCTGGATGGACAGGGCGGCGGCGATCACCATGACCTCGCGAAGGCAGCCGTTCTTCTCCGCCTCCAGCACCATGCGGCCCAGGCGGGGGTCGACGGGCAGGCCGGCCAGCTTGCGGCCGATGGGCGTGAGCTGGCCGTGGGCGTCGAACGCGCCCAGCTCGTGCAGCAGGTTGACGCCGTCCTTCACCTGCCGGCGGTCGGGCGGCTCGACGAACGGGAACGCCTCGATGTCGCCCAGCCCGATGGAGGTCATCTGGAGGATGACCGAGGCGAGGTTGGTGCGCAGGATCTCGGGGTCGGTGAACTCGGGCCGGTTGAGGAAGTCTTCTTCCTCGTAGAGGCGGATGCAGATGCCGTCGGAGGTGCGGCCCGAGCGGCCCTTGCGCTGGTTGGCGCTGGCCTGCGAGATGGCCTCGATCGGCAGGCGCTGCACCTTGGTCCGGTGGCTGTAGCGGGAGATGCGGGCGTAGCCGGGATCGACGACGTATTTGATGCCGGGGACCGTGAGCGAGGTCTCGGCCACGTTGGTCGCCAGCACGACGCGGCGGCCGGTGTGGCGCTGGAAGACGCGGTGCTGCTCGGCGGCGCTCAGCCGGGCGTAGAGCGGCAGGACCTCGGTGCTCCTGAACTCGGCCTTGGCCAGCGCGTCGGCGGCGTCGCGGATCTCCCGCTCGCCCGACAGGAACACAAGGATGTCGCCGGGGCCCTCGCCGATCAGCTCCCTGCAGGCGTCGACGATGCCCTGCGTCTGGTCGTCGTCATCGTCGAGCGGGCGGTAGCGCACCTCGACCGGGTAGGTGCGGCCGGAGACCTCGATGATCGGCGCGTCGTCGAAGTGACGGGAGAACCGCTCGGGGTCGATCGTCGCGCTGGTGATGACGACCTTGAGGTCGGGGCGCTTGGGCAGCAGCTGTTTCAGGTAGCCGAGGATGAAGTCGATGTTGAGGCTACGCTCGTGGGCCTCGTCGATGATGAGGGTGTCGTACTGGTCGAGCATGCGGTCGTGCTGCAGCTCGGCCAGCAGGATGCCGTCGGTCATCAGCTTGACCAGGGTGCGGTCGCCGGCCTGGTCGGTGAAGCGCACTTTGTAGCCGACCACGCCGCCCACCTGGCCGTCGCCGGTGCCGAGCTCCTCCGCGATGCGCTCGGCGACCGTGCGGGCGGCGATGCGGCGGGGCTGGGTGTGGCCGATCAGCCCGCGCACCCCCCGCCCCAGCTCAAGGCAGATCTTGGGGATCTGGGTGGTCTTGCCGGAGCCCGTCTCGCCGGCGATGATCACGACCTGGTGGTCGCGGATGGCCTCGAGGATGTCGTCCTTGCGCTGCGCAACCGGCAAATTCTCCGGATAGGCCACCTTCGGTACGGCTTCGCGGCGGCGTACCAGCCGCTGCTCGGCTCGCTCCAGGTCGGCGAGGATGTCCGCGACGATCTTGTCGCGGGCGTCGCGCGAGCGCACCCGGCGCATGCCGTCGAGCCTGAGCCGCAGCCGCCGCTCGTCGCGGGGCGCGAGGCCGGGCAGGCGGGACTGGAGGTCGGCGAGTGGAGAGGAGGACAACGAAGACGTTCCCATACTGCTTTCAGGATATTTGAGCCCCGCGTCCCCGGAGCCAACCGCCCATGGTGCCCGACCTCGCCCGCCCGCGCATCCCAATATCCCCGGCGCGCCTCAGGATCGGAGAGGTGCGGCGGCGCAGGCCGCGCCGATGATGCCGGCCTCGTTGCGGAGGTCGGCGGGCACCACCGGAGTGTCGAGGGTGATGTGCGGCAGGAACTTGCCGGCCTTCTTGCTCACGCCGCCCCCGATCACGATCAGCGAGGGCGTGAAGAGCATCTCGACGTAGCGCAGATATTCCTCCACCCGCCCGGCCCACGCCTTCCAGCTGAGGTCCAGGTCTTCCCGGACCTTCGCCGACGCCCGGTGCTCGGCGTCCTTGCCGCGCACCTGCAGATGCCCGAACTCGGTGTTGCGGACGAGCCGCCCGTCGGTGAACAGGGCGCTGCCGATGCCCGTGCCGAAGGTCAGCACGAGCACGGTCCCCTGACGGCCTCTGCCCTGGCCGAACGTCATCTCCGCCATGCCGGCCGCGTCGGCGTCGTTGAGCACGGTGGCCCCGCCGAAGAGCACGGCCGCGTCGACGCCCTCCCAGGAGTGGTCGACGTTGGCGGCCGTCAGGACGACGCCGTCCACCACCACGCCGGGAAAGGTGATGCCGACGGGGCCGCTCCAGCCGAAGTGTTTGACGATCGACGCGACCACGTCGGCCACCTCGCCGGGCTTGGAGGGCCGGGGCGTCGGAATGCGCAGACGCTCTTCTGTCAGCTTGCCGGCTCCCGTGTCGACCGGCGCGCCTTTGATGCCGGAACCGCCGATATCGATGCCCAACACGTCCATGTTCATTCTCTCCCCGCGTGTTGCGGGAAAACTCCCGCGCCGCCATTTTCCGGACCTGACTGAACCCGTTTCCCGCCCCCCGCGTATCTCGCGTCACAAGCGCTAACTAGGAGGCAACGGATGCGGCCACGCATCATCACACTCTGCGCTGTTGCGGTCGTTCTGGGAGCGACTCTCACCACTCCCGCACACGCCACCACCAGGACGCGTTTCGACGTCATCAACCTTGTGTCGGACGTCAAGGGCAAAGCCCCTGTCACCGACCCCAAGGTCGTCAACCCGTGGGGCCTGGCCATGGGCAAGACTCTGTGGGTGTCCAACACCGGCACCGGCACGGCCACCGTCTACTCCGGCACGGGCAAGAAGGAGAAGACGGAGGTGGCCATCCCGGGCGGGGCCCCGACCGGCCAGGTGTTCAACCCCGGCGACGGCTTCACCGTGAAGGGCAAGCCGGCCACGTTCATCTTCTCCAGCCCGAGCGGCGCCATCACCGGCTGGAACGCGGATGCCGACCCGGCCAACGCGGTCATCGCGGCGTTCACCCGGGGCGCCGACTACAAGGGGCTGGAGCTGGCCGAGACCGACGACGGAGCCTTCCTGCTGGCCGCCGACTTCGCCGGTGGGCGCGTCCACGCCTTCGACGAGGACTTCGAGCGCATCCGGCTGTCGCGCTGGCAGTTCAGGGACAAGGCGGTCCCCTCGACCTACAAGCCCTACAACGTCGCCGTCGTCAACGGCAACGTCTGGGTGTCCTACGCCCTGCGCGACAAGGCCACGGGCAAGCCCGTGTTCGGGGAGGGCAAGGGGTTCGTGAGCCGCTTCGACGGCAACGGGCGCCTCACCGGGCGCATCTCCAGGGTCGGGCTCAACGCCCCCTGGGGGCTGACCGCCGCGCCGAAGGGCTGGGGACAGTACGCCGGGGCGCTGCTGGTCGGCAACTTCGGCGACGGGACCGTGCACGCCTACAAGAGCGGCCGTCACCTGGGTGCCCTGCGCCTGTCGAACGGCAAGCCGCTCGTCCTGCCCGGCCTGTGGGACCTCGAACCCGGCACCGCCGCCACCGGCGGCGAGAAGGCCCTGTGGTTCTCCGCCGGCATCGACGGCGCCAAGCACGGCCTGATCGGCGTGATCGCGCCGCAGGGCACGAAGGTGTCCTCGTCCAACGCGTCGAACGGCCCGTCGAAAGGCCCGTCGAAAGGCTCGTCGGGCACCCCTGCCCCCGGGTCGTCCAAGAGCCCGTACGGCGGGTACTGACCCGGCGCGCGCCCCCGCCCCCGCCTGAACGGTCGCGCAGGTCGCCGGCATGGGCGGGGGCGGCCCCGCCTCAACCCAGCACGGCCGCAAGGTCGTGGAAACCGCGGTAGTGCACGGCGGTCATGCCGAGCGCCCTGGCGGCCTCCACGTTCTGCAGCCGGTCGTCGACGAACAGGCAACGTCGGAGCTCGGCCCCGGCGCGCTCCGCGGCGACCTCGTAGATGCGCCGGTCGGGTTTGGCCACGCCGAGCCTGGCGCTGCTGACCACGTCGTCGGCGAAGCCCGTGAGACCCAGCTGGTCGAGGTGTTGTTCCAGGGTGTCCATCGCGTTGGTCACGATGACGACGGGCACCTTCTGCCGCGCCCTGGACAGCAGCGCCCTGACCTCCTCGTCCACCCAGAAGCGGATGCTCATGAACTCCCGGACGGCCTGGCGGGCCCGCTCGTCCCCGCCGAGCGCCACGACGATCGACTCCGCCCACTGGGCCTCGGTGACGTGCCCGAGCGTCGGCGGCATGATCAGCTCCGGGCAGAAGGCCGTCTTCATCAGGGGCAGGCCGTAGCGGGCCTCGATGTCGGCCTGAGCGGCGTGGTCGAAGTGGCGCAGCACGCCGTCGAGGTCGGACAGAACAGCGGCGAAGGGGAACACAGTCCCTCATTGTGCCGTGTACACCCTCCTGGCCAGTACCCATGACTTTCCGGCGCCGCCGAAGGTGCTCGGGTAACGGTCGGCACTACCATCTCCGAGACAGGATTCGGTATCGGAACGGTAGGGCATGGACGATCACCGGCTGCCACGCGAGCTGTGCGCACTGTTCGCCGACGGCGGCGGGGGGCGCGGGCTGCCCGCTGGGCTGCCGCCTGGCGACGTGGTCTGGCCCGACCCCGGCTACACCCGGCAGGGCGAGGCCGCGCGCCCGGCGTTCTGGATGAGCGACGACCCGGCGACGGGCGAGGACTGGGCGCTGCTGCGGGCGTGGCACGCGCACAGCGGCCTGTGGCCGGTGCTGCTGGACGAGTCGGCGCAGCCATGGGCGGTCGGGCAGGTCGTGCCGGACGATCCCCGCCAGATCGATCACTTCACCGCCGAGGGGTTCATGACCGAGGTGTGGGAGGAGTGGGTGGCGCAGATGCCGAAGGAGGCGCTGGACGAGTTGGAGCCCTACGGCGCCATCTGCCCGGGTCCCGCAGCGCCCGGGGTGCTGAAGGCCGAGCCCGGGGCGGTCGCCGACTGGCTGGCGGGCGAGCTGGCGGCCAAGGGGATGCCGCTGGGCCTGGTCGCCGCCGGCCGGGGCGCGGACGCGCTGGCGGTCATGGGCTGGCAGGGCGCGCTGCACCACAACGAGTGGATGGTCCCGCTGGCGGCGGTCGTACGCAGCTGGGAGGACCGGTTCGGGGCGCGCGTGGTCAGCGTCGGGTTCAACACGCTCGACCTGAGCGTGGCTGCGCCGCCGGACGACCCCGAGCACGCGTTACACGTGGCGGCGGAGCACTGGGCCTTCTGCCCGGACAACGTCGTCCAGGGGCCGGGCGACCTGCAGGGCTATGCCGAGCAGATCATGGGACGGCACGCGTGGTCCTTCTGGTGGGACTGAGCCGGCGTCACGGTCATTCCCGCACCGCCGGGTTCACGCGGAAAAGGAACCGGCGCGGGGCCGGCCCGATCGAGGGTGCGGCGACATCGCCGCGGCGCCCCCTGACGGGGTGCGGCGGCCCTCTGGTCCGGCGAGGCGGCGCGGCCCGTGCCGGCGCCTTTCGTGCCCTCGGCGCCGTTGTCCGGCGCCGAGCCGTCCAAGGGCCCGGCCGGCGAAGAAGCCGGGCCCTGTGTGGCCGCCGCCGTGCCGCCGTCGCCGCTCTCACGGCCGGCTTCACGGGATGCGCGCCACGGCGCCGTAGGTGCCGGACGAACTCGGTTGGTCAACGCAGGCGCTCTCGTGGCCGTCGGGCCGCCATTCCGGGACCCACACCAATCCCGGATCCACCAGCACCAGACCTTCGAGCAGCGCCTCAACCTCCTCCCTCGTGCGAATCGCGTGCCCGGGCAGCGTCATCGCCAACAGGTCGTGTATGGCGGGCAGCAGTTCCGGGGGGATCGCGTCGAACGTGGTCTGCAGCAGCGACAGGTAGCTCCGTTCGGGAACGGCCTGCCGGATCCGCTTGATCACGTAGTGGAAGAACTCGTCGTCGTTCAGGCTGTGGGTCGACAGCAGCAGCACGGCCATGGGCCGGTCCCAGTCGAGGAACGTCTGCAGGACCCTGTCATCGAGGATGTCGTCGATCTCGCGTACGTCGCCCTCTACGACGCGTACGAGGTCGGTGACGGGCTCGATGGTCGCCCTCGCTCCGGCGAGCACCATCGGGTCGTTCTCGACGTACACCACACGCGGCGCCGAGACTTCCAGGGCGTCGCGGGCGATGTCGTGCAGTTGCCTGCCGGGCGGCAGGCCGCTGGGGACACCACTTCCGACGATCACGAACTGGTCCACACCCACGCTCGCCAGATGACGGACCACACGGCACAGATAGTGGAGCACGGCCCGTGCGGCCGTCGTCGTGATCGGGGCTGCCTGGTCGTACCGGCGTACCGCGTCACGGTCCGCCACGAAGTTGTTCTTTCCACCTGCGGCGGCGTCGAGAATACGGGTGATCCTTGCTTGGGTCGGCTCCAGCTTCGCCAGGTTTCGGATGGCACG
This sequence comes from Nonomuraea longispora, assembly GCF_004348345.1. Classification (GTDB taxonomy): domain Bacteria; phylum Actinomycetota; class Actinomycetes; order Streptosporangiales; family Streptosporangiaceae; genus Nonomuraea; species Nonomuraea longispora. The sequence goes on from NZ_SMJZ01000020.1 coordinate 34,270, forward strand.
CTGACGCATTGAGTGTTGCCCCTTTCCCCTCGCCCACTATCTCGGGAAAAGCTGTCCTTTCGGACCCCACTCGATGACCCACACCATATGATCCTCGCTACGGAGCAGATGACAACACGAAAAGCCATTAGTTTTCGGTATATATGCGTTACCCTGCCTCGCGCATAATGATCATTTACGCGGGAAAGAGATCATTTTCCCAGCGAACGCGAAAGTCGTTCGCGATGGGAATTCAACACCTCGACGGTCTCTTCGCGGGTGGTCGTCGTCACCGACAGCTTGGTGAAGGCCTGGTGGTACGACTCCACCGCGTCAGCCTCGGTGACCAGCTCGTCGGACTCGATGCCGTGGGCGCACGCGATGTCCGCCTCGAACTCCTCGGCGAAGCGCCAGATGGTGAACGGGCCGGTGCGCGGCACGTACGCCGGCTCCTCCATCGGCACGACGTGCAGCGAGACGTTGGGCCGCTTGGCGTGGTCGAGCAGCAGGTCGAGCTGGCGGAGCTGGACGTGCGGCCCCGCGATGGAGCGGGCCAGCACGCTCTCGTCGACGATCGCCCACACCACCGTGCCGCTCTGGTCGGCCATGGCCTCCTGGCGGGCCAGCACGAGGGCGAGCGCCTCGTCGACCGTCCGCTGCCCGAGGATCGCCGGCCCGGCCGCGGCGATGGAGGCCCGGGCGTAGTCGTCGGCCATCAGCAGCGGCGGGACGAACTGGTTGTGGTAGGTGCGGATCACGGTGGCGCGTTGTTCGAGCGCGTACGCGGCGGCCAGCCAGACGGGCACCGAGTGCGCGTCGTACCAGGCGGTCTCGCGCTCGCCCCTTGCCAGCGACATCACGTAGTCGCGGACGGGCGGGGCCGTGACGCCGTAGACGGTGAGCAGGCGCTCGGCCGTGATGGGCGCCGGCGCGATGCGGCCCTCCTCGATGGCGGGGATCGCGGCCGCGCCCTTGCCGAGCGCGGTCTCCACCTGCTCGACGGAGAGCCTGGCGGCCTTGCGCAGGGCGTGCAGCCGCTTGCCGAGGGCCCTGCACTGCGGATCGCTCAGCGGCGCCGCCGCGTCGGGGATGCCGGTGGCGGGCGCGGGCTCGTCGGACAGGCCCTCGGCCCTGCGGGCGAGCTCGACCACGCCGTGCAGCACGGCGAGCGAGCTCTCCGACAAGCCCGAGACGGACCGGCCGAGGGTGGCCGCGCGCACCTGGAGCTCCTCCACGGTGCCCGACTCGAGGTAGTCGTCGCCCACCAGCCAGCCGACGCTCACCTGCAGGCATGACGCCAGCGCCCTGAGCACCTGGAGCGTCGGGTTGGTCTGCTTGCCGGTGCGCAACTGGCTGACATAGGCACGCGTGATCGGAATGCCCGCCTCCGTCAGAGTGGAGGCGACCTGCGCGCCGGTGAAGCCGCGCTTGGTCAGCGCGAGATCGAGCCGTTCGGCGAAGTTCGCCACGGCACACCTCCTACCGCCCGTGAACTTTTCCAGCGTAAGGGACGGGGACCTCACTGTCCCCTGCCACGCGGGCAAGCTCTGCCCAGCGAGCAGGTATCAACTTATGCGCAAACTGTCAGTTGACACAGCCCCCTTCGTCAGCAGACTATCGGAGCGTATGGAAAGTGTGGCTTAACAGCCGGATGGTTCTGGAAGAAAGTCCTCGACGAGGAGGTGGCCGGACGTGACCATGGATACCTCGGGCAGTTCCTGGTTCCAGGAGGATCCGGCCCCGAGCAGGCAGGAGCAGGTGGTCCAGCGCATCTGCGTGCGCGTCGCCGGTTCCGGCGTGCACGTCGCGAGCCTGCCGCTCGGCGGTGTCCAGGTCTGGCTCGACAGCCCTCGTCACCGCTGGCGCTTCTACCACCGGATGGCCCGCGAACTGCGGCTGGCCGGCTGGCACACGGAGACGGGACCTGATCGGCTGCTGTTGCTCGGGTGGAGTGCGGTCTGCCTGAGCCACAGGGCCAGGATGCTGAGGGCGGCCCTGGCGGGACGGCTGACCGACTTCGACAGGACGGCGTTCACCGCCGTCATGATCGCCACCAGCCTGAGCCACAGAGGTTTCCCCGCCGGCGACCTTCCCGGCGAGGTGGAGGCCCGCTGCGGCGACGCGCTGCGCTGGCCCGCCCGGCTGGCCGATCTCGACGGGCTCGAACGCGGGTCGTCCCTGGAGCCGCTGCGGCTCAGGCTGGCCCAGGTGGCCGGGCTGGAGGCCAAAGTGGCCCGGCGTTGCGGCGAACATCTCGCCCTCGCCTCGAAGGTCGCGCGTACGGTGGCCGGCGGTGCGGCGCCGGCCGGAGCACACACATGGGAGCCGGCCGACTCCGGCTCCTCCACGGCGGGACTGACGGAGCGCATGGTCGGCGTCAGCGTCCCCAACAGCGTCCCTGATGGGGCCCTGAGCGCGGGAACGGCCCGATGAGGCGGGCCTTCCCTTCCGGCGGGCCGGGCGCGACGGCGCTCGGCACGCACCGTTACTGCCAGGACGCGGCGGTGGTCGTCACGACCGCGTCCCGGCAGGCCTTGACCGGTGGGCGGCCGGTCAGAGGCACCTATGCGCCGGCCCCGGCGCTTCCTCGCCCCTCCGGCATCGTGCGGCACGTGCCCGACCTAGTCGGCGCGGTGCTGTTGACCAGCGCGGTAGCGGCTGGCGTGCTGGTCAAATCGAGGGGTTGCGCCTGGGGTCGGTATACGTCGCGTGCGCCGGACCAGGCGGACGCATCCGCGGTGCCGCGCGTGAGGTCGTCCACGACCTCACGCCGGCACCGCGCGAACGCGGCAGGCCTGCCGGCGAAGGCGGCGACCCAGGTCGCCCGGCCCCGCCGGCGAGCCACCGCGCTCGCCACCGGCACGGAGGCGGTGCGGGGTGGGGAGATCGGCGTGACGGGCGCCACGGTACTGATCGACCGGCCGTTTCTGGGGCCGGCGCCCAGGCACGCCTCCGTGCGGGTGGCCGTTCCACCGGCCGCCGTCTTGCTCGCCGCCACGGCGCTGGTGCGGGTCGCCGTGGCGTCGGGCCGTGAGACCGAACCTCGATCTCCACGCGCGGCGGAAGAGGGGCCGGCGATCAGCCGCCGGCTCCTCGACCGGTCGCGCGCCCCAATCGAGCGAGTACGGAGCGCCGCCGGCCGACGACCGGCGGGCCGCCGAGTTTCCCGGCATGTCCCCTTACAGGGTCGTCGACCCGCGAACGACAGGAGCGATCATGCTCACCGATGAACTGCGCAGGCCGCAGCCGCACGAAGTGCACGCCCGGGGCGTCCGGCCCGGCGCGCCGCCACCGTCCTGGGGCGAGGACCAGAACGGCGATCCGCCGCCGCCGGAGCCGGCGCGCAGCGTGCACCGGCTGCGCCGCATCCGGCAGGTGTCCGTCCAGGCCATCACCGAGATCGACCAGGCCCTGAGGCATCGCGCCCAGTGACCTTCCCGCCTTCACCTCGCAGGAGGAACCCCATGCGCACCGTCGTCGCCCCCGGACCCGCACGTCGCGGGGGGGTGCAGTGAGCCGCGGCAGGGTCGGGGTGATCGTGGCGCCCGCGAACCCCTCCGCGGAGCCCGAGCTGACCCGTCTGCTCGGGTCGCGTGCCGACATGCACGTCACCCGCTTCCCCGTCCAGAACCCGATCCCGGCGGCCCGGCCCCCGCTGTCCGCGCGGCGCCCCGGGCCCGCGCTGGCCAAGCGGCTGGAGGGCTACAACGAGGCCCTGCCCGCCATGGTGCACGCGTTCGACGGCCTGCCGCTGAGCGCGATGGTCATGGCCTGCAGCGAGCCGCGTTACCTGCTCGACCCCGACCAGGACCGCGAGCAGTGCGACGAACTGACGGCCAGGACCGGAGTGCCGTTCGCCTCCGCCACGCTGGCGGCGCGGGAGGCGATGGAGCACCTCATGGTGAGCGACATCGTCCTGGTCTCGCCCTACCAGCCGTGGTTGACGGAGCTGGCCGAGCGGTTCTGGAAGAAGGCGGGGATCACCGTCACCCAGGTGGTGCAGGTCCGCGCGGCGGGCGGCTACTCGCCGTACACGGTGACGCCGGCCGATCTGATCAGGCAGGTCGAGCTGGCGGACCCGCCGGGCGACGCCGCGCTGCTGTTCACCGGCTCGGGAACGGCCACGCTGCCCGTGCTCGGGCCGCTCAGCACCGGGAACGACCGCGTCCTGCTGACCTCCAATCTCTGCACGGCCTGGTGGGCGCTGTCGCGGGCCATCGGCCGACCGGTGACGCTCAGCCGCGTCCCCTACCGCCGCCACATGGCCGCCTCGAACGGGGCGCGCGTGGGAGGCGTGGCATGAACGGCGTCATCGTGGTCGGCGCGGGCCCCGCCGGGCTCACCGCGGCACTCTCCCTGGCCAGGGCGGGCATCCCGGTCACCGTGCTGGAGAGCGGGAACGAGCTCAACAGGCAGCCGCGGGCGTGCACCTTCCATCCGGCCACGCTCGACCTGCTCGAAGGCCTCGGCGTGGCCTCCAGGCTCGTCGCGGAGGGCCGCGTCGTCGACCGCGTGCAGTGGCGCGACCGGTCCGGGATCGTGCTGGCCGAGATGGGCATGAACCGGCTCGACGGCCTGACCAGGCACCCGTTCAGGATCCACGCCGACCAGGCTTCGCTGACGCGGCTGCTGCTGTCCGCCCTCAGCGCCCACCCCGACGTGGACGTGCGGTTCGGCACCCACGTGGACGGCGTGGCGGAGGGCGGGACAGGGATCCGGGTCCGCGTCGGCCACACCTGGACGCGGGCCCGGTACATGATCGCCGCCGACGGCGCGCACAGCACCGTGCGCGGCTCGCTCGGGCTGCCGTTCCCCCGGTCCACCTATCCGACGCAGGCGCTGCGGGTGTTCAGCGACTCGCCGCTCGACCGGCTGCTGCCGAGCCTGGCGCCGCTGACGTACGTACGCGACGTGCAGCAGTCGTGCACCCTGCTCGGGCTTCCCGACCACTGGCGCATCATCTTCAAGATCCCCTGCGACACGCACGAGCCCCTGTCACAGGCCAACCTGTCCCTGCTGGTCCGGCGGGCGCTGCCGGGCGCCAGCGAGCCCATCCGCGTGACGGGCGCGGACCGGTTCGCCCTGTCGAGGGGGGTGCTGACCTCGTACCGGTGCGGGCGGGTGCTGTTCGTGGGCGACGCCGCGCACCTGACCTCGACGGTCGGCGGGCTCAACATGAACGCCGGCATCCACGACGCCGTCGAGCTCGGCCAGGTGGTCGCGGCGGTGATCCGCGGCTTCGCCCAGCCCGCCGCGCTGGAGGCGTGGGCGTGGCGCCGGCGCTCGGTGCTGCTGCAGCGGGTGGTGCCCCGCGGGCAGACACGGGCGGCGGGCGTGCGGGAGCACGACAGCGCCCGGCTGGAGGCGGCCATGGCGGGGCTGCGGGCCATCGCCGGCGACCCGGAGGCCACCCGCGCCTACCTGGCGCAGGCCTCATTGCTGGACACGGTCCCCAACTCCGCCGGGAGGACGTGAGCGTGCCCCTGTGACCTCGTGCTCCCGCGTACCGACCGAGGAGGTGTGACACCGGATGTGGCGAACCCTGTCAGACGACGCGCGCCAGGCCGTACGCGACCTGTGCGACAAGCACGGAGCCCGTCTCTACGACTACTGCCGCACCGAGCTCGCCGCGGGCGACGCCGAGCAGGCGGTCGCGGGCGCGGCGCTGACGGCGCACCTGTACGCGGACCGTGTGGGCGATCCCGGCCTGCGCCGCCCCTGGTTGTACGCGGTGGCCCGCGCGCACCGCGCGGTGGTCGCCAAGCCAGCCAGCATCGGCTCGTGGTCGCGTCCCGGCCGCATGTCCGAGCTGCTGCCCGAGGCGCTGCTGTCCCTGGAGCGGCCGCAGCGCGAGCTGCTCGACCTGTCCGTGCGGCACGGCCTGTCGGACACCGAGCTGGCCGTGCTCTTCGAGATGGGCGAGAGCGAGGTCCGCGCCACCGTGGCGGAGGCCGGGGCCGGCCTGGAGGAGTGGTTCGCCGCGATCATCGCCGCGCGGGCCCCCGACGGCTGCCCCGATCTGACCTCGCGGGTGGCGGACTGGGTCAGCGCGCCCGGCCGCCGCGCCAGGGCCAGGATCGGCCGCCACATCCTGTCCTGTGCGACCTGCCGGGCCGCGCCCAGGACCGTGACGGCCGCGGCGCTGCTGCGCCGGCTGCCGATCGCGGCGCTGCCCGGCACACTTCCCAGCCGGCTGGCGTCGGCGCAGCCACTGCCTGGCGAGGGGCCTATCTGGCGGGCGGACGGCTTTCCTGTGCAGGCCCGCACACTGGTGGAGTCCGGCTCCTCGCCGCCTCCCCCGGTCGCCGACGCCACGCCATCCCTCCCGGTCGCCGACCCCACGACGGCGACCTCGGGAAAGCCCTGGTCGGCGGCGGGCGCGGCCGCCGCCGACCAGGAGCCTCCCATGGGCGGCCTGCCACCCGCGCCGGCCGTGCGCGGGCGGCACCCGTTCACCCCGCCGAGCCGTACGCGGGCCTTCCGCGGCGGCGCGGGCAACGACAAACTGGTCTACAGCGCGATCATCAGGGGCGACGCCAACGGGTCGTCGCACGGCGACGGCGCGACCATCAGGTACGGCGGGATCCCCCTCAACGGCGCCGTGCACGGGCCTGCCGTCGATTCTGCCGGCGACCCTGCCGGCAACCCTGTGAACGGGCACACGAACGGGCGCGTGAACGGCTTCGTTGACGGGCGCGTGAACGACTTGGGCGGGGACGGCGCCCAGGAGTTCTGGCGCGACCCGCCCGAGGACGACGATCCCGAAGCGGGCGCGCCGGTCAGGGCGGTGGTCAGGCTCGCCCTGCTCGCCGGCGTGGGACTGCTGACGGTGGGGCTGATCTGGGCCCTCATGAACGCGGGCGGGCAGCGGCAGGCGGTGATCACCAAGGCCGCGGCGCAGCCGGACGTGCACCTCGTGGAGTCCGGCCACCCGGATGCCGGCACGCAGCCGAGCCCCTGACCCGGGGCGGGGCCACGGTCGTGCCGGCGGGCCTCGGGATCCCGCGGGAGCCCGAGGCCGGCCGGAGGGTCAGAAGAAGTGGAAGCCGGGCTCGGGCTCCGGCAGGTCCACCCGCTCGGGACCACGGAACCTGACGGTGTCCTTGGGTACGTCGGTCAGCGGCGTGCCCAGCACGAACGGCACGACGACGCGGCTGCCCGCCAGGTCGACGGTGACGTTGGCGCCGGTGCCGCTCTCGCCGCTGTAGGTCGAGTCGGTCCCGGCGATCACCAGGCCGATCCTGTGGCCCTTCCTGAACGTGTAGTCCTGCGGCAGCGTCAGCCACTTCACCGTGCCGTACGTACCGGCGGGCAGCGGCTTGGCGTGGCTGAGGGAGTGGCGGTTCTGCACGTCGATCCAGCCCCGGGCGACGATCTCGAGCGGCCGGGTGGCCACGTTCGTGACGGTCTTGCGGTAGCAGGCGTCGTCGGCCTCGGTGCTCTCGCCGTGGCAGTCCTCCTCGGTGAGCGTGGTGATGCCCTGGCCGCGCCGCCAGTCGATGCGGCTCCGCTCGCCGAAGTCCACGAGCAGGGCGGTCAGGTTGGAGGTGGGCTTGTCCAGCTTGACCCGCAGGTCGGCGGTGGGCGTGCCGGACAGGCGCAGATCGAGCGGGAGCGGCCCGGTGGTGAACGCGACCCGGCCGGGGTTCGCCGTGCCGATCTCGGCCACCATGTCGTTCTCGCTCATGGCGACGTCGGTGAAGGAGGCGGTGCTCTTCCTGGGGGCGGGCCTGAGCCCCAGCGTGCCGTCGGGGGCGGGCCGCAGCGACGCGTTGAGCGCGAACGGCGCCGGCCAGTCACGCTGGGTGATCCACCGCGCCGGGCCGATCTCGACGTCGGCGCGGGGCTCGCGGGTGATCCCGTTGCGCACGCCGTGCAGCCAGTGGTCGAACCAGCGGTGCAGCGTCTCCACCCACAACGTCCTGCGGCCCTCGAAGTCGAACGGGTCCACGTGCTGGGTCTGGCCGACCCAGATCTTGCGCGGCACCTTCCTGTCGGCCAGCGCCTTCCACCAGACGGAGAAGTTGTCGGGCTTGACGTTGAGGTCGTTGACCGTGTGCACGACGAAGACGCTGGCCCTGACCTTGGAGACGTCGCCGAGCAGGCCGTCGATGTAGTCGCGCTCGGCCCAGAACCGGTTGTGGTTCCCGGTGTCGTCGCCGTCCTCGGCGTCCATCCGGTCGCGCACGGCCTGGCATTTGGCGGCGGGGTCGGTGTCGATGTAGGCGGCCAGCCAGGAGGCGTAGTCGTAGTTGTAGATGACCCCGTTGGAGCGCTGGTACTTGTACCAGGAGGAGATCGCCGAGATGGGCACGATCGTCTCCAGGCCCTTCACGCCGGTGGCCGCGACGGCGTTGGCGAGGGTGCCGTCGTACGACTTGCCGATCATGGCGGCCTTGCCCGTCGTCCAGTCGGCCACGGCCGGCGTTCCGTCGGCTCTGAACGCCTTGGCGCGGCCGTTCAGCCAGTCGATGACGGCCTTGCCGCCCAGCACGTCGGCCTTGCCTCCGATGTCGGGGCAGCCCTCGGAGCGGGTGGTGCCCAGCATGTCGACGTTGAGCACGGCGTAGCCGCGGGGGACGAAGTAGTTGTCATAGAAGAGCGGGAATTTGACCACATTTCCGGCTTCGTCGTATTCCTTGCGCTCCCCTTCGTTGCCACGGCCGGAGTTGTCGTAGTACGGACTCTCGTCGATGACCACCGGCACCTTGAGCCGGGGACCGGACTCCTTGGGCCTGATGATGTCCACACGGACCTTGTCGAGGGCGCCGTCCTGGTCACTGTCGACCGGGGACTCGACGTACACGTGCTCGCGGACGGCGTCCGCGTAGGAGAAGACCGGTTGCGTACGGCCGTTCTCGACGGTGATCGCGGGAGTGGCGGCCGCCTGGGCCGGGGTCGCGACCGCCAGGGTGAGGGCGACGGCGACGAGGGCCGGGCGTAATTGTGACACGCGTGACCTCCGGGGAAGTTGACCAAACAACCTGCAATGTCGCAGACCGCGGGGAACCTGACAAGATCTCCGAAGATCGTGTCCGGATCCCGCCTGACAGGAAAGGCCGCCGGCGCTTCGCCCGGCAGCGATCACATCGTTACCGGGCCGCTGAACGGCACCCCGCCGGGCGTGGCCCACGCAGCGTCTAGGGTGGATGGTCAACAGCCGGTGAGGAGAAGGTGCATGCGAAACGTCGCCCGGACCTCGCTCGTGGACTCCGCCATCGAGGAGTTGCGCCGCGAGATCGCCAGCGGGGTGTGGCCGGTCGGCACCAAGATCCCGTCCGAGAGCCAGCTCGCCCAGAGCCTGGGCATGAGCCGGCTGTCCGTACGCGAGGCGGTGCGCGTGCTGGCGCACGCGGGGCTGCTGCACACCCGGCAGGGTGACGGCACCTACGTGACCGCGACCGACGAGTCAAAGATCGCCCTGCGCCGCCGGCTCGACACCGCGGCCGCCATGGACATCATCGACGTACGCCGCGGGCTCGACCTCGTGGCCGCGAGGCTGGCCGCGGGCCGGCGCACCGAACAGGACCTCGCCGCGATGCGGGAGGCGCTGGCCCGCAGGGACGCGGCCGGCACGGAGGGCGACCTCGACGGGTTCGCCGACGCCGACGTCGACTTTCACCTGCGGGTCGCCGACGCCGCGCACAACGCGCTGCTCGGCGACCTCTACCGCAGCATGGGCGACGCGCTGCGCGACAGCGTCAGAGACCAGGAGCAGGCGGCACTCGAGCCCGACAGCTCCCATGCCGACCTGCTCCAGGCGATCGCCGACAGCGACGCGGCGCGCGCGGTCGCGGTCTGCGTCGCCATCCTCGACCGCCAGGAACGCGGCCTGTAGAACGCCCCGGCCGCCCTGTGTGGTCAGGGGCCGGGCGCCACGGGCGTGCCACGCGCGCGACCACCACCGCGCCCGGCGCGCCACCGGCGGCGGCGAAGAGCAGCGTGTACGCGGGCACCCCGCCGGCGCCCCTGCCCGGAGTCCGGCGCCCGCGCCGCCGCCTGTCCGGCGGGGCGGTCGGCCGGAGTGGCCGTAGCCGCCGCGTCGGAGCCGCCATAGCCGGGCTTCGCAGCGCCGCCTCTCGCCGTCGTCGCGGGTGATCAGGCCGACAGCGCGGCCGACAGCGCGGCCAGAACGGTCCTCATGGAACCACCTCCGGGGTGATTACACCACGGGCGCGGGGCGAGGTACCGCCGGCGGGTGTCACGCGTCCGGGTTGCGCGCGCGGCCGAGGATGTGCGGCAGCGCCGGTGTGGACGCCACCGGCCTGTGCGTGAAGCGGGTGATGTCCTCGATCACCAGGCCGCTCCCGGTGATGGCCCGCGCGGTGTCGCGATTGGGGTGGCAACCGCCGGCCGCCAGGCGCCACAGCGGGGTGACGAGGTCCTGCAGCACGCCGAGCGCCGGACCGCTGGAGCGTACGTGTTCGTAGAAGCGCAGCTCCCCGCACGGCCTGAGCACCCTGCGCACCTCGGCGAGGGCGGCGGCCTGGTCGGGCACCGAGCACAGCACCAGCGACACGACGGCCGCGTCGAACCCGTCGTCCTCGACCGGCAGCGCCCCGTCGTGCCCGGCCACCACGCTCACGGGCACCATCGCCCCACCCGCGGCCCGCTGCGCCGCCGAGCGCAGCCGGTCCTCCGGCTCGACCGCGACCACCTCGCGCACCTCGGGTGGGTAGTGGCGGAAATTCATCCCGTTGCCCGCGCCGATCTCCACCACCCGCCCGGACAGCCCGGCCAGGAGCCGCCGCCGGTGCCCTGCCGTCCCCGACCGTTCCGACTCGGCGCTCATCCGTTCGTACGCTCGCGCGAACCGCGGGCGCTGAAACCTCGACAGATCCTGCATGCCTCCACGCTAGGTCCCGCAGGCGCCGGAAGCGTGGGATCACTGTGCGTACCGGCCCGTGGCCGGCCACTTACGCCGGCCGTCCGCCGGGCTCGCCCCGCCGGCGGGGTCACGGCCAGGGCAAACGCTCCTCCAAGAGAAATCGATTGACCGCGGCGTCGCCCCACCGCGTGTCACTCACAGTCACGCTTCACTGATACTCATGAGACCGTTCAGAGCTTCGATCGTTGCCGCCCCGAGACCAGCGCACAGGGCGGCGCCTATAGCGTCCCTCCAGTGCCGTTACTTGACGCGAACCCCGAGCCCCTCCCGCAGCGCGAGGACGCGGAGCGCTGCGACCATGTCGAGTCAGGACGGCGTTGCGTGCTCCCGGCGATGCACCGGAGCCCGCACGTCTACGCGCCGGTGGACGCCGGCGTGTAGCCGCCGTCCCTGCGCCGCGGCCAGTACGCGAGCACGGGACGCCCGCGCAGCATGGGGATCCAGCGCGGGAACACCTCGCCCCATCTGCCGATGAGGCCCAGGGTGAGCACGCGGTGCCGGGCCGGCGACACTCCCGACGTGCGCGGGCCCCAAGGCGGCGCACGTGCCCGGCCTCGCACCGAGGAAGCTCGACGCCGTACGCCTGCTGGCCAGAGGGCTGAACAACGCCGAGATCGCCGCCACCCAGTACGTGACCAGGGCGCACGTCGGCAACGCGCTGGACAAGCTCGGCGCCAGGGACCGCACGCAGGCCGTCGTCCGCGCCTACGACCTCGGGATCGTGGTCGCGGGTGAGAGCGCTCAGCCCTGGGGCAGTTGACCGGCATGCGAGATCCCGTCACCGTGACGACCTGCGCCGACGGACCCCTGCTCCTCAGGGGCGACTTCGAGCTGCTCACCCAGGACGGCGAGCCCATCGACGCCGGCCGGACGACGGTCGCCCTGTGCCGCTGCGGTCTGTCCTCGGTCAAGCCGTTCTGCGACGGCTCGCACAAGGTCGGCAATTTCCGGGCCGCGAGCGAGCCCGACCCGCCGCCGTAGCGTGCGCACGGAGTGGGCGGCCCGCCTGATCCGGCCGCCCGCGTACGGCACGCCGCCGGTCAGCGCGGCCCCGAGCGCCAGCCAGCTGCACACGGCCCGCTCCAGCACCCACGCGGGTGCGGCCAGCGACGTCGTCGCGGGGAACACCCGGCGCCCGCCCGCGCGCCGCCGTCCCGCCTCGGCCACGCCCACGGCCAGCACGGCCAGCGCCGCGCCCGCCGGCAGCCTGTGGGGGCGCCGGAGCCCGCCCAGGGCGGGCAGGACCGACAGGAAGGCGGCCATCCGTACGGGCTGTGCGAGGTCGTCGTACGCCTGGCGGACGCGCTGCGACCAGAACCGGCGCGCGTCGCACGGGAGCCGGCGGACGTACAGGCCGGGGGCGCGCAGCTCGCGGCCTCCATGAGCGCGCACGGTGCGGATGAGCTCCAGATTCTCGAACAGAACATCGCCGTCGTAACCGCCCATCCGCACGAAAAGACCGCGCCGTACGCCGAAGGTGCCCGGATAGTCGGCTCCGAAGGCGCGGTTGAGCAGCGTGCGGGCGGTGTCCCAGCGGGCGTGCCAGGGCAGCGGGTCGAAGTAGTTCTGCGGCCTCACCAGGTCGGCGCGGGCCAGCAGGTCGTGCACCGCGGCCAGGGCGGGCAGGTCGTAGCGCACGTCGTCGTCGGCGATCACGACGCGCTCCCCCTCGGCCAGGAGCAGGCCGGTCGTGACGCCCGTGACCTTGCCGTTGGCGAAGCGCAGCCCGGCCGCCGGGCGCACATGCCGGGCCAGGCCGCGCCACCGGTCGGCGTGGCGGGCGAAGAGGTCGCCGGGGCTGCCGTCCACGACGATCACCCGCACGTGCCGGGTGAGCCGGGCCAGGTAGCCGGTCAGCTCGTCGAGCCCGTCGTCGTCGTTCCAGCGCAGCGGGAGCACGTAGTCGAGGTCGAGATCGGTGCTCACGCCGGGACCCGCTCCTCGATCAGCGAGCCCGTCCCGCGCCGCCAGCAGCCGAGGACGTGCTCGGCCCACCGTCGTTCGAGCTCCAGCACGCACGCGGCGCCGTACAGGATGTCGCACGTCAGCTCGGGGTGGGCGGCCGCGAAGCCGCCGCACATGTCGTGGGCCGCGATCTGCTCGTGGACGGCGTCGGCCTGCACGTGCTCGTCGTAGAAGCGGGCGGTGTCCTCGTCGGCGCCGAGCCGGCGCAGGCCCGTGGCGCAGCGGCGGCTGGGCAGCGACGAGGTCATCTCGATCGCCGCCAGGTGGCCGAGCAACGCCCCGCGCAGCCGCCTGTGGAGCCCGAACAGCGACATCACGTTGGACAGGGCCAGCGTGATGCCGGGGACGCGGTGCAGGTAGGCGCCGTAGGAGTCGTCCAGGCCGAGGCCTCGCATGGTGGCGCGGAACAACTCGGCGTGCATGCGCTCGTGCCTGCCCCCGCCGTACTCGTCGGCCTGGATCTCCACCAGGGCCGCCTTGGGCCCGCCGCTGAGCCGCGGGATGGCCCAGGTGTGCGGGTCGGCCTCCTTCAGGTGGTAGATCGACCGGTGGACGACGAACTCGCGGAAGGTCGGCAGGTCCGCGTCACGCTGCAGGTACGCGGCCACGGACGGCCCTTCGGCGGAGGAGGTCAGCGTGAACAACGCTTCCCGCACCTCGCGCGGCGGCACCGGCTGCGGGCACGGCACGGCGGCCCGCAGAGCCTCCTCGAACCACCGTTCCAGCCCGGCCCTGAACCGCAGCAGCGCCGGATCCCACTCCCACCGGTCGTCCACCTCGTCGAACCCCTGGTAGTGCAGTTCGTAGCAGGCGAACAGGGCGAGCTGGAGGTCGTCGTCGTCCAGCCCGCCCGCCACGCCCACGACAGGGAACGGCGCCCCCGGAGCGCCGCAAAGCCGCTCGAACAGCACTGACGTGATCGAACCACGAGCAGATGGCAGCCGCATCAGGCACCCCCGCAACAGCACTCGCAGAACAAGGAGTCGTCAGCAGTCAACCGGCACCCCCGCGTTCCCCGTGCTCCCCGCGACTCAAACAGGGGGGCTGCCCGTGGCCCGGTGCGCTAAACGCTGACCTCCACGCGGCCCCGGGCCACCCGTACGGGATAGACGGGCACCGTGACCGCGCCCTCCACCGCGCCCTCCGCCGCGCCCTCCACTGGGTCCTCCACTGGGTCCTCGTCGAGGCACCTCCCGGACACCAGGGAGAACACCTGCTTGTGCAGCGGCGAGGCGACGGTCGGCTCGCCCTTCCTGGTGCCTACGATGCCGCGGGAGAGCACGTACGCCCCGCTGAACGGGTCGCGGTTGGCCAGCGCGTGCAGGGCGCCGTCGTGGGTGCGGAAGACGGCCACCTGCACGTCCCCGACGAGGGCGCAGACGCCGCGTTCCGGCAGCAGGGCGTCGTAGTCGCAGACCGGCGTCCAGCTCTTCACGCCATCACCGGCCTGATCTGGCCGCGCTCACTGCCGAACACGATCGACGGGTCGGGCACGCCGGGCGCGTTCACGAAGCTGACGAACCTGCTGATTTTGTCCGGGTCGTCGAGCGTGGCCTGCCATTCGTCGGCGTACGTGGCGATGTGATGCTCCATCTGGGCGTCGAGGTCGGCGCAGAGGCCGAGCGTGTCTTCCATGATCACCTCGCGTAGGTGGTCGAGGCCGCCGTCCAGCGACTCGATCCAGGCGGCGGTCCGCTGCAGCCGGTCGGCGGTGCGGATGTAGAACATGAGGTAACGGTCGATGGTCCTGATCAGCTCGTCGGTGGTCAGGTCCTTGGCGAGCAGGTCGGCGTGGCGGGGCCGGAAGCCGCCGTTGCCGCCGACGTAGAGGTTCCAGCCCTGCTCGGTGGCGATGACGCCGAAGTCCTTCGACCTGGCCTCCGCGCACTCGCGGGCGCAGCCGGAGACGGCCGACTTGATCTTGTGCGGGGAGCGCAGCCCCCGGTAGCGCAGCTCCAGGGCGATGGCCATGCCCACGGAGTCCTGCACGCCGTAGCGGCACCAGGTCGAGCCCACGCACGACTTCACCGTGCGCAGCGCCTTGCCGTACGCGTGGCCCGACTCGAACCCGGCGTCGACCAGCCGGCGCCAGATCTCCGGCAGCTGCTCGATCCTGGCTCCCAGCAGGTCGATGCGCTGCCCGCCGGTGATCTTCGTGTAGAGGCCGAAGTCGCGGGCCACCTCGCCGATCACGATCAGCTTGTCGGGCGTGATCTCGCCGCCGGGGATCCGCGGCACGACCGAGTACGTGCCGTTCTTCTGGATGTTGGCGAGGAACGCGTCGTTGGTGTCCTGCAGCGCGGCCCGCTCGCCCTCCAGCACGTGCCCGTTGTGCAGGGAGGCCAGGATCGAGGCCACGGCCGGCTTGCAGATGTCGCAGCCCCTGCCCTGCCCGTGCTCGGTGATGAGCTGGGAGAACGTGGTGATCTCGCGGACGCGTACGATGTCGAACAGCTCGGCCCGCGAGTACGTGAAGTGCTCGCACAGGCTCTTGCCGACCTCGACGCCCGCCTTCTCCAGCAGCTGTTTGAGCATCGGCACGCAACTGCCGCAGGTCGTGCCCGCCCTGGTGCAAGCCTTGAGGCCGGGCACGTCGGCGGCGCGGCCCGAGGCGATGGCGGTGCGGATGCCGCCCGCGCACACGTTGTTGCACGAGCACACCTGCGCGTCGTCGGGCAGGTCGAGGTCCGCCGCCCCCGCCCCGGTGAACAGCAGGTCGGACGGAGGGGCGGGCAGCGGCCTGCCGACGTACGGCCGCAACGTCGTGTACGGCGAGGCGTCGCCCACGCAGATGCCGCCGAGCAGCGTCCGGGCGTCGTCGCTGATGAACAACTTCTTGTAGACGCCGGCCACCGGGTCCATGTAGGTGACGTCGAGCGCGCCGTCCATCGCCCCGAACTGCGCCACCTCGACGCCCAGCAGCTTGAGCTTCGTCGACAGGTCGGCGCCCTCGAACGCCGCGCTGCCGCCCATGACCTGCTCGGCCGCCACCTCGGCCATCGTGTTGCACGGCCCGGCGAGCCCGTAGACCATGCCGCCGGCCAGCGCGCACTCGCCGACGGCGTAGATGGAGGGATCGGAGGTGCGCATCGCGGAGTCGACCACGATGCCGCCGCGCTCGCCCACCGCCAGCCCGGCCGACCTGGCCAGCTCGTCGCGCGGCCTGATGCCCGCGGAGAACACCACGACCTGCGCGTCGAGCAGGCTGCCGTCGGGCTTGCGCAGCCCGGTGACCCGGCCCTGGGCGTCGGTGACGATCTCCTGGACGCCCGCGCCCGCGTGCACGCTCAGCCCGAGCCCCTCGATGCGGGACTTCAGCACCGAGCCGCCGCCCTCGTCCACCTGCCGGGGCATCAGCCAGGGGCTCATCTCGACGATGTGCGTTCTGAGCCCGAGCGACCGCAGCGCGTCGGCGGCCTCCAGCCCGAGCAGGCCGCCGCCGACGACGACGCCCTCGGCGGCGTCCTTGGCGGCCACCCTGATGGCGTCGAGGTTCTCGATGGTGCGGTAGACGAAGGCCTGCCCGGCCCCCGGCACCGGCGGCACGAACGGCGCGGAGCCGGTGGCCAGCACGAGCACGTCGTACGGCTCGGCGCCGCCGTCCTCGGTGACGACGTGCCCGGCCCTCCGGTCGATCGCGGTGACACGGGTGTTCAGCCTGGTCACGACTCCGCCGGGAACGGGGTAGGTGAGGTCCTCCGCGGTCGTGCCCGACAGGTACGAGGTCAGCGCCACCCGGTCGTAGGCCGGGCGCGGCTCCTCCCCGATCACGGTGATCCGGCCGTCGAAGCCCCTGGCCGTGAGCGTCTCCACGAACCGGTGCGCGGCCGGCCCGTACCCCACGACGACGATTCTGCTCATACCGAAACCCCTTCCTGCTCGCACAGCCAGTCGACGATGCCCTCCACGGCGTCGCGGCAGGTGCCGCATCCGGTGGTGGCCCGGGTCGCCGCCGTCACCGCGGCCACGTCCCGCGCTCCCGCCTCCCAGCACGCCCTGATCTGGCCCTTGGTCACGTTGTTGCACTGGCAGACCTTGGCCGCGTCCGGCATCAGCGTCGGGCTGTCGGCGACCGGCGTCGCCGACGATCCCGGGAACAGCAGGCCGGCCCGGTCGCCGGGCACCGGCCCACCGCGGTCGTAGAGCTGGGTGAGCGTGCCGACCACGTCGCTCTCGCCCAGCAGGATCGCGCCGACCAACCGGCCGTCGCGGATCACGAGCTTGCGGTAGGTGCCACGGGCCCGGTGGCTGAACCGCACCACCTCGGCGTGCTCCTCGCCGAGCTGGGTCTCGCCCATCGCGGCCAGCTCGACGCTCCTGGCCTTGAGCCGGGTGACCAGCCGGGAGCCGCGGTAGCGGGCCTTGCCGCCGGCGATGACGTCGGCGGCCACGGCGGCCTGCTCCCAGGCCGGAGCGACCAGGCCGTACACGGTGCCGTCGTGCTCGGCGCACTCGCCGATCGCGAAGATCGACGGATCGTCGGTACGCAGCTCGTCGTCCACGACCACCCCGCGCCGCACTCGCAGGCCCGCCCGCTCGGCCGGCCAGGTCACCGGGCGCACGCCGCAGGCCAGCACCACCAGGTCGCCCTCGACCAGCTCGCCGCCGGCCAGCCGGACGCCGTCCTCCAGCACCGCCTCGGCGCTGACCCCCGTGCGGATCTCCACGCCCAGCCCGGCCAGCGTCTCGCCGAGCACCTCACCGGCCTCCACGTCGAGCTGGCGCTCCATGAGGTGGCCCGCCAGATGCAGCAGCGTCACCGGCAGGCCGCGCCCGGCCAGCCCGCGGGCGGCCTCGACGCCGAGCAGGCCGCCGCCGACGACCACGGCCCTGCGGGCGTGCCCCGCGGCGGCCACGATGCGCTCGCAGTCGCCCAGCGTGCGGAACGGGATGGCCCGCTCCACGCCGGGGATCGGCGGCACGATCGCGTCGCTGCCGGTGGCGAGGACCAGCAGGTCGTACGGCTCGCGCCGCCCGCAGGCGGTCACCACGTGCCCGCCCTCCCTGTCGATCCCGGTGACCGTGGCGCCGAGGACCGCCTCCACGTCGTGCGCCTCGTACCAGGAGGCGTCCACCAGCCGTACCTGTTCCGGCCGCGAACTGCCGGCCAGCACGTTGGACAGCAGCACCCGGTTGTACGGCCGGCACGGCTCCGCGCCGAACACCGCGATCCTCATGTGGGGATCACGGGCGCGCACCTCGCTGACCAGCCGCGACCCGGCCATCCCGTTGCCCACGACGACGAGTCTCATGAGTCCCTCTCCACTCTGACCGCGCAGACCTTGAACTCCGGCATCCTTGACACCGGGTCGAGGGCCGGATTGGTGAGCCGGTTGGCGCCCTCCCAGTGGAAGGGCATGAACACGGTGTCGCGCCTGATGGCGTCGCTGATCCTGGCCACGGCCCTGGCCTCGCCCCGCCGGCTGCTGACCCGCACGACGTCCCCCTGCGCTATGCCGAGCTGTTCGGCCAGGTCGGGATGGAGCTCGGCGTACGGCTCGGGAGCGGCCCGCACGAGCGGCGCTATCCTGCGCGTCTGCGCGCCGCTCTGGTACTGCGCGAGCACCCGGCCGGTCGTCAGGTGCACGGGATAGTCGTCGTCGGTCTCCTCGGCCGGCGGCCGGTGCTGGACGGGCACGAACCTGGCCCGGCCGTCCGGCGTGGCGAAGGAGTCGAGGAACGGCCGCGGCGTGCCCGGGTGATCGGCCGACGGGCACGGCCAGAACACCCCGGTCTCGCCGGCGATGCGCTCGTACGTGATGCCGGAGTAGTCGGCGAGCCCGCCGGCGCTGGCCCGGCGAAGCTCGTCGAACACGGCGGCCGGCTCGCTGTCGAAGTGGTGGCCGAGCCGCCCGGCGAGCCCAGCGATGACGTCCAGGTCGCTGCGCACGCCCGGGGGCGGGTCGACGGCGCGGCGGCGCAGCAGTACGCGCCCTTCGAGGTTCGTCATGGTGCCGCTCTCCTCGGCCCACTGCGTGACCGGGAACACCACGTCGGCCAGCGCCGCCGTCTCGGACATGACGACGTCGCAGGCCACGAGCAGGTCGAGGGCGCCGATGCGCTCGGCCACGTGCTCGGCCGCCGGCGCCGAGACGACCGGGTTGGAGCCGAACAGCAGCAGCGCGCGCGGCCCCCGCGGGGTGCCGAGCGCGTCCAGCAGCTCGTACGCCGAGCGCCCCGGCCCCGGCAGGTCACCGGGGCGCACCCCCCACACGGCGGCCACGTGCTCGCGGGCCGCCGGGTCGTCGATGCTGCGGTAGCCGGGCAGCTGGTCGGCCTTCTGCCCGTGCTCGCGCCCGCCCTGCCCGTTGCCCTGCCCGGTCACGCACCCGTACCCGGAGCCGTGCCTGCCGGGCAGGCCCAGCGTCAGGGCCAGGTTGACGAACGCGCTCACCGTGTCGGTGCCTTTGGCGTGCTGCTCGACGCCGCGCCCCGTCAGGACGTAGGCGCTGCCGGCGGCCGCCAGCGCCCTGGCCGCGTGCCGCATGTGGTGGACCGGCACGCCGGTGATCCGTTCGACCCGCTCGGGCCACCAGCCGGCCAGCGACGTGCGCAGATCCTCGAACCCGGTGGTCCGCGCGGCGACGTACTCCTCGTCCACGAGCTCGTCGGCGAGGATCAGGTGTGTCATCCCGAGGGCGAGCGCCAGGTCGGTGCCGGGCGCGGGCTGCAGGTGCAGCCAGGCCTCCTTGGCCGTCCTCGTCCGCCGCGGGTCGATGACGATCAGCCGCGCCCCTGACAGGTGCCGCAGGAACGGCGGCATGGTCTCGGCCACGTTCAGCCCGGCGAGCAGCACCACGTCGGCCCCGGTCAGATCGGTGACCGGGAACGGCATCCCACGGTCCATGCCGAACGCCCTGGTGGAGGCGGCCGCCGCCGACGACATGCAGAAGCGGCCGTTGTAGTCGATCTGGCCGGTCCCGAGCGCGACTCTGGCGAACTTGCCCAGCGCGTACGCCTTCTCGTTGGTCAGCCCTCCGCCGCCGAACACGGCCACGGCGTCGGGGCCGTGTTCGGCGCGTATGCCGGACAGCCGGCCGGCCACGTGGTCGAGCGCGACCTCCCATGCGACTGGCTCGCCGTGCAGGAGCGGGGTGGTCAGGCGTTCGCCGTTGGTGAGCAGTTCGGCCGCCGTCCACCCTTTCTGGCACAGCGCGCCGGAGGCGTTGGCCGGGATGTCGGTCCTGGGGGCGATGGACAGCTCGCGGCCGAGCTCCATGCCGCACTGCAACGCGCAGTACGGGCAGTGCGTCCTCGTCGCGTCAGACCCGGACATGGGCGAGACTCCCGATCGCGGAGACGCCGACCTTGCGCATGTAGCACCACCAGGTCAGAGCGCCGCAGCACACGTAGAAGGCGCCGAAGGCGAGGAACGCCGGGGCAGGGCCGCCGGCCGCGGCGAACGACATCCCGAACGCCCGGTTGATCAGGAACCCGCCGAGCGCGCCGACGGCCGAGATGATGCCGATGGCGGCCGAGGCCTGGCGTTTGCCGTACAGCAGGGCCTCCTCGCCCTCACCGCGCTCGGCCACCGCCTTGGCCTGGAAGATGGCCGGGATCATGCGGTACGTGGAGCCGTTGCCGATGCCGGAGGTCAGGAACAACGTCTGGAAGGCCAGGAAGAACAGCCAGAAGCCGCCCGACGCGCCGGCCTGCCACACCAGCAGCACCCCGCCGCCCATCGCGGCGAAGTTCCACAACGTGACGGGTGCGCCGCCGAACCGGTCGGCCAGCCAGCCGCCGACCGGCCTGACCAGCGAACCGATCAGCGGCCCCGCGAAGGCCACCGCGGCGTACGGGGCGTCGGCGAACAGGCTCGCGCTCAACAGCGGGAAGGCCGTGGAGTAGCCGATGAACGAGCCGAACGTGCCGACGTACAGGAACGACATGATCCAGGTCTGGGCCCTGCCGGCGACGGCGAGCTGCTCGCGGGGTCTGGCCCTGGCGCTGGTGAGGTTGTCCATGAAGAACCAGGCGCAGACGGCGGACACGACGATGAGCGGGATCCAGAACCATCCCGCGGCGGCCAGCCCGAACGAGCCGATCACCAGCGGCATGACGAGCTGGACGGAGCTGACGCCGATGTTGCCGCCCGCCGCGTTCAGCCCGAGCGCGACGCCCTGCTTGTCGCGCGGGTAGAAGTAGGTGATGTTGGCCATGCTGGAGGCGAAGTTCCCGCCGCCGACCCCGGCCAGGGCCGCGATGACCAGGAAGAGCCAGTACGGCGTGCCCGGGTCGCTGACCGCCACGCCGAGCAGCGCCGCCGGGATGAGCAGCAGCAGGGCGCTGACCACGGTGAACGTCCGCCCGCCGAACCTCGCGGGGCCGAACGTGTAGGGGACGCGCAACACCGAGCCGATCAGGTTGGGCAGCGCGACCAGCCAGAACAGCTGGTCGGTGGAGAACTCGTACGAGCCCATCCGCGTGGCGACGATGCTCCACAACGTCCACACGGTGAAGCCGAGGTGCTCGGCGACGATCGAGAAGATCAGGTTGCGCCGCGCGACCCGTCTGCCTGATCTCGCCCAGAAGGCTGGGTCATCGGGGTGCCAGTCGGCGATCCAGCGCGCCATCGGCCTCTCCTACGCTCGGCGTCCGGGATCACCAAGCTAGGAAGGGCGCGTTACGCACGTTGACGGTCCGTGGCCGTGCGTTCGTTACGGGTGACGCACTGCGGTAACAAGCCACGCACATGTGTCACGGCGGAAACATGCCGGAAATGATCGCTTATCACGTCCCCCTCCGGGTAACAGCACTCCAGCAAGGGGGGAGAAAAATGATCAAGAAGCTTCATCATATGGGGATCAAGTCAGGTCACATGTACACCGCGGGGGTGGCGTCGATCGCCATGTCCTTCGCGACCTGGCTCATGTCGAAGAAGATGGAGGCGGCGGGCATCGACCGGGCCGACCGCTGGGGGATCTTCATCGGCGAGTGGGCGCCGTCGTTCTTCGCGCTCGGCGTGGCGCTCCGCATCGAGGAGACCCACCGCGAGCTCGAAGGCCCAGAGTCCGAGATGTACGACCAGGCGGACACCCGCGCGAGGGCGCACGCCGGCGTGTGAGGCGGAGGTCACGCAGGTCACGCACACTCCGTGACCTGCGTGGCCGCGCCCTCCTCAGTAGGGGCCGCTCAGGAGGGCCGGTCCGCCAGGCGCCGCAGCGGGGCGTCGCTCAGGCGGTAGTGCGGCCACTCCTCCTGGCGTACGGCGCCGAGGTTCTCGTAGAAGCCGATGGCCGGCTCGTTCCAGTCGAGCACCGCCCATTCGAGCCGCTCGTAACCGCGTTCGGCGCAGATCCTGGCCAGCTCGCCCACCAGTGCCCGGCCGTGGCCGCCGCCCCGGTGCCCGGGGCGTACGTACAGATCCTCCATGTAGATGCCGTGCACGCCCTTCCACGTCGAGAAGGTCAGGAACCACAGGGCGAACCCGGCGACCTCGCCGTCGTGCTCGGCGATGTGCGCGAACACGGCTGGCGCGTCGCCGAACAGCGCCGCGCGCAGCTGCTCCTCGGTCACCCGCACCTCGTGCTCGGCCTTCTCGTACGTGGCGAGCTCACGGATCAGGGTGGCGATGACGGGCACGTCGGCGGGCGTGGCGGGGCGAATCATGAGTGTCAGCGTAGCGAGGGGTCACCGGTGGCCCATGCTCGCGTCCTGCCATGCGGCCGCCATACGGGACACTGGATCACAGGCACCCGCAAACGGAGGACGCTACATGGAACACCGCGTGTTGGGACGTACCGGTCGGCAGGTCGGCGTGGTCGGCCTCGGCGCATGGCAGCTCGGCGCCGACTGGGGCGAGGTCAGCGAGGAGGAGGCCCGCGCGACCCTCGAGGCGGCCGTGGACGGTGGTGTCACGTTCATCGACACCGCGGACGTCTACGGCGACGGGCGCAGCGAGCAGATCGTCGGCCGTTTCGTCAAGGATCGTCCCGGGCTGACCGTGGCCACCAAGATGGGGCGGCGGGTGGAGCAGGTCCCCGCCAACTACGTGCTGTCCAACTTCCGCGCCTGGAACGACCGCTCCCGCCGCAACCTGGGCGTCGACACGCTCGACCTGGTGCAGCTGCACTGCCCACCGACGCCCGTCTACTCGACGGACGCCGTGTTCGACGCCCTCGACACGCTGGTGGCCGAGAAGAGGATCGCCGCGTACGGCGTGAGCGTCGAGACCTGTGAGGAGGCGCTGACCGCGATCGCCAGGCCGGGCGTGGCGACGGTGCAGATCATCCTCAACGCCTTCCGGCTCAAGCCGCTGGAGCGGGTGCTGCCGGCCGCCCGCGCCGCCGGGGTGGGCATCATCGCCCGCGTCCCGCTGGCCAGCGGCCTGCTGTCGGGCCGCTACGACGAGCACACCACCTTCTCCCCCGACGACCACCGCGCGTTCAACCGGCACGGGGAGGCGTTCGACGTCGGCGAGACCTTCTCGGGCGTCGACTTCGCCACCGGCCTGGAGTCGGTGCGCCGCCTGGCTCCGCTGGTGCCGCCGGGTGCGAGCATGGCCCAGTTCGCGCTGCGCTGGATCCTCGACCAGGAGGGCGTCTCGGTGGTCATCCCCGGCGCCCGCAACCCGGGCCAGGCCACCGCGAACGCCGCCGCCTCGGACCTGCCCCCGCTGGACGCCGCGACGCTGGAGGCCGTGCGCGCCGTCTACGACGACCTGATCCGTCCTCAGGTCCACCACCGCTGGTAGGCGCCTGGCCGTACGAGGTGGTGGAGGCGCTTCCAAGTCCGCGCCCCCGAAACTGTCGGTCGTATCGGGCAGAATCGTCGGCATCATGATCTCTCCTTTCAACGCCGTGCGATCGCCCGCGGGCGACATCGTGGTCTTCTATGTCGGCGCCGAGCCGCGCCTGACGGCCGAGCAGGCCCTCGCCTTCGCCGACCAGCTCCGCACCCTGGCCGCCGAGCCCCACGCCACGCCTACCGGCCTGCCGGGGCGGCGGCACGCGGCCGCATGACGCCCCGGCCTCACGCACGACCGTCCGCGCCGCCCCGGGCGCGCGGACGGTTCACGGCCCTATGGTGAATGTGCGCGCCTTCTTCGCACGCTCGGTAAGAGCGCTTTCCACATCCGCCTGAGACTCCGCCGGCACCGGCTAACTTTTGTTCCAGAGGTCCGGGCTTTCCGGTGGTTCATCGTCGCGGACCTCTTCCGGCCGTTCCGCATTTCGCTCCGGTTCGGAGTCGGAATGACCGGGCCGCCCGGCCTGCCTGACGTGTTCGGCCAGTTCGCGGAACACGTGGCCGTTTTCCTTCCTGACGGCGTCCTGGGCGGCGGCCAGCCGCCTCACCAGCTCCTCCTGAGCGATGGCCGTCTGCTCCGCCAGTTGTTCGTGCACGTTCTCCATGCGTCTGCCGGCCGCGTCGAGCATTTCGGCGAAGCGCCCGAAGTCGAAGCCGGGTGTCACCGGTCGCGCCTGCTCCACCTGGGCCAGCAGCGACGACAGGCGCGCTCCCCACTGTTCGACGCTGTCGTGATAGCCGTTGACGACGCCGGCCACACTCTCGTCCCAGCCGCCGTCGCCGACGTGACCTTGCAGTTCTTCCGCCGCCTGCGTGCGGACTTCCAGGGCTTGTATTTCCGAATAGATTGCGTCCTTGAACTCCTCATGGTTGGGCATGGGCTTCCTTCCCCTGTGTCCAGGAATCTATGACCGGAGGCCGACCTCCCCACTATCGACGCGAACCGGCGCTGCCGAAAGCCTCGCCTCCAATGTTTTCCCGGCGGTTGCCCGGCTGGTTCACCAGTGGCCACACACCACCCCAGGATCCACATGCGCCGGGATAACGGGCCGCGTACATTCCACCTTTCTGCAGCGGGCGCCCGAATTGGTGAGTGCTCTTTTCCGGAGATAATGCTCAGCCGGGGACGAGGGCGCGGCCGGTGGGGGTGTCCCGGCCGGCGCAGCCGGCCACGTGCCCCTGGAAGAGCACGGTCCTGCCGTGCCTGCCCGGCCCCGGGCCGAGATCGATGAGCCAGTCGGCCTGGCGGATGACGTCAAGGTCGTGCTCGACGACGAGGACGGTGTTGCCGCTGCCGCGCAGCCGTACCAGGATTCTGATCATCGACTCCACGTCGGTGGGGTGCAGTCCCACGCTCGGTTCGTCGCCGACGTAGGTCATTTCGGTGAGGCCGGAGCCGGGGCGCCTGCGTACGGCCTCGTCCCAGCTCAGCACGGTGAGGTTCGCAGCGGAATAACGCGGCCGTTCCACCATGCCCGGACCGTAGCAGGGGCTCAATCTCATGCAAACGGTTGCCGCCCTCATCCTGGCCCGATGTGGCCCGCACCCCTGGATCACTGCAACGGGTTGGCCTAGCATCCGGGGTGTCCCGAGCAGGCAGGGAGCCGCCCCATGTTGAGCCGCCGTAACGCCATGCGCGCCATGGCGATGTCCGCCCTCGCCGTCCCGGTCCTCGACGCGCGTGCCGTGCACGCCGCGCCCGATCCGTGGGCGCGGGCGAACCACATCGTGGCCAGGGTGCGCGGGCCGAGGTTCCCGCGACGCCGGTTCGACATCAGAGGCTTCGGCGCGGTCGGAGACGGGGTTACGGACTGCACGAAAGCCATCCGTGCCGCCATCAGGGCCTGCCACGCGGCCGGCGGCGGGCACGTGGACGTGCCGGAAGGACGGTTCCTGACCGGTGCCGTCCACCTGCTGGGCAACGTCGACCTGCACGTGGCCGCGGGCGCCAGGCTGCTGTTCAGCACCGACCCGCAGGCGTACCTCCCGCTGGTGCTGACCCGGTTCGAGGGCGTCGAGCTCTACAATTACTCCCCCCTGATCTACGCGTACGGCCAGCGGAACGTCGCCGTGACCGGGTCAGGCGTGCTCGACGGGCAGGCGGACCAGGATCACTGGTGGCCGTGGAAGGGTTCGGGCGACGACGGCTGGGAGCCGGGCGAGCCCCACCAGGCCGAGGCCAGGGCCGAGCTGTTCGCGCAGGCGGAGCGAGGCGTGCCGGTCAGGCGGCGCAGATACGGCGAGGGCGGCTACCTGCGCCCGTCCTTCGTTCAGCCCTACCGGTGCGACAACGTCCTCATCGAGGGCGTCGCCATCGTCAACTCACCGATGTGGGAGATCCACCCCACGCTGTCGCGGAACGTGCTCGTGCAGAACGTCACGGTCGAGTCGCACGGCCCCAACAACGACGGCTGCAACCCCGAGTCAAGCCGGATGGTGGTGATCCGCGACTGCACGTTCGACACGGGCGACGACTGCATCGCGATCAAATCGGGACGCAACGCCGACGGCCGCCGCGTGAACGTGCCCAGCGAGCACATCGTCGTCCAGAACTGCACCTTCCGTGACGGGCACGGCGGCATGACGATCGGCAGCGAGATGTCCGGCGGCGTACGCGAGGTCTTCATCAGGGACTGCGCGATGTCCAGCCCGAACCTCGACATCGCGCTGCGCTTCAAGACCAACTCCGTGCGCGGCGGGTTCATCGAGGGGTTCCACGCCAGAGACCTCGAGATCGGCCAGGTGGGCGGCTCCGTCATCGACGTCAACTTCCACTACGAGGAGGGGCCCGGCCACGGCTTCAACCCCGACGTGGGCGGGATCGACGTCCGGGACGTGACCGTACGGACCGCCAACCGGCCGCTCAACCTGCGCGGTTACGCCGACGCCCCGATCCGCGGGGTCACGCTGACCGACGTGGACTTCGGCGCCACCGCGACGCCGGTCGTGGTCGAGCACGTCGAGGACCTGGTGCTCAAGAACGTCACCGCCAACGGCGAACCACTGGTCGTGCCCTGACCGCGGGAACGAATCGTTTGCTCATTCGCTCTCATCGGTGGGCAACGCGCTCGCTCTGATAGCCAGCCGCACGACATCCAGTTCTAGCCGGCTGGCCCGCGTGTCCGGATGCTCCTCACCCAGCACCCGGCTCCGCGCCTCCAGCACCGCCCGGTGCTCGCGTTCGGCCTCCTCCAGCTTCCGCCGCACCGCCAGCACCCGCGCCACGTCGTACCGGCCGGCCAGCGTGTCCGGATGCTCCTCACCCAGCATCCGGCGGCGCACCTCGTACAACGTCCGGTTCTCGGCCTCAGCCTCCTCCAGTTTGCCCTGCACGCCCAGCACCCTCGCGAGGTTGTACCGGCTGGACAGCGTGTCCGGATGCTCCTCACCCAGTACCCGGCTCCGCGCCTCCAGCACCATCCGATGCATGGCCTCGGCCTGCTCGAAGTGCTGCGCCGCCGCCATCAGGAGGCCGGCGGTGTGCCGGTTCGCCAGCGTCTCGGGATGCTCGTTACCCAGCACCTGGGCGCGTACACGGGCCACCATCAGCATCTCCGTGGCGGCGATGTCCCACTCTCCGAGTTCCTCCATCACCTTCACCAGTGCGTCCCGGCATGCGAGGGTGTCCGGATGTTCCGGCCCCAGCGCCCGGGTGAGGGCGTCCACCTCTGCCTCGGCTGTCTTCAGGCTCAAGGACCCGGGCGCCGAGGCGGCGTCGGGCCCGTCCTCTCCCGCGGCACGCCGGTCGTCCGCAGCCCCGTCTCCGGAGGTCACAGCGCGCCAGGCACGCGTACAGGCGTACACCGCCGCCGGCGCGGTCAGCACGACCACGGCCAAGTAGCCCACTCCTGCACCCCTGCTGACCAGCACCGTCCCGCCCACCGCGCAGAGTGACGCCCCCACTGCTCCACCGGCCCACGCCAGCGCTTCACGTTTGTCACTCATCCTTCCACCATGACTCACCAAACGCTTCACCGGTGAGTTCTGCGCGGGGAAGTGGTCCACCCTCCGAAACGACAGAAGGGAGTGGTCCTCGTGGACCTGTACAGCGTCATGCCGGTGAGCGACCTCACGAAGGCACTGGAGTGGTTAGGGGTGTTCTTCGGACGCCCGGCGGACGAGGTCATCGGTGGGGAGCACCTGTGGCAGGTCGGGGAGAACGCATGGGTCGTCGTCGATGACCGGGCCGGGC
>NZ_SMJZ01000210.1 GCF_004348345.1 Nonomuraea longispora
CCGGGACCCGTGGCTGTTCCCCCGCTGCTCGGAGGGGCACTTCTACCCGATCGGCGGGGGCGCGTGCACGAGGATCAACCGGCCGTCCGAGCACACGATCTATCCGCCGCTGGCGGAGGCGTACTTCCTGGTGGTGGACCGGCTCTCGCCCGGCGGCGCCCGGCACAAGCCGCTTCAGGTCGCCGGCGCGCTGCTGGCGGCGGGCACCCTGCTGGTCCTGCTGCGCAGGGGCGGCGCCCGGCGGGCCGTGTACTGGGCGTGGTGCCCGGCCGTCCCCATGGAGGCGGTCAACAACGCCCACGCCGACATGCTCGCCGTCGCCGCCGCGGTGCTCGCGTTCGGCGTGGCCGGCGGCCGGGCGTGGCCGGCCTGGCGGGGGACGATGCTGGGCGGGGCGATCGCGGTCAAACTGGTGCCGGCCGTGGTGCTGCCCGGCGCGCTGTCCGGGAGCCTGTCGAGCGGCCGGGCGGCGCGGGGAGCCCTGTGGACGACGGCGTCCGCCACCTTGGTCGTGGCCGCCGCCTACCTGCCCTACGTTCTGCTGTCCCGGGGTTCGGTGCTGGGCTACCTGTTCGGGTACGTGGCCGAGGAAGGCTACGACGAGGCCGGGGCGCGTGACCGTTACGGGCTGCTGCGGCTGGTGCTGCCCGACTCGTGGGCCGTGCCGGCCGTGCTCCTGGTGCTGGCGGCCGTGACCTTCCACGTCCTCAGGCGCGGCGATCCGGACCGGCCGTGGCGGGGCGCGCTCGTGGTCACCGGTACGGCGTTTTTGCTGCTGACCCCCGGATATCCGTGGTACGCGCTGCTGGTGGTCGCCCTGGTGGCCCTGGACGGCCGCTGGGAGTGGCTCGGCGTCCCCCTGGCGGGCGCGGTGGCGTATCTCGCCCCGGAGTGGGGCACGTACGCCTACGCCGCGGCCGCCGCGGCGGTTCTGGCGGGCGCCGGGCGGACGTAGCCGGCGCATGCTGTTATGCACGAGCGGGTGTGCGGTCACCATGGAGGGGGTAGCGTCGCCGCCGAGTCCGTACGTCTGAGCGGTCCGGCGATCGCAGGTGACGGGACGAAGTGAGGGGAGCGCCGCGAAAGGCGTGCTAATGTCATCGTTTGTCGTAACAACAAGCAGAATGGCCCGGAGTGTCCCATTAACCACATTAATGGTCAGACGGTAACGCGTCAAACGGAACGCACCAGGGAGCAGGCGTACGTCACCCGCCTCTATGACCGTCTCGACGAGCTGCGCGAGCGCACCCAGCGACAGCTGAAGGAGGTGCTGGCCAGCGGCGCCGTCGGCACCATGCAGAACAGGTCGGAGCGCGACACGTTCGCCGAGATGTACGCTCTCAGGCTCGCCCGGCTCTGGGCGGTCGAGCGCGGCCTGGCGTTCGGCCGCCTCGACCACGTCGAGGAGGGCCGCCTCTACATCGGCAAGCTCGGCGTGACCGACGACGACCAGCGCCGTCTGCTGATCGACTGGCGGGCGCCGGTCGCGCAGCCGTTCTACCGCGCCACCCCCGCCGCCCCCATGGGCGTGACCAGGCGCCGCCACCTGCAGACCAAGGGCCGTACGGTGGTCGGCGTCGACGACGACCTGCTCGACCTCGACTCGCTCACCGACGACGACCGTGCCACGCTCAACGGCGAGGCGGCCCTGCTGGCCGCGCTCGACGAGCGGCGTACGGGCCGCATGCGCGACATCGTGGCCACCATCCAGTCCGAGCAGGACCGCGTCATCCGCGGCGACCTGAACGGCGTCCTGGTCGTGCAGGGCGGCCCCGGCACCGGCAAGACGGTCGTGGCCCTGCACCGGGCGGCGTACCTGCTCTACACGCACAGGGAGCGGCTGGAGCGCAGGGGGGTGCTCATCCTCGGGCCCAACCTGACGTTCCTGCGTTACATCGAGCAGGTCCTGCCCTCGCTCGGTGAGAACGACGTGCTGCTGTCCACGGTCGGCGAGCTCTATCCCGGCGTCACCGCCACCGCCCGCGAGCGGCCCGAGGTGGCGGCGCTCAAGGGGGACGCGCGGATGGCCACGGTGATCGCCAAGGCCGTACGCGACCGGCAGCGGGTGCCGCGCAAGCCCATCGAGCTGACCGTCGGCCGTCTCACCCTCACCATCGACCGGGCCATGCTCGACGCGGCCAGGAACAAGGCGGCCCGCTCACGCCGCCCGCACAACCAGGCCAGGGCCGTGTTCGTCAGGTCCCTGCTCAACGCGCTGGCCCGGCAGCAGGCCCGCAAGATCGGCAAGGGGCTCATCGACGAGGACGACCTGGCCGACATGCGCGAGGAGCTGCGTACCGAGCCGGTCGTCAAGTCCGCGCTCAACCGGCTGTGGCCCTACCTCACGCCGCAGCGCCTCCTGCTCGGCCTGTACGGCTCGCCCGAGCGCCTGGAGTACGCGGCCTCGTCCCTCACGCCCGGCGAGCGTGCGCTGCTGCGCCGCGACGGCGGCACGTGGACCGAGCCCGACGTGCCGCTGCTCGACGAGGCGGCCGAGCTGCTCGGCGACATCGACGAGCAGGTGCTGCGCGCCAGCGCCATGCAGGCGGAGGAGGAACTGGCCGCCGCCAGGCAGGCCGAGGAGAGCGAGCGCGAGGCCGAGCTGGCCTACGCCCGCGAGGTCCTGGAACTGACCGGCCTGTCCGACGTCATGGAGGCCGAGCGCCTGGCCGAACGCCAGCGCGGCGGCGGTCCCCACCTCACCACCGCGGAGCGCGCCGCCGCCGACCGCACCTGGGCCTACGGGCACGTGATCGTGGACGAGGCGCAGGAGCTGTCGCCGATGGCCTGGCGGGCCGTCATGCGGAGGTGCCCCACCCGTTCGATGACGATCGTCGGCGACATCGCGCAGACCGGCTCTGCGGCCGGCGCGCGCTCGTGGGCAGAGGTGCTCGACCCGTACGTGGCCGGGCGCTGGCGTCAGGAACGGCTGAGCGTCAACTACCGCACGCCGGTCGAGCTGATGGCGCTCGCGGCGCGTGTCCTGGCCACCGTCGACCCCGCGCTCGAAGCTCCGGCGTCCGTACGCGAGCTGGGCGTGCAGCCCTGGTCGGCGCCGCTTGCCGCGCTCGCCGAGCTGGTCCGGGCAGAGGTGGGCGAGGGCGGCAAGGTCGCCGTGGTGGTGCCCGACAGGCTGCTCGGCCCGCTCGGGGACGAGGTCTCCGCGGCCGTGGCCGGCACCGTGGTGGTGACGCCCGGGGCGGGCCGGGCGAAGGGCGCGGAGGCGCTCGACGCGCCGGTGGCCGTGATGGGGGTGACGGACGCGAAGGGGCTGGAGTTCGACTCGGTGATCGTGGCCGAACCCGACCTCATCGCCTCCCAGTCGCCACGAGGGCCGAGCGACCTGTATGTTGCTCTCACCCGTGCCACGCAACGGCTCGGCGTCGTGCACGAGCGGCCGCTCCCCGAGCCGCTCAGAGGCTTGCCGAGCCGCTCGCAGACACCCGCAAATGGGCTCTGATCCGCTTTACGGCGGGTGGCCGATCATGTCCCACCTGCGAAAACTTGATGTTTCTGCTGATCGGGACACGGTTGACATCTGAGGTGGAGTCGGTAGTTTGCTGCGCAGTCCAGCACGGGACTTGGCCGGTTGGCCGTCTCTGACATCGCCGGATCCTGCGTCCGTGACGGAGCGTGACTTCGTCCACACAGCCAGGTGCAGGGCCGTCGGTCCGTCGAGTCGGGGCACCCCAACCGGGCGGGGGGTTGGACCCGGGACGGGCCCGGGAGCCCAGTAGACAACGGAATTCCGCGCTCGCCGCCGACGAGACGGGTCCGGTCCGAAGGGTTTCCGGGCCCTCTTCCCGTTCTCGTGCGCAGGACCGCCGTGCGCCGGGTGGTCCCGTCAGCCGCGGGATCACCCTGCCGCGTCCGCTCGCCATTTTTCGATCTCCCCGCGCCGCGCTGCGTGAAGTGGGGCCGTGGGACGGTAGCGTTTCCGCAAGCAGGCGTGCGATGACGGCGGAGGAGACCTCGGAGTGGTTCAGGACAGAACGAGCCTCCCGCCCACACCCGGGCGCGACTCGACCCCTGGCGATGGCCCCGCGCCTGCCGTCGCGCCGCCTCCGGCCGCGACGGCGCCTCCTACGTCCGATCCGGCCGCCGCGACCACCGAGCCTGCCCCCGATGCCCCCGGCCCGGGAGCCGCCGCCCGGGCCGAGCCGGTGTCCGTGTCCGATGCGCGGCCCGAGCCGGCGTCTTCGCCCGAGCCCGAGCCACAACCCCAGCCTGTGTCTGTGTCTGATGCCCGCGCCGTGCCCGCTTCCGGGGCGGGGCGAGGCGCGCAAGGCGGAGGCGCGGGCGGCGGTGAGGAGACGGGCGGGCCGCGTGGCGAGGACGATACCGTGACCGCCGCCGGTGACGGTGTGCCGTCGAAGGGCGGTCCCAAGAGCGCCGCGGGGGAGCCGGGACGCGAGCCCCTGCGCATGACGGCGGCCAGAATCGCGGCGGCCGTGGCCGGCGGGCTGGCGTTGTTCGCCGCCTTCCCACCGCTCGACTGGTGGTGGTGCGCCCCCCCGGGCATCGCGCTGATCGTCGCCTCCCTGCACGGCACCCGCCCCAGGCGGGCGGCCTGGCTCGGCTACGTCGGCGCCGCGGCGTTCCTGTTCCCCGGCGTGGCGTGGGTGCGCACGATCGGCGACGACGTCTGGCTCATGCTCGTCGGCGCGGAGAGCCTCTTCTACGCCGCCATGGCCGCCGCGGCCGCGCTCATCTTCCGCCTGCCCGGCTGGCCGGTGTGGTTCGGCGGCCTGTGGGTGGCCATGGAGTGGCTGCGCGGCCTGGTGCCCTTCGGCGGCTTCCCGTGGGCGCGGGCGGCCTTCAGCCAGGGTGAGTCGCTCTTCACCACCTACGCGGCCCTGGGCGGCGCGCCGCTGGTGTCGTTCGCCGTCGTGTTGTGCGGCGCTCTGCTGGCCCAGGCGTTCCTGTCGCGCGGGCGCGTGCTGTGGCGCAGGGCGGCCCCCGTGGCGCTGGCGCTGGCCGTGCCCGTGCTGAGCCTGGCCGTGCCACGGCCGGGCGACGAGGGCCGCACGGTCAACGTCGGCATCGTGCAGGGCAACGTTCCCGGCCGGGGCATGAACGTGCTCGGCGACGAGCCCGCCGTCGTCCTGCGCAACCACGCCAACGAGACCAAGCGCCTGGCCCAGGCCGTACGCGAGGGCAGGCTCCCCAAGCCCGACCTGGTCGTCCTGCCGGAGAACTCCACCGACATCGACCCCTACCGTGACCGGTTCGCCCAGGAGACCATTCACGACTCCGTGCGGGACGTCGGTGTGCCCACGCTCGTCGGCGCGGTCGTGGCGATCGGCGACGAGCACCGCGCCACCCGCAGCCTCGTGTGGGATCCGGTGACCGGGGCGGGCGACTACTACGACAAGCAGCATCTGGTGCCGTTCGGGGAGTTCACGCCGCTCAAGGAGATCGTGCTGGCCCTGTGGGAGCGGGCCGGGCTGGTGGGCCGGCAGTCCGTGCCGGGCGACAAGCCGGGCGATCTGAGGATGGGGCCGGTGACGATCGGCGCGGTCAACTGTTACGAGGTGGCCTACGACGGCACCGTGCGCGAGACCGTGCGCGCCGGGGGCACGCCCCTGGTGGTGCAGACCAACAACGCCAGCTACGCGCTGTCCAACCTGCCGCCTCAGCAGCTGGCGATGTCGAAGCTGCGCGCGGTGGAGCACAACAGGGCCGTCGTGACCGCGGCCACGACAGGGATCTCCGCGTTTGTCATGCCTGACGGTAAAGTCTCCTGGCAGACCCGCGAGCTGGTCGCGGACATGAACGTGGTCAAGGTGCCCGTACGCACGGAGAAAACGCTTGCGACCACGGTGGGGGCGTTTCCTGAGTGGGCATTGATGGTGATGGGAGCGGCGGCGGCCGGAGTCGCCGCGTGGCGTGGCAGGCGGCGAGTAGACCGGATGAGGAACGACTGACATGGAGACTCTCGGCCGGGTGCTCGTCATCGTGCCGACATACAACGAGCGCGACAACCTTCCCGTGATCGTGGAGCGGCTGCGGGCCGCCGTGCCGGCGGCCCATGTGCTCGTGGCCGACGACAACAGCCCTGACGGCACCGGCGAGGTCGCCGACGGGCTGGCGGCGGGCGACGGCCACGTGCACGTCCTGCACCGGCCAGGCAAGCAGGGGCTCGGCGCGGCGTACATCGCCGGGTTCCGTTGGGGGCTGGACGAAGGTTACGACGTGCTGGTCGAGATGGACGCCGACGGCTCGCACCAGCCCGAGGAACTGCCCAAGCTGCTGGAGGCGCTGGCCGAGGGCGCCGACCTGGCGATCGGCTCGCGTTACGTGCCCGGCGGCAAGGTGGTCAACTGGCCGCACCGGCGCGAGTTGTTGTCCAAGGGCGCCAACATCTACACGCGGGTCATGTTGGGCCTGCCCGTGCGCGACGCGACCGCCGGGTTCCGCGCCTACCGTTCGGCCACGCTGGACAAGGTGGGCCTGGCGGGGGTGGAGTCGCAGGGTTACTGCTTCCAGGTCGACCTGACGCTGCGTACGTCACGGCACGGGCTGCGGGTGGTCGAGGTGCCGATCACGTTCGTGGAGCGTACGGTCGGCAAGAGCAAGATGAGCGGCAAGGTCATGTCCGAGGCGTTGTGGCGGATCGGGCTGTGGGGTGTCACGGGCCTGCCCGGACGCCTGCGCGGCAGGCGCGGCCGGGGCTGAGCCGGCCTCGCGCGTCGGGGCTCAGGAATGCTGGACGCGCGCTGGTGCGCGCGGCGGGGCCGCGGCCGTACGACCGCTGGAAGGGCTGTTCGTCCGTCAATCGGCCGCCGGGCGGAACGGTTCGGGGGCTCCGGGCGTTGTTCCTGCTGTACGCGCGTGTGGAAACGAGGAAACGATGCGGCTCCTGCTCTTCCTGGCCTTCCTGCTCTTCCCCGTCCTGGAGATCTGGCTGATGTTCCAGGTCGGGGCCGCGATCGGCGGGCCGGCGACCGTGACCCTCCTCATCGCCGGCAGCCTGCTGGGCGCCTGGCTGATGCGCCGCGAGGGGCGCAGGGCGTGGCGGGTCCTTCAGGAGTCGGTGCAGAGCGGGCGCATGCCCGAGCGTGAACTGGCCGACAGCGGCCTGATCCTGGTGGGGGGCGGGCTGCTGCTGGTGCCGGGTTTCGTCACCGACGTGCTGGGGCTGGCGTGCGTGCTGCCGGTCACCCGGCCACTGGTGCGCCGCCTGAGCTCGTCGTTCTTCGAGCGCAGGGTCAGGCGTATGGCCGCGGCCTCCCCGTACGCCGGCATGTTTCCGCCGGACGGTGGTTTTGCCGGCGCGGCCTCCCCTGACGATGGCGCGCCGCGGGGGGCACGGGTGGTGCACGGCGAGGTGATCCGCGAGGACCGCGACTCCTGACGGGTTCACCGCGCGAGAAAAACCCCCGGGCTGTGCCCGGGGGTTTCACCGTGAGAGGGGATCAGGCGCTCTTACGACGCTGGGCTCGCAATACGGCGAGCCGCTCGTTGAGCACCTCCTCAAGATCCTCGATGGACCGCCGCTCCAGGAGCATGTCCCAGTGTGTCCGCGGCGGCTTGGTCTTCTTCGATTCCGGCTGCTCGCCGTCCACGCGGATGGCGGTCGCGCCGCACATGCGGCACTCCCACGTCGCGGGGATTTCAGCCTCGGCGGCAAGCGGAACCTCGAAGCAATGCCCCTTAGGACAGGTGTAGGACACCTCCTGGCGTGGGGCCAGATCCGTGTTACGGTCGTTCTCGTAGCTGGTTGCCCCGAGCCGGGTGCCACGAAGCGCGCGCTCGCCCATGTTTAAATGCCTCCTACAGGGCCCCCATGCGTGGGGGGTCTGTCTCCCACGGTGTCTAACGCTTGGTACCGTGATGGGATTCCCACCTGCGGGGTGATCCAATCGCGCTTGGGGCCTCGGTTCTTCCCATGAGGTCCGTCAGCGGGGCTCCTGGCAGCGGGTTCGGGGGCGCAGGGCCAGCTCAGGGCCCACACAGCGGAGTTTCAGCCGATCGTTGAGGTCGTGGCGGGTTTCCCGCGACGACCGCCGATCATCGCCGCCGCGAGCCACAGCCCACCGGCCATGATGAGCACACCGTGCGCGATGCGCAGCGGGTACGGCCCGAAGAACTGCGGGATGAACAGCGCGAAACCGAGTGCCAGCGCCGTGCCGCTCCACCGGGGCAGCGTTTCCGACCGCCAGACGGACACCGCGGCCATCACCGCGCCGGCGGCGAGCAGGACGAGCCCGGCCGCGAACATGGTGACGGGGACGCCCCCATACCTGAACTGCGCCGCCAGCTCCATCAGCGCGGGTGCCTGGTCGCGCAGGGAGCGCTGGGCGACCACGTGCAGGCCGAAGGTCTCCGCGCCGTAGTAGGGGAGTGTCAGTCCGGCGCCCGCCCAGCTCACCGCCGCGGCCCGCAGTGACAGCCGGTCGCCGAGCAGCCGGTGCAGCCCGAGCAGCGCGAGGGCGAGCAGGACGAAGCCGATCATCGCGGCGGTGTGCCCGGCGAGCCAGGCGGTGGAGGCCATGGCCGCGGCGTCGTCGCCCGAGGGGCGGACCGCGGGGTAGACGAAGAAGAGGATTCCGGCCGCGGCGAATGCCGCGGCGCTTGACTTGGATGACATCGGTGCTCCTTGAAGTGTGCGCCGCTCCTGGATGAGAGCAACGCTCTCGCATTGTGACACCTGTGTCAAGAGCAGTGCTCTCGTTTTGGATCGGCTACCTTCCGCCTCTTCGGGTCACCGGCGGCACCAGTGCCCTGTCGCCCAGCCGGGTCATCACGGCCAGCGGCTTGACGGCGGCGCCCACCAGCGCGGGCAGCGCGGGCGGTCGCGGTCGGCACGCGGGTCCGGTCGTCGCCGACGTCGCTGTGGTATCGCATTAGGACGCTCATCACGACGGAGAACAGCTCGCCCACCCGGTCCTTGCCTTCGAAGGCGGCCGTGGCGCCGAGCGGTGAGCGCAGGACCACTGGTGCACTCCTGCGGTGAGCGGTTCACCCCGTGGTCACCTGCCCGCACTGCGGCGGCACGGTGACGGCGGGCACGGCCCTGGAGAGGCCCAGGGGCCGGGCACGATGCTCCTCGGGGCTTCCGGCCTTCCGGCCGCCGGGGGCATCGGCTGAGCGCTCAGATCCGTTCGGGGACCTCGTTGCCGGCGGCGCGGATGGCCTTGGGCAGGTTGATCAGAGCCAGGAGCACGAACCCGACAACGAAGAATACGATCATGGAGACGATGGCGATGCGGTAGCTGTTGGTGAGCTGCAGTGCCACGGTCACCGTCAGCGAGCCGATGAACGCCGACCCCTTGTCGCTGATCTGCAGCAGGCTGAAGTATTCGGCTTCCCGCCCCTTGGGGATCACCTGCGAGAACAGCGAGCGCGACAGGGCCTGGGTGCCGCCCAGCACGATCGCGATCGCGAAGGCCATGAGATAGAACTGCAGGGCCTGCCTCTCGCCGACGAACATGGCCATCACCACGATCGCGGTCCAAACCACGAGGCTGGCCAGCACCGTGCGCTTGGTGCCGAAGGCGACGGCCAGCCGCCCGAGCAGCAGCGCGCCGAAGAACGCCACGAACTGCACCATTAGGATTGCGCTGATCTGTACGGTCTTGTCCAGCTTGAGGGCCTCGGAGGCGAAGGCCGCGCTGTTGCCGATGACCGTCTGCACGCCGTCGTTGTAGACGAGGTAGGCCACCAGGAACAGCAGCGTCAACGGGTAGCGGCGCAGCTCGGCCAGCGTGCGGCCGAGCTGCCGGAAGCTGCCGCCGACCGAGCGCAGCGCGGTGCTCTCGTGCGCGGGCGCCGGCCGGTTGCGCAGCCGCAGCAGCGGCACGATGGTGAAGACGGCCCACCACAGCCCCGCCGACATCATGCTGATGCGCACCGCCATGCCCTCGGCCAGCCCGAGACTCTCGTGCTGGAGATAGAGCACCAGGTTGAGGGCCAGCAGCAGGCCGCCGCCGAGATAGCCGATGGCCCAGCCGCGCGAGGAGACGGTGTCGCGTTCGGCCGCCGTGGAGATCTGCGGCAGGAACGAGTCGTAGACGACGACCGAGGAGCCGTAGGCCAGGTTGGCCACGACGAACAGCACGCCGCCGAGCATGTAGCGGTCGCCCTCGACGAAGTACAGCCCCATGGTGGCAAGGGCGCCGATGTAGGCGAAGCCGCCGAGCATCTCCCGCTTGCGCCCGATGTGGTCGGCCAGCGCGCCCACGATGGGCAGGAACACGATCTGCAGCAGCACCGCGACCGTCATGATCAGCCCGAAGTACGCGGCGGGCCTGATGTCGGCGCCGAGCACGTCGACGTACCCCAGGCCCGGGTTGTCGATCGCCAGTTGGTCGAAGCCGGCCACGCACCGGTCGGCGGCCATGCCGGGGAAGTCCTGGGCGCAGGCGGCGGTCTTGGCGACGGGGATGAGGTAGGGGCCGAGGAAGACCGAGATGACCGTGGTGTAGAAGGCGGAGTTGGCCCAGTCGTAGAAGTACCAGCCGCGCTGCTCGCGCCGGCGGGCTGCGGGGGAGTCGTCGAGGGCCCCGGGGGGTGCGGGTGCGGGCATGGTGTCGTGTCGCTCCTAGGAGGGCAAGGGCAGGGGTGCGTCGCGCTCAGGCGGCCAGCCGGCCGGGATGCCACTGGCCGCGACGCTGCAGGACGTCGCGCAGACCGGTGACTTTGTCGGTCATGATGCCGTCGACGCCCAGGTCGAGCAGGCGCTCCATGCGGGCGGTGTCGTTGATGGTCCACACGTGCACCTGCATGCCGATGGCGTGCGCCGTGCGGACCAGCGCCCGGGTCGTGACGCGCAGGCCGCGGAAGCCCACCGGCACCTGCGCGCACGGCACGCCGGCGCGGGACAGGCGGGCGAGCAGCCGGCCGTAGCCGGAGGTGGTGGCGGCGGCGCGCAGTGCGGCGACGCCGCGCGGGCCGAGCGCCGAGCACACCTGCCGGCCCAGCGCCGCCCTGGCCAGGGCCAGGCGCTCATCGGAGAAGGACGTCAGGCAGATCCGGTCGTAGGCGCCGGTACGCCGGACCGCCGCGGCGAGCGGGGCGATGGCGGCCGGCTCCTTGACGTCGATGTTGAAGCGGATCTCCGGCCAGGTGCCCAGCAGGTCCTCCAGCAGGGGGATCTCGTGGGCCCCGTCGATGCGGGCCCTCTTGACCTCGCGGTAGGGGAGTTGGGAGACGCGGCCCCGCCGGTCGGTCACGCGGTCGAGCGTGTGGTCGTGGAAGGCGAGCAGCACGCCGTCGGCGGTGGCGCGGGCGTCCGTCTCCAGATAGGCGTATCCGAGGCCGACCGCCCGCTCGAACGCGGCGGCGGAGTTCTCCGCGTTCTCTGCGGCTCCGCCGCGATGGGCGAAGGCCAGCGGGCCCGGGTGGTCGAGAAAGGCGAATCGGCGGCTGAGCACGTCCTGAAGTATGCCCTTCCGGGTGAACGGTGAGGATTACGATTCGGGGAGATTCTCCCACTCCTGGCGGCGTGCCTCTGCCAGGGCGATGGCCGCCGCCACCGCGACGTTGACCGAGCCGACCCGGCCGACCTGGGGGATGTAGCAGGCGCCGTCGACGGCGTCGAGCAGGGCGGGGGAGCAGCCGTGGTCCTCGCTGCCGACCACCAGGCACACGTCGCGGCCGAGCCCCGCCCGGTGCAGCGGCACGGCCTCGGCGGTCAGTTCGACCGCCAGCACCGTGTAGCCCTCTTCGCGGGCGGCCTTGACCGCCTCGGCGGCCGGCATTGCCTCGTGCCACGTGACGAGCCGCTCGGTGCCCAGCGCGGTCTTGCCCACCTTGGGGTTGGTCGGAGGGGTCGCGTTGCCGGCGAGCCAGATCTCGTCGACCCCGAAGGCGGCGGCGCTGCGGAAGATCGAGCCGATGTTGAACGGGCCGGTGACCGACTCGATGATCAGACCGAGGCGGTGGTGGGTGTTCCTGCGCCAGGTGCGGTTGAGCCGCTTGACGTCGGTGGGGCGCAGCTGCCTTCTCATCGGGTCACCTTCAGGATGCGGTAGGCGGCTCGGCTGGCCTCGCGGGAGGCCTGCCAGCCCTGCTCGCCGAGCCAGCGCTGCAGGGAGTCGGAGCCGAG
This sequence comes from Nonomuraea longispora, assembly GCF_004348345.1. Lineage (GTDB taxonomy): Bacteria > Actinomycetota > Actinomycetes > Streptosporangiales > Streptosporangiaceae > Nonomuraea > Nonomuraea longispora. The sequence goes on from NZ_SMJZ01000210.1 coordinate 12,053, forward strand.
GTGTTTCTGGACGACCAGGTAGGCCACGCCGTCGGGCGTCAGGAGGGTAAGCCACCTGGTGAGCATGTCGTGCAGAGCCTGCTTGCCGATGCGGATCGCGGGATTGGACCAGATGGCGCGGAACCTCACGTCGTCCGGCACGTCGTCCACGTGCACCGACCTTACTGTGTAAAGGCGGGCGGCTTCGGCATTGCGCGCGGTCAACTCCAGGCTCCGCCGGTTCACGTCGACGGCCCACACCGTCGCCTCCGGGGCGCGCGAGGCCATGGTCAGCGCGATGGGGCCGTAGCCGCAGCCGAGGTCGAGCAGGTCGCCCTGCGGCGGAGGTGGCGGGACGCTCTCCAGCAGCACGCGCGTGCCGAGGTCGACCCGCTCGGGGGAGAACACGCCGCTGTCGGTCTCCAGCCGCAGGTGCAGGTCGGGCAGGACCAGGTCGACCGAGCCCGGCCTGCTCGCGGTCTTCGGCTGCTCGGAGAAGTAGTGGGCCACGGGGCAGAACGTTACGGGATCCTGGCGCCGAACAGCACGGCCGCTCCCGCCACCAGCAGCCCGGCCATGATGGCGGCCACGATGAACCACTGGGTGATCTCCTGGTTGACCAGCTTGTAGCCGAGCGAGGTGCCGATCTGCTCGTAGACCTCGCGCAGCTCCGAGCCGGACTCGGCGGTGTAGGCGCGGCCGCTGGTGCCGTCGGACAACGACTGCAGGGTCTGCTTGTTGACCGGTACGTTCACCGGCCGGCCGTCGATGTCGACGGTGCCCTCCTGGGTGCCGTACGCGATCGTCGAGACCGGCACACCGGCCTGCTGCGCCGCTTCGATGGCCTCGTTGACCGACCGGCCGGAGGTGTTGTCACCGTCGGACAGCAGCACGACGGCGGCCGGCGGCGGGTCGGTGACGGCCTGCTGGTCGAACGAGCGCACCGACTCGAGCGAGTTGAAGACGGCCTCGCCGATCGCGGTGCCCGGCCGGGTGGTGAGGTTGCCGATGGCGGTGATCACGGCCTGGTGGTCGGTGGTGGGGGAGACGACCACGTTGGCGGAGCGGGCGAAGGAGACCACGCCGACGTTGAAGCGGTCGGGCAACTCCTTGGCGAACGCCTGGGCGGCCGCCTTGGCGGCGCTGATCCTGTCGGGATCGACGTCGGCGGCGTCCATCGAGAGGGACACGTCGAGCGCGATCATGATGGTGGCGCGGTCGCGCGGCACGCGTACCTCACCGGCGGGTTTGGCGGCGCCGACGACCAGGAGCGACATCATGACGAGGAACAGCGCGGGCGCCACGTGGCGGCGCCAGCCGGGCCCGGCGGGAGCGACGAGATTGAGCAGTGCCAGGTTGGTGAAGCGCACGGTGTAGCGGCGGCGGGCGAACTGCGCCGCGATGTAGCCGGCCACCAGCAGCAGCACCAGCACGAACAACCACAGCCAGGCGGGGGCGAGAAAGGTCACCAGGCCTCCTTCCCGGACCTCGTGACCACGATAGCGCCGGTGATGGTCTCCTCGTTTCGCTCGCTCACACGGGTCTCCGGTGGGCCAGGTGGCTCATGCGGCGCTGGCGCAGGACGAACTGGGCCACGTCGAACACCCAGTCGCGGTCGGTGCGCAGCACGAGGTGGGCGATGCCGGCGCGGCGCAGCGCCCGGCGCGTGCCCTCGCGTTGCTGGGCGGCCGCTTCGGCGTACGCTTGCCGGACTTTGGGTGAAAGATGCACTTCGCGTACGTTCCCGGTCTCGGGGTCGGCGAACGCGACCCGGCCCACGTCGGGCAGTTCGAGCTCGCGCGGGTCGATCACCTCGACGGCCAGCACCTGGTGGCGGGCCGCCAGGCGCCTGATGGGGCGCTCCCACGGGCGTTCGGCGTCGGGGTCGAGGTCGGGCCGGGCGTCGAGGAAGTCGGAGACGATCAGCCGCATGCCGCGGCGCCTGCGGCTGGCCGACAGCACGTCGACGCCCTCGGCCAGGTCGGGCGGGTCGGGCACGACCTGGCCGCGGGGGGCGTCCATGAGGGAGTGCAGCAGCCCGTAGAGGGCGGGGCGCCCGGTACGGGCGGGCATGCGGTGGATGTGCTCATCGTGGATCACCAGGGCGCCGAACCGGTCTCCCATTCTGCTCGACAGGAATCCGATCGCGCCGACCGCCGCCACGACCAGGTCGCGCTTGTCGGTGTCGGCGGTGCCGAAGTCCATGCTGGGTGACAGGTCGGCCAGCGCCCACGTCTCCAGCTCGCGGTCGGCGATCAGGTCGCGTACGTGGGGGATGGTGGTGCGGGCGGTGACGGCCCAGTCCATGCGGCGCACGTCGTCCTCGCCGGGCACGTAGACGCGGCTGTCGCCGGCCTCGCTGCCGGTGCCGGGCAGCAGTCCCTGGTGGGCGCCGTGCAGCAGGCCGTCCAGCCGCCGGGTGACGGTCAGCTCCAGCCGGCGCAGCGCCTGCTCGGCGGTGTTCACCGGTTCTGGTTCCAGACGACGACGGGCGGGGGCACGGCGTGCAGGATCTGGCGTACGACCTGCTCGGGGTCGACGCCGTCGGCCAGCGCGTCGAAGGTGAGCATCAGCCGGTGGGACATGACGTCCACGGCGACGTCGCGCACGTCGTCGGGCAGCAGGTAGTCGCGGCCCCGCAGCAGGGCCAGCCCGCGCCCGGCGGAGACCAGGCCCAGAGTGGCGCGGGGGCTGACGCCGATCTCGATGGTGTCGGCCAGCTCGGCCAGGCCGTATTCGCCGGGGTTTCGGGTGGACATGACCAGGCGCACCACGTAGTCGGCGACGAGCTGGTGGACCGAGACGTCCTCGGCCGCCTTCTGCAGCGTGATCAGCTTGGCGGGGTCGAGCACCCGCTCGGGGACGGGCGGGGTGACGCTCATCCGGTGCAGGATCTCCAGCTCCTCGTGCGCGGTGGGGTGGGGCACCCGCACCCGGAAGAGGAACCGGTCGCGCTGCACCTCGGGCAGGGGGTAGACGCCCTCGGACTCGATGGGGTTCTGGGTGGCCAGCACGATGAACGGCTTGGGCAGAGGGTGGGTGACGCCGGCGAGGGTGACCTGCCGCTCGGCCATGACCTCCAGCAGCGCGGACTGGACCTTGGCGGGGGCGCGGTTGATCTCGTCGGCCAGCAGGAAGTTGACGAACACGGGGCCGAGCTCGACGTCGAACTTCTCGTTGGACGGGTGGAAGACGCGGGTGCCGATGATGTCGCTCGGCACGAGGTCGGGGGTGAACTGGATGCGGGCGAACGTGCCGCCCACGACGGTGGCCAGGGTGGACGCGGCGAGGGTCTTGGCGACGCCGGGGACTCCTTCCAGCAGGCAGTGCCCGCGGGCCAGCAGGGCCACGATGAGTCTTTCGACCATGTGGTCCTGTCCGACGATGACACGCCGGACCTCGTCGAGACTCTGACGCAGCAGTGCCGCGTCGTTTCCGCCCGGCAACTCTTCGGCGACGCTCATGTGCCCCATTCCACCAAACGCGCCGCAAACTCGCACGACGCCACGTCTGTGCTTTCATGGCAAACGTGGCAAGTCCCCTGCAGTACGGCGACCCGCCCCGGCTGGGGCCCTACGTGGTGCAGGCGCGCCTGCAGACGGCGCCGGCCGGGTTCGTGTACCTGGGCCGGGCTCCCGACGGGCGTGCCGTGTCGCTGGCGGTGCTCACCAGAGGCGCCGCGCTCGACGCCGCCGCGCGTGACCGGTTCGTGACGGCCGTCAAGGAGGCCGGCGAGAGCGGTGCGTCCGGGATGCGCGGATGGCTGGAGCGGGCGGGCCGGCCGCGGGGCGCGGTGCTGGACGATGCTCCCGAGGTGCTTGACATGGACGGCGGGCGGGCGCCGTGGGTGGCGGTGCCGTACGTGCCGGGGTTGTTCGCCTTCCGCGAG
>NZ_SMJZ01000211.1 GCF_004348345.1 Nonomuraea longispora
CCCCGGCGGCCCCGGCCGTCGCGCCCGCGTCGTCCGCAGCTCCGAGGAGGGAGGATCGGGCGGTCGTGCCGGCGGGCCAGGTGACCGTGAACGGGCGGCCCGCGATCTTCGGAGCGGACACCGACCCCGTGCCGCTGGCCCAGGAGGACCGCGAGCCCGCCGAGCGGCCCGAATGGGTCAGGGTGACGGCCGGACGCACCAGGGTGGTCCGGGCCGCCCCGGGCGGATGGACGTGGGCCGAGGTGGAGGAGTGACCGGGGTGAACATGACGTGAACGCCTACTTCGCGTCGGAATCCCCGTGAAGTAAGGACCTGCTTCTCATTGAACGTTGTTGATCGTCCGGATATTGTGCGAATGCCCACGATCACCCCCTGGAAGTAAGGTGCCATGCGACTGCGGCAGCTCTTCGTCATCGGACTGGCCCTCTCCCTCCTGGGCATCGGCGTGCCCGCGTGGTCGGAGGACGATCCGAGGAGCTGCAACGACCTCCTCTCCGACGACACCCCCGCGTACGTCGTCTGCCGCTGGATGGCCACCCCCGAAGAGGCCGCGGACATCGCGAACTTCTGGCTCCAGAACGACGGCGAGCACATGGTCGAGGCGGGCCCGATGGACCCGATCACGATCGACTGCACCCAGCCGGGCAACGAGTGCCCGACGGACTCCGAGGGCGACGGCGAGGCGCACGACAGCGGTTCGCCGGACGTTCCGGGCGCCGAGGACGGCGGTACGCCCGAGTGCCGGAACGGCGAGGAGTGCTACGTCGACGGCAGCGGCATCACGCCCGAGCAGAAGGCCGCCGCCAAACAGACCCCGGCGGGCCAGGCCGCGCAGACCGTCTCCCAGACGAACATGCGCGTCTGGATCGATGCGGAGCTCGCCGATGACTACAAGGCGGGCAAGCTCGCGGAGGCCGCCAAGAAGGTCGCCGCGCTGGCCGCCGCCCAGCCGGGGATCGTGGGGGTCAGGTTCACCTCGAAGCTCGGCGCCGACGCCCAGACGTTCGCCACCCCCGAGGAGCTGGACGCGTTCGTCACCGAGGCCACGACCACGCTGCGCGGGCTGCTGCCGGGCAAGAAGCTGGCCGCGCACACGGTGGTGCCGCTCTTCGGCTGCGGCTCGAACGACGCCTGCAAGACCGAGATGACCAAGAAGTATCCGCTGCTCGACCCCGAGCGCATCGGCGCCTGGCTCGCCAAGGGCCTCGTCGACCAGCTGGCCCTGGACAACGGCCACCTGGCCACGGAGTACGCCACCTGGAAGATCGACGCCGCCGAGGCCCAGCGCAACCAGTGGATCCAGGTCCGGGCCCGCGCCTGGGACGCCTACGCGCAGATCGCCGCCGAGGACGCCACCTTCGCCGCCGCCGGCAGCGCCCAGCTGAACGAGGAGCAGGCGGCTCAGGCCATCACCGACCGCGTCGCCGCCCCGCTGCAGGACGACGCCGCCGAGACGGTCACCCTGTGGACCCGCTGGCAGGACGGCCAGGGCCAGGTGAACCGCGTGTACGGCGAGCAGTGGGCCGCCAACACCACCTGGGACCAGCTCAAGAAGCTCGGCACGGTCCGCCCCCGCCTGGCCACCGTCTACGACCCGGCCAACCCCGAGGTGGACGTGGCCACGGACCTGAAGAACCTGTCCGAGGTGTTCGGTCAGATCTACCTGCACGCCGCCTGATCGTCCGTCCCGAGCCGGGCATCGCCTCCCAGAGGCGGTGCCCGGCTCGTTGTCATGGGGTCATGGTGACCTGCGGGGTGTCCGGGGCCGAGCTTCGGTATCTTACGACCTCGAACCACCCAAACCCCTACAGAAGGGAACGGCACGTGTCGGACGATGCCGCTCCGCGATGCGGCACGCCTCTCCCCGGACAACCTCCCCCTGCGCCGTGGCGGGCATGGACGCGGTCAAGGAGGCACTGCGGCTCAAGCTGCTGCTCCCGCTCCAGTAGCCGGAGATGTTCGCCGCGTTCGGCAAGCGCGCGGGCGCGCACACCGGTTCGGAGCGCCGCCGCCTGATCCTCTACGCCTGGGCGGTCCTCGCCGAGCTCTACAGCAGGCCGGGGCTGGCCCACCGGCCGGTCACGGGGCTGCCTCCAGGCGAACTCGCCATCGCGTGGCGAGAAGGCGACAGGAGACCGCAAGTCGTGGCATTCATCGACGCACTACGACAAGTCGCTACTAAGGTCTGACGCGACAGTGGATCCCGGCAGAAGGGCGACCCATGAGCGACTACGCGACCACCTTCGAACTGATCGACGCCGACAAGGACGGCAAGATCTCCGCGGCCGAGCTCGTACGGCTGATGGAGGTGCTCGGCCGGCCGGTGACGCTGGAGGCCGCGCAGGCCGGTGTGCGGCAGCTCGACAAGGACGGCGACGGCCTGATCGACGTGGAGGAGTTCGGCGCCTTCCTTCGGAAGTGATAACAAACAAGCTCTTGCTACACAACTCTTGTCGCCTGGGTCACAATGGGGGGCAGGAGGGACCATGGTCATCAAGAGTGACAGCAGCGAAAGCCGTACCACCGCGGACGTCGCGAAAGCCCTCAGGCCGGGGATCGGGCGGGTCTCCGACGAGGTGATCGAGGAGATCCGGACCCGAATCCCCGAATACGCCAGGCCGTCGGACGAGCTCTACATCAAAGTCATCAGGATCGCGGTCGAGCAGGCGGTCGAGGGTTTCCTCGACCGCGTCGAGGACCCTGACGCCCCGTGGGACCGCGAGCCGTTCCGCATGATCGGCAGGGGAGAGGCGGCCGAGGGCCGCAACCTGGAGCCGCTTCAGGCGGCGATGCGGCTCGGCGCCAGAGTGGGCTGGCGGCGGCTGACGGAGCTCGCCGGCCCGTGCGGGTTGTCCCCGCAGAACCTGTACGACCTGGGCGAGGTCATCTTCGTCCACCTCGACCAGCTCGCCGACGCGGCGGCCGAGGGCTTCGCCGAGGCCAGGGCGCACGCCGCCGGCGAGACCGAGCGCCGCCGCACCCGCCTGCTCGACCTCGTGCTCAGCAGCCCGCCCGCCAGCGCCGAGGCCATCGCCGACCTGGCCAGAGCCGCGGGGTGGCGGCTGCCCAGGACGGTGGCCTGCGTGGCGCTCGACGACGGGCTCGGGCCCTGCCCCGCGCTCGCGTTCCCCTCCGACGTGCTCAGCGCCATGGATCGGCCGCAGCCGTGCCTGCTGGCGCCCGACCCCAACGGCCCCGGTCAGGCCAGGATGCTCGACCAGGCACTGCGCGGGCGCCGGGCCGCCATCGGGCCCGCCGTGCCCCTGACCGCCGCCGCGACGTCGCTGCGGTGGGCCAGGGAGGCGCTCGACCTGTCGCGCCGCGGCGTCCTGCCGGACGGGCTCGTACGGTGCGCCGACCACATGGCCACGCTGGTGGTCTTCAAGGACGAGGAACTCGTCAGCGCGCTGGCCGAGGTGCGGCTGGCGCCCCTGACCCACCTGCGGCCCACCCAGCAGGACCGGCTGGCGGAAACCCTGCTGGCCTGGCTGCGGCACGGCAGGGGCGCCGGCGAGGTGGCCGCCCGGCTGCACGTGCACCCGCAGACCGTGCGCTACCGGCTGCGCCAGCTCGAAGAGCTCTATGGCGACCAGCTCGCCGACCCCGACATCCGCTTCGAGCTGGAGATCGCCCTCAGGGCCAGGCAGGCCGTCAGAGCCTGACCGGTGCACGGCCGTTCTCGACGGGTGCCAGGTGTCGCCGACGGGCTCCCCGGCCATGTCCCGGCTCCACGAGACGGTCGGCGTGATGCTTGTAGCATGACCATAAAGGCGTATAAGAGGGGGATTTTCGTGCCGACACCGGTGATTCTGGACTGCGATCCGGGGCACGACGACGTCTTCGCGATCTGGCTGGCCGCCGGGCACCCGGAGATCGACCTGCGCGCCATCACCACCGTAGGCGGCAACGGGCGGCTCGACCAGACCACGTACAACGCCAGGGTCGCGGCCCACGTCGCCGGGATCGCCGGGGTGCCCATCTCGCCCGGCGCCGCCGGACCCCTCCTACGCCGGTTGTCGACGGCCGGCTCCATCCACGGGGAGAACGCGCTCGGCGGGCCCGAACTGCCCGTGCCGTCCGTGGCGGCGGATCCGCGCGGCGCGATCGACCTCATCAGGGACACGCTCGACACAGCGGACCAGCAGGTGACGATCGTCGCGACCGGCCCGCTGACGAACATCGCGCTGTTCGCCCGCACCTACCCGGACAGGCTCTCCCGCGTACGCGAGATCGTCTGGATGGGCGGGTCGACGGGCAGGGGCAACGTGACGCCGTACGCCGAGTTCAACTCCTGGCTGGACCCCGAGGCCGCGGCCATCGTGCTCGATGCGGGCCCGCCGTTCACCATGATCGGGCTCAACGTCACCCACCAGGCCCTCGTCACCCACGACGTGCTCGCCCGCGTCGACGCCGTCGGCAACAGGACGGCTGCGTTCGGCGTGGAACTGCTCAACTTCTTCAACTCGACGTACGAAACCGACCAGGGCATGCCCGACGCCCCGCTGCACGACCCGGTGGCGGTGGCGCTGGTCGCCGCGCCCGGCGTGGTGACCACGGCGCGCACCAGGCTCGACATCGAGCTGCACGGCACGGAGACGGCGGGCGCGACCAGCGTCGACCTGCTGAACACGCTGGGACGCGCGCCCAACGCCAGCGTCGGCACCGGGATCGACGCCGGGCGCTTCTGGGACATGGTCGAGGACGCGATCCGCGCGTTGTCGTGACAGCGTGCCCGCCGGGGGCAGCGGGCACGGATGCGACTGACGTACACCTCGGACCTGTGGTGGAAGAACGCCGTCGTCTACTGCCTCGACGTCGAGACGTTCAGGGACGGCGACGGCGACGGCGTGGGCGACTTCCGCGGGCTGACGCAGCGGATCGACTGACCCGCCGGAGCGCGCCCGCGACGATCACAGGTAGGACGGCCCGGTGACCCGGTGCCGGAACGTCCACCACACCCAGGCCTGCGCCGCCACGAGCAGCGGCATCATGGTGAGCACGACCGGCACCAGCACCGTGCCCGCGCTTCCCGGGTCCAGCGGGAGCCGAAGCCCGGCCAGCGCCCCGACCGTCACCAGCGCCGCCGAGGTCAGCGCGTACGTGCGCCCCTCCCCGGCCCCGCCGGACAACACGGCCGCCCGCGCCCGCAGCTCGCCGCGCAGCCGCAGCGCCGCGAACGTCAGGCCGTGGGTGCCGAACAGCACGGTCACCACAAGCGCGGGCAGCACGGCGAACGGCCCGGTGATGCCGAGCAGCACGTTCCCGAGCAGCAACCCCCAGCTCAGCGCCAGCCCCCAGCTGCCGGCCACGGTCGCGCCGTCCCAGAACGCCTGCCAGCGCGCCCCCGGCATCCGCCCACGCAGCCACAGGCCCATGTCGCGGACCACCCACGCCAGCAGCAGCACCACGACCACGCTGTGGTTCCCGGTGAGCAGCACGCTCTCCAGGTGGGGGAACAGCCCCGCGAGCACACCCGCCGTGGCGACCAGCCACACCTCGTTGCCCAGGAAGAACGGCGCGATCGAGGCGATCACCTCGCGCCGCTCCGCCGCAGACCTGCCCAGGTACGGCAGCGCCATGCCGACCCCGATGTCGGCGCCGGCCAGTACCAGGTAGCCCAGCGCGAAGAAGGCCAGGATGAAGATCTCCATGACGGCTCCTCAGAAGGTAGGGGCGGGAACGGGCGCCTCGATCGGGCGGTCGCCGAGCGACACGGCGCCGGGCCCGCGGCGGGCGTGCCGCGCCAGCAGCCAGGTGTTGACGGCGATGAGCACGGCGAACACCGTGAAGAAGGCGACCACGGAGAAGCGCATCTGCCCCGCCGACACCGGGGACATCGCATCCGACGTGGTCAGCAGCCCGTACACCGTCCACGGCTGGCGTCCGAACTCGCGGAAGGCCCAGCCGGCGAGCATGGCCACGAACGGGACGGGGATCATCAGCGTCGTCACCCAGTGCCAGAGCCTGAACTCGCGCACGACCGGCCGGAAGAGCATGAGCAGGCAGCTCGGCAGCAGGAAGTACATCATGAGCGCGAACAGCAGCAGCATCGTCGTGCCGCTCGCCTGCACCCAGCCCGCCGGCGGCAGGTAGTCGCCCGGCCCGTGCGCGGCCACCATCTCGGCCTGCGCCGCGGCGAGCTCTTCCGCGTCGCGCGACCAGGCCGCGGCCTTGGCCGGCTGCATCGTCTGGAACCCCAGCCCGCCGGACGTGGCGGTGGCGAACACGGCCGGCAGCGCCACCCCCATCCCGATCCGCAGCGACTTGCGGAAGACGTCCTGATCGGAGGTGCGCCTGCGCAGGTGGTACGCGCTCACCCCGGCCATGAAGAACCCGCCGACGACCATCCCGGCGGTGACGACGTGCCAGAACGCCACCTGCGCCGCCGGGTTGGCCACCATCGCCCCGAAGTCCGCCATCCGCATCCTGCCGCCCTCCAGCACGTGGCCCACGGGGTTCTGCAGGAAACCGTTGGCCACCATGATCCAGAAGGCCGACGCGTACGCGGTCAGTGTCACGATCCAGATCAGCGCCAGGTGCGCCCACCGGTTCAGCTTGTTCCAGCCGAAGATCCACAACCCCAGGAACGTCGACTCGATGAAGAACGCCATCAGCGTCTCGATCGCCAGCGCCGAGCCGAACACGTCGCCCGCGTAGTCCGTCAGCCCGCTCCACGACAGCCCGAGCTGGAACTCCATCACCAGGCCGGTGACGATGCCCATCGCGTAGTTGATGATGTAGAGCTGGCCCCAGAACCGCGTCATCCGCAGGTGCACGGGGCTGTTGCCGAACGTGGCCCGCGTCTGGACGACCGCCAGCAGGGTCGCCAGACCGAGCGTAAGCGCCACGAAGAGGAAGTGCGCGCCCGCCGTGATCGCGAACTGGAGGCGGGCGAGGTCGACGGTGTCCATGCTGAGAGGCTGCGCGTACGGCTTGCCCGGCGACGTCATGCTCCGGCGGACACCTGGCGTACATCCCGGGTCGCACGGACCCCGCCGCACGTACCCCTCAGGACGTACGCGTTCTCGGCGTGCGGGCTGTTCCCGCAGGGGGGCATCTTCCGCTGTTTCGGGGTGTGCGGGGTGCCCCGCAGGTCAGGGCGTCAGCCAGCCCGGGGTGATCATGCCGGCTTCGTAGGCGATGATGACGAGCTGGGCCCTGTCGCGTACGGACAGCTTGGTCATGATGCGGCTGACGTGCGTCTTCGCCGTGGCGGGGCTGAGCACGAGCTGGGCCGCGATCTCGTCGTTGGACGAGCCGGCCGCCACCAGCGCCATGACCTCGCGCTCGCGTTCGGTGAGCGCGTTGAGCTCGGGACCCGGCTCCGGGCGCTTGACCCGGCCGGCGAACTCGGCGATCAGCCGCCGCGTGATGGACGGCGCGATCAGCGCGTCGCCCCTCGCCACGACCCGTACGGCGTGGATCAGCTCGGCGGGCTCGGTGTCCTTGACGAGGAAGCCGCTCGCCCCGGCCCGCAGCGCGCCGTAGACGTAGTCGTCCAGGTCGAACGTGGTCAGGATGATCACCTTGACGCCTTCGAGCCGGGGGTCGCGGGCGATCCGGCGGGTGGCCTCCAGGCCGTCGAGGTCGGGCATGCGGATGTCCATGAGGACCACGTCGGGCTTGAGCTCACGGGCGCGCTGGACGGCCGCGGTGCCGTTGGGCGCCTCGCCCACGACCTCGACGTCGTCCTCGTCGCTGAGTATCGACCGGAACCCGGCGCGGACCAGGGTCTGGTCGTCGGCGAGCAGTACGCGGATCATCGCACTCCCTTCAGCGGCAGCCGGGCGGTGACGCGGAATCCGCCTTCGGGGCGTGGCCCGGCCTCCAGAATGCCGCCCAGCAGGGCTGCGCGCTCGCGCATGCCCGTCAGGCCGAAGCCGCTGCCGCCCTCGTAGGTGGCGCCCGGCCCCTCATCCTCCACGCAGATCTCGATATTTCCGGACCTGTTGCTGATCTTCAATGTTGCCTCTTTCGTGCCCGAATGGCGGGATACGTTCGTCAGAGCCTCCCTGACGATGCGGGCGGCGGCCAAGTCGACCTCGGTCGGCACCGCGTCGAGCGGCCCGGACAGCTCGATGCCTACCTTCAGCCCGGAGGCCTCGACCAGCTCGTCCACCCGCGCCAGGCTGTCGGCCGGCGCGGTCGGCGCGTCCTCGTCGACCTGGCGCAGCACGCCCAGGGTGGTGCGCAGCTCGCGCAGCGTCTCCTTACTGGTGTCCTTGATCGTACGCAGCGCCGTCTCGGCGTCCTCGGGTCGTTTCCTCAGCCCGTGCAGCGCCGCCGCGGCCTGCACGTTGATCATGGATATGTTGTGGCCGAGCACGTCGTGCAGCTCTCTGGCGATGCGCAGCCGTTCCTCTCCCGCGCGCCGCATGGCCTCCTCGTCCTTGCTGCGCAGGGCGTCGAGCGCGTGCCGGCGCACCTCCATGAGGTAGGCGCGGCGGTTGCGGGTGACGCCGCCGAACGCGATGGCCGCCACCACCCATCCGGTGATCATCAGGAACGCGCTGTCGTCCACGTGCCTGATCCCGCCGGTCTCGCCGAGCCCCATGCCGAGCAGCGCCGCCGCCCCCGTGACGATGGCCGCGGTGAGGTGTCCCTTGTCGGCGGCGGTGTAGAGGGCGAACAGCGGCAGCGCCATGAGCGGCCCGTCGACCGTCGCCCACGGGTAGTAGGCGCCCGTCGCCGCGACCACGATGACCAGCGCCGCGACGGGACAACGCTCGCGCAGCAGCACCCCGCCCGCGGCGATGACCGGCAGCACGACGTCGAGGGCGTTGATCGGGCCGGAGGCGCGCAGCAGCAGGGTGAGGGTCACTCCCGCCAGCACCGCGGCGATCATGACGAGCGACACGAGCGTGTCCTTCGACGGCCTGCGCATGGCCCCCATTCTGTACGCCGCGGTCAGGGCCGGGTAATCGCCGCCGTCCCTGTGGGTAGAGCCGGTGGATGAGCATTGAGGACGAGGTCCGGCAGGTCGAAGAGGACCTGGCCCGGTTGCGCGCCGAGAACCAGGACATCCGCGACCAGATCCGCGACATGGGCGCGACCGACCAGGTGGAGATCTCCGCCATGATCAGTCAGGCGGACGAGCAGACCGAGCTGATCGCCGAGCTCGAACGCCGCCGCGACCGCCTGCGCCAGCGGCTGGAGGAGGGCGCGAACTGAGCGGGCGCCCGCTGACGGGCGCCCCGCCGGTCATCGGAGCGAGGCCCCGACCTCGTGCAGGTGCCGCAGCGCCTGCCCGTACGACGCCACGAGTCCGGTCTGCAGGTAGTCCACGCCGATCTCCGCGCAGTACGCCTGCACGATGGGCTGCGCCCTGCGCAGGTTGGGCGCCGGCATGTTCGGGAACAGATGGTGCTCGATCTGGTAGTTGAGCTGGCCGAGCGCCACGTCGGTCAACCAGCTGCCCTTGACGTTGCGCGAGGTCAGCACCTGCTTGCGAAGGAAATCGAGTTTGTCCTCCTTCGTCAGCACGGGCATGCCCTTGTGGTTGGGAGCGAACGAGAGCCCCAGGTAGATGCCGAACAAGCCCTGGTGCACGACGAGGAACACCAGCGCCTTGCCGAGCGGCAGGACGGTGAAGACCAGGCCGAAATAGAGCACGAAGTGCACGACGATCAGGCTCAGCTCGGTCGTACGCCGCTTGGCGCCCGGCTTGAGCAGCGCCTTGACGCTGGCCACGTGCAGGTGCCAGGCCTCCAGGGTGAGCAGCGGGAAGAACCACCACGCCTGGCGCTTGGCGATGAAACGGGGAATCCCGCGGCTCTTGGCCACCTGGTCCTCCGACCAGACGATCACGGCGGGGGACACGTCGGGATCGTGGTCCTCATGGTTGGGGTTGGCGTGGTGCCGGTTGTGCTTGCTGGTCCACCACCCCCAGCCGAGCCCGATGCCGAAGTTGCCGATCAGCAGCCCCGCGACGTCACTGGGCCGCCGCTTCCTGAAGACCTGCCGGTGCCCGAGGTCGTGGGCGAGAAAGCCGAGCTGCGCGAAGACCACGGCCATCGCGGCCGCGACGAGAAGCTGCAGCCAGGAGTCGCCCACCCAGGCGAACAGCGCCCAGCAGCCGAGATAGATCACGGCCGCGATGCTCATCCTGACGGCGTAGTAAACGGGACGCCGGTCGAGGAGACCGGCGTCCATGATGCGATGAGAAAGCCGGGCGAAATCGCTGCCCCGAGTGTCGAGCGTGCCAGGACTGACCACAGGTCTCCTTACCTCGCGGTGCAAGTTGCCTAAACCATCGCGCATCCGTCGCCAAACCGGAAGCATGACGTCCGCAGTACGCTGGCGGGGTGATCTACGCCACGACCCCGCTGACCCCCGCGGCGCGCGAGGTCGTGGCCCTGACCTGGGGCGTCACGGGTTCGGCCGAGCGGCTGCCCGGCGGCGAGGAGCCCGGCCTGTACGGCGGTCCGCCCCTCGACGTCGCCGGGCTCGACGACCCGCAGCTCGACCGCCGGCTGGCCGGCTTCCACGCCCGGCACCCGCTGCGCCACCCCCTGCACGCACAAGGCCGTCCGCTCCCGGTCGAGCACGACCAGGACGGCCTCGACCACCACCACCTCAGGGTCGAGCTGTTCCACCTGCTGCGCTCCTGACAGCGACCGGCACCGACTTCAGCGAAGCTCCTCTGCCAGGGCGACGACGATGCCCTCGGGGCCGCGGAGGTAGCAGAGCCGGTAGACGTCCTCGTACCGGACCACCTCGCCGACGAGTTGGGCGCCGCGGGCGCACACGCGGGCGACGACGTCGTCGATGTCGTCGACCGCGAACATGATGCGGCGAATGCCCAGCGTGTTCACCGGGGCGTCCTCCGGCACCCCGCCGACCGCCTCAGGCATGAGGTATTTCGCCAGCTCGACCCGCCCGTGGCCGTCCGGGGTCCGCATCATCGCCACCTCGACCCGCTGGTCGTCGAGTCCGACGCAACGTGCCGCCCAGCTCCCCTCGACCAGGGCCTTGCCCTCCAGTTCCATGCCGAGTTCCACGAAGAACGCGATGACGGCGTCGAGGTCCTCGACCATGATGCCGATGTTGTCCATCCGCCTGATGGCCATGGTGGTTCTCCTTCTCCTCCACGCGGCCGGTCGTGGCCGCTGATGTACCTGGGACGGAGCAGCCGCCACGTTCTCGACATCACGAGGGTGCCCAGTTCCGATGGCCGATGCGGGTCGGCCGCCATTCCAGGGCCGGCTAGGAGAACACCTTGGCCTTGAGCGAGGGGAACCGCTGGACCAGGCGCAGGAAGGTCTTGAACCCCATGCGCGCCACCCGGCTGTCGCCGATGAACTGTTCGGACGCGCGCAGCGAGTCGCGTACGGCGGCGAAGCCGTACTCGCGCATGCGCGACTCGTAGCGGGCGATGGCCGCGACCGGGTCGCCCCCGCCCCTGAGTGCACGCGCGAGCTCACCGCAGAGCAGGCGGGCGTCGCGGAGGGCGGTGTTCGCGCCGATGCCGCGCATCGGGGTCATGCTGTGGATGGCGTCGCCGATGAGGGTGATGGTGGAGGCCGGCCACGGGTCGATCGGGATCGAGGTGCGGATCGGCAGCAGGGTGACGGTGCCGGCGTCGGTCGTGTCGACCAGCCTGCGCAGGTCGGGGTGCCAGGAGCTGATCATGCCGGCCACGGCGCCCTTGAGCTGCCGGCCTGACATTCCCGAAATATCCGTCGGGAAGCGGGCGGCGGTCGCGCCGAACGCCCACAGGATGTAGCTGCTGGTGTTGTCCATCAGCGCACCCTCGTGCTCCGTCGCCCCGATCCCGCCGTACGTCACGGCCTCGCCCAGGTCGTGCGGAGCCGTGAACATGCCCATGCCCCTGGGCGGGATGATGGTGTTCGGCCCGTCGGCCAGCCGCGGGGTCAGGAGCTTCCTGGTCGCGTCGGTGAGCGGGAACTTGCCCGCGACCGTGGTGATCCCGGTGTCCACCCGCCTGGCGTGCGGCAGGTGCTGCTCACGGACCCGCGAGGCGCCGCCGTCCGCGGCGACCACGATGTCCGCGTCCTCGCTGGTGCCGTCGGCGAAGAGGAGCCGGATCCGCCCGTCAGGCAGCCTCTCGTACCGCTCGTACGTCTTCCCGAACCGTACGACGTCCTCCAGTCCGGACAGCAGCACCTGCCTGAGCGTGATGCGGCTGACCGAGTGGTGGTCGTCGGCGGGGTCGCCGGCCCTGGGCGTTTCGAGCAGCGTGAGCAGGTCCAGCCGCTCGGTGAGGAAGCCGAAGTCCTGTTCGCCCCGTCCTGTCGTGGCGAGGAAGGCATCCCACAGGTGGGAGGGCAGGCAGTCGTGCAGCGCGCGGGCGCCGTGCGGGTCGATGTGCACGCGGTAGCCCTGCAGCCGGTCGGCGGGGGTGCGGTCCCGCTCGTGAACGGTCACGTCGAGACCGGCTTTGCGCAGCCCCTGGGCCAGGCAGAGCCCGCCGATCCCGCCACCGATGATCGCGATGTGAGGTGTCATGAGAGCGATAATCATCCAATTGGATGAATCTGTCAACCAAACGGATGGATGATAGCCTGCCGAACCATGAGACGAGCACCGGAGGACAAGCAGCGCGACCCCGAGCGCACGAAGGCCCGCATCCTTCAGGCGGCGCTGCAGCAGTTCGCCGCGAAGGGGTTCGCGGGGGCGCGGGTCAGCGAGATCGCCGCCAGCGCCGGCGTCAACAAGCAGTTGATCTCGTACTATTTCGGCGGCAAAGAGGGTCTCTACCAGGCGCTGAACGCACGATGGCACGTGGAGGAGAGCACCTTCGCGGATCCCTCCTCCGAGCTCGCCGAACTGGTCGCCGGCTACGTACGGGCCAACTCCTCCCGCCGCGACTACGGCAGGCTGATGCTCTGGCAGGGGCTCACGGACGACGGTCCGCCGGACCCGGCGTTCGTGGCCGACGTCCGCCGCGACCTCGAACATCTGCGCCGTCGCCAGCAGGACGGCGAGTTCCCCGCCGACCTCGACCCCGGCGCCGTCCTGGTGGCGCTGTTCTCCATGGCCGCGGCCGGCATCTCCTTCCCCCAGCTCGTCCGCGCCGTCTGGGACGACGACCCGGCCTCGCCGGAGTTCGCCGAGCGTTACGCGCGGGAGATCCAGAAATTGCTCGGCCATCTGCGCACCGCGCCCGTTCCGTGAGATCACGCGGCGGGGCGCGGGCGGTGGATCGATGCCCTCCTCACATGCTCGCAGGGCGGTTCGAGCCGGGATGAGGTCAGGGACAGTGGACGACCATTCCTGCGTAGGACAGGTTGCCTCCGAAACCGAACAGCAACATCGGCGCCCCGCGCCGCACCTCACCCTGTTCGAGCAGCTTCGACAGGGCCAGCGGCACGCTCGCGGCCGAGGTGTTGCCCGACTCCACCACGTCACGGGCGATGATCGCGTTCACCGCGCCAAGCTTCTTGGCGATGGGCTCGATGATGCGCAGGTTCGCCTGGTGCAGGACCACGGCGGCCAGCTCCTCCGGGGACACGCCGCCGCGATCGCACGCCTGCCGCGCGATCGCGGGGAGCTGGGTGGTGGCCCAGCGGTAGACGCTCTGGCCGTCCTGGGAGAAGCGGGTCGGCGTGCCCTCGATGCGTACGGCCCTGCCGAGCCCCGGCACCGAACCCCACACGACAGGCCCGATCTCCGCCTCGGGAGCGGCGCTGACCACGGCCGCGCCGGCGCCGTCGCCCGTCAGCACGCACGTGGTCCTGTCGGTCCAGTCGGTGACCTCGGTCATCTTGTCCGCGCCCACGACCAGGGCGTTCGTCGCGGCGCCAGCGCGGATCGTGTGGTCGGCCACGGCCAGGGCGTGCGTGAAGCCCGAACACGAGACGCCGACGTCCATCAGGGCGGGGGAGGGAACGCCGAGCGCGGCGGCGACGCGTGAGGCGACGTTGGGGGCGCGCTCGGTCTGCGTACAGGTGGCGACCAGGACGAGGTCGATGTCGGACGCACCGAGCCCGCTGCCGGCCAGTGCCTTCGCGGCGGCGTGGGAGGCCAGGTCGGCCACGCTCTCGTCGGGGCCGGCGACGTGTCTGGTGCGGATCCCGACCCGCTGGGTGATCCACTCGTCGTTGGTATCCACCATGGTCGCCAAGTCCTCATTTGTCAGGATTTTTGCAGGTTGGTAGTGACCTGTGGCGACGAGTCGTGATCCATTCATGGGGCGGACTATAGCCTCCGGCCCACCGCGAACCCGCAGGGCCACCTCACCACCCGCCGGCCAGTGCGAGGTGCACGGAAGCGGACGGGCTGAGCGACGGGGCAGCGGGCATCGCGGCCGGTGTCCCCGTTCGACCCCGGGCCTCGGATGGTGGATGTGCGGGCCGCTAGTCCGCCGACAACCGGTCGAAGAGGTCGAGCGCCGCCGTTCGCACCTCGGCCGGGGTGAGCCCGTCCAGCGTCTTCCTGGCGTCGGTGATGTCACGGGTCGTGGCGAGCGTGATGGCCACGGACGAGGCGGCGGCGCGGTCGATCGATCCCGTCGGGGCGGCGTCGGCCAGCTGCTGGGCGCTCGCGGCGAGGTCGAGGTTGTCTTTCAACTGATCTCCTCGGGTGAAGACGGTTCGGGCCATTGCATCATTTGACATCGTGCAGCATCCACCATTCGGTGAATTCCCGGCACCGTCCGTCCGGCGCGAACCGGATGACCCAGAGGTTGCTATAGATTTTATCCGGATATGTCGTGACTCCTTTGATGACGCTCGCGTCGTCCGTCACGCACACCGGATGCCACTCGAACGTGGCCTCACCCGGCTTGTCCTGCCGGGCCAGCCACTCCGAGATGATCGCGTCGCGCCCCTGCCACGGCGAGCTGTACGGCTCGGCGTAGTAGACGGCGTTCTCGGTGAACAGCGCGGCGATGTCGTCGGGATCGTTGGAATTCCAGGCTCGTACGTAGCCCTCGATCCACGGGCGCGGCTGGACCATCTGCTATCCCCTCAACGGATCGTGACCCACGGACATCAGCTCGCGCCGCGACTCGTCGTCCGTCCTGTCGCCCAGCGTCTCGACGAGGTCGACGACCCGCCGCATCACATCGAGGTCGGCACTGGTCAGGTCGCCCTTGCGCTTGCTCAGGACGTGCAGCACGCCCCGGCCCAGCTCGTCGATGCCCAGGTCGGGGTCGGGCGGGAAACCCTCCTCGTCGGAGGCGTCGGCGAGCAGATGCGAACGCAGCTCCTCGGAGTTCATGTTGACCGTCCGGTGGAACTCTTCCCACAACATCTCGGTGTCGAAACCCTCAGTCATGGGGCCCCGCCTACCCGCCGGCCCGCGCGTTACGCCCCAGGAACGGCCAGCCCCGACTCGTACGCCGCGATGACCGCCTGCACCCTGTCACGCAGCCCCAGCTTGGACAGCACGTTGCTGACGTGCGTCTTCACCGTGTGCTCGCTGACCACCATGGCCGCGGCGATCTCGGCGTTCGACAGGCCGCGGGCGATCAGCTGGAGCGTCTGGCGCTCCCTTGCGGTCAGCACGTCCAGGGTCTCGCCACCGCCTCCACCCCGTCGCCCGCCTCGGCGACCACCTCGATGTCGGGCTGCCCGTCGAGGATCATGGCGAATCCGCTCCTGACCAGCTCCTGGTCGTCGGCGACGACCACGCGGACGGTCATGGGCGGGCCAGCGGCAGGCGTACGGACACCGTGAAGCCGTGGCCGTCGGTGCGCGGCCCGGCGGTGGCGGCGCCGCCGCAGGCGGCGGCGCGCTCGCGGATGCCGATCAGCCCGTTGCCGCCGGGGGGAAGCCCGCGCCCGCCGCCTTGCCCGTCGTCGGTGATGTCGATCATGAGGTTGTGGTCCTCCCAGGTGAGCCGGATGCCGGCGTGATCGGCCCCGGAGTGCTTGACGATGTTGGTGAGCGCTTCCTGCGTGATGCGGTAGGCGGCGAC
>NZ_SMJZ01000212.1 GCF_004348345.1 Nonomuraea longispora
GGCACCGGCCAGTCACCCCCGACCATCCCGCAACCCACCGACCTCCAACTCCATCTCCTGGATCTCCTCGACATCGATCCACGAGACCTCCGCTGAAGATCACTCATGTGCGGAAAACGGGGCTAGCCCGAAAACGCTCAGGCCCAAACGCACCTGGAAGACGACATGCTCGGGCTCGGCCGGGAGCCGGAGGTAGGCGTCGACCATGGTCGATGTGGTCGGGTCGGCCGGCTGGTCGGCGACGCGCAGGCACAGCGTGTGCAGGCAGGCTGAGACCGCCTCCTCCCACGGCGCCTCGACAGGAGTCGCCGCCAGGAGATGAGCGGCTTCGTCAGGGTGGCCGGAGGTCGCGCGGGCGACGATGGAGACCTGGCGCCCTTCGCACATCCGCGCCCCGACGCCGTGGTGTTGCTCGACGTGGTGAAGCGCCTCGGCCCATCGGCCGGCCCTGGCCAAGGCCTTGCTGCCATCGATGAGAAGGTTGAGCCACATCCACTGCACGATCTGCGGCCGGTCGTCCTCGATGACGAGGTCGGCCAGGTCCACCTGCCTGCCGGCGATGGCCACGGCCGCCCGGTCGTGGAGCGCGTCGTACAAGCCCCGGAACACCTCGTAAGCGCCGTCGCCGTCGCGGACGAGCAGACGACCGAGGTTGATCAGCGGCTGCAGCGCCAGCTTGGCCGTTGCCGCGGGGTAGGGGCGGCTGGTGAGGAAGATGTCGGCCTGCTGCCAGCACAGCTCTCGTGCGAGCTTGGGCAGGCCGCAGTCGGTGGCGATCAGCGCGGCCATGTTGAACGCCTCCGCGGCCCGCAGGACCGCGTCGTCGCCGCGTTGCGCCGCCAGGTGGGCGCGGTCACGAACTCGGGCGACGCGCTGCTCGATCGAGCGGCATACCGCCCGCGGGCGTGGCACCAGTGGGAACCGGCGCGCCACCGTGTGCAGGGGCGAGACCGGCTGGGCGGTTTCGGTCTTGCTCACCTTCGTGCCTCCTGTCTACGGCGGCCGGATCGGACAAGCCGTCGCGGTCACCACACGACGGTGAGGCGGGCGCCGGGCCGGTCGATGCGGTACCCCGGCGAGAGCTGCACGTCGGGCGTGCCTGCGGGGTGGGCGGTGATGACGGGCTGCGGCGGCCGCTCCTCGTCCCACTGGTGCAGGAGTTCCGCCGTCTGCGCGGCGAGCTTCACGCCCTCGGGCCCGTGGGCGATCACGCCGAGCTGGTGCGTTTGGAGTCCGGGTGGGCGGTTGTCGAGGGGGCGCAGCGCCAGGTAGGCGAGGCTGGTGTCGTCGTACAGGGTGGCGCCGGCCCACCGCAGCGCGGGCGTGACGAGGCCGCGGTCGCGGGCGTCCGCTCCGGCCGCCATCCGGGCGAACCGGCTGCCGGTGCTGACCAGCCACAGGTCGAGGTGGCCGACGGGCTGATCGTCGCGGATCTGGATGCCCGTCCATACCTGGTGGGCGGGATGCTTGAGCGCCTGCGGCAGGTTCTGGTCCGCCTCGGACGGGTGGTCGTTGAGGTGGAGCACGACGTCCTCGGCGAGCTGGAGGGTGCGCCCGGCGTGGAACGTCGAGCCGCGCATGGGGACGAACCCGCACACCAGCGCCGACGTGGACACCATCCGGCCGGGTTGGGCGAGGTCGAACGCGAGCGAGCGCGTCAGGCCACTGTCGTGCAGGAGGACGGGGACGACCATGCGGCCGCCCTCGGCGAGCTGCTGCCACCAGGCCGCGGCCAGGTCCCACGCGCCGGCGGTGACGATGATCCGGTCATACGGTCCGCCGGCGGGGTGGCCATCGGCGCCGTCACCGCAGATCACCTCGACCTGCTCGTATCCCGCCGCGCGCAGGCCGCGGCGGGCCGCCTGGACGAGGTCGTCGTCGATGTCGATGGTGACCACGTGCCCGTCCGGGCCAGCCAGTTCCGCCATGAGGCAGGCGTTGAAGCCGGTGCCCGCGCCGATCTCCAGCACGCGGTGGCCGGGCTGGATGTCGAGCTGTTCCAGCATCTCGGCCACGAGCTTCGGATTGGAGGCCGAGGAGATCGCCGAGCCGTCGGCGCCGTACTTGGTCTTGACGACCTTGGGGGCGTAGGCGTCCCGCAGGTCCACGCCCGGCAGGAACAGATGCCGGGGCACCGTCCGGAACGCGCGCTCGACACGGGCGGACGTGAAGATGCCGCGGTCGCGGATGTGGTCGGCCAGCTCGTCGCGTAGCTGCTCTGGGCTCGGGTTGGTGTCGGTGTTGGTGGTCACTGCGGTGAGCGTAGTCGCAGGTGATGGCGCAGGGCGGGAGGTCGGATCCTCCTCAAGGCCGGACTCAAGGCCGGGCTTCAGGCCGGGGGTGTGATGGAACACGACCTGGGCGGCCGTTTCCGAGAAGAACGCCTGGTGTCGTGAGGAGAGGCTGGCCCGGTTCCACGCGAACAGCACATGATGGGCGAGTACGGAGCGTAGGGCCGCGAGACAGGCGGCCGCGCTTGGCCAGGGCAGCGAGCTGGGCGCCGGCCGCTTGGAACGCCTCGGCCCAGTCCGGTGCGGCCGTCAGTGGGCTGGATGCGCTGTTGCCGCAGGCGGTGATGAGCGTGCGCACTGCGGCCAGCTCGGCGTCGGTGACCTGCGTGGGGAAGCTCGCCGGCAGGGCGGCCGGCCGGTGCGCCGCCACCTTGGCCCACACGTCGCCCTGCTCGTACCAGTCCAGGCCGGCCCCGCGCATCAGCGTGCTGGCCAGCACCAAGCCGAGCTCGCGCCGGTGATCTCGGCACGGAATTAGCTGATCGTCGAGCTGGTGCAGGTAGTGGAGGATGTTGCGGCTGTCGGCGTGGAAGAGGTCGTGCGCGACGTCCATGGCCTCGACGCCGCCGAACGCGTCGACCTCGGGCTCGTAGATCCCCCCAGACCCACTGCTCGATGTCGCCGTGCACCTTCAGGGCGTCCATGGCCTCTTGCAGGCGCCTGGTCGCTTCGTCGTCCCGGCCGGGGGCGGGCATGCAGCGGATGCGCCACTCGGGGCCCTTACGGGTGAACCACCACGCGACAGGAGGCGTGCCGCACGGTGGCCAGGAGCCCGGCCCAGCCGTGGCATAAGGCGGGGTCGCGGATGCGGGCGAGCTGGGCGGGGTCGGACAGGCACGCGGCGAGCGCGAGCTCGGCGCGTTGCTGGCGGGCGTGGTCGCCGGTCGCGATGCCGGCGAGCTGCAGGGCGCGGGCGATGCCGGGGGTGCCGTAGCACCAGGACGGGCGCGCCGGTCCCGGCTGGTCGGGGCGGCCATCGAGGTGCTCGTGGATGTTCACCCGCTCTGGCCACCAGGGGCCGGTCGGGCCCTCTTGCCACCAGTAGTCCAGCCAGTCGCAGATGCGTTCGATGGCCTCGGCGTGGCCCTCGACGGTGATGCCGCGCCGCATGCTTGTGGCGAGCAACGCGAGCGGGCCGGCGATGCCATGTGCCATCCCCTGGTCGGCGAACCCGCCGCGGAAGTCGGCGGGCGGGCGACCTGGCGGGATGTCGATGGTCCACCAGCCGGGCAGCCCGTTGCATGAGGGGAGCGGCTGGGTGAGCTCGACCAGGTAGGCGAGCACGTCACGGAGGAGGGGGCCGCTCGGGTCGCGCCGCAGCAGGTGCGCGCCCAGCCCGGTCATGCCGCGTACCAGATCGAACTCGTCCCGGGTGGGGTATTCGACGGCGGCCGTGCGGGCGCGGGCGGCGGCGGGTCGGGCTTTCACGATCATGGCGACGCTCGCGTCTAGGCCGTGTTTCGAAAGATCACGTGTGAGGCGTGTCGGTGATCGTTAATCGAAGAGGTCTCCGGTAGTTGGTTCAACGACCAAGAAGAACGAAATACCGGAGACCTCGTGGCCAGCGTAGTGGTGACGAGGCGGCACGACCTCACTGACGCGCAGTGGGCGGCGCTGGAGCCGCATCTGCCTGCCGCGTCGGGTAAGGGGCGTCCGCCGAAGTGGAGCAGGCGGCAGTTGATCGACGGGATCCGGTGGCGGATCCGGACCGGGGCGCCGTGGCGAGACGTTCCTGCCTGCTACGGCCACTGGTTCACCGTGTATGGCTTGTTCCGGCGCTGGCAGCGGGAGGGGATCTGGGCGCGGATCCTGGCGGCCTTGCAGGCGTGTGCGGACGCCGCCGGGAAGATCGATTGGACGGTGAGCGTCTCCACCATCACCCGGGCTCACCAGCACGCGGCCGGAGCCCGCCGGGACGGTCACCTGCAGAAGGAGCCACCCGGCGGGGTGCACATCGAGCCGGCCGATCACGCGCTGGGGCGCTCACGCGGCGGGCTGACCACCAAGACCCATCTGGCTTGCGAGCAGGGCCGCAAGTTGCTGGCTGCGGTGGTGACCGCCGGGCAGCGGGGCGACAGCCCGCAGTTCATCCCGGTGCTCGGCAAGATCCGGGTGGCCCGCCTCGGCGGTGGCCGTCCCAGGACCCGCCCGGATCGGGTCCTGGCCGACAAGGCCTACACCAGCAAGGCCAACCGGACTCATCTGCGCCGGCGTGGGATCAAGGCGTGCATTCCGAGCAAGGCCGACCAGGACGCTCACCGGCGAGCCAAGGGATCGAAGGGGGGTCGCCCGCCGGCCTTCGACCCACGTTCTACCGGCTGCGTCACGCTGTGGAGTGCGGCATCAACCTGCTCAAAGGCAACCGCGGCATGGCGACCCGCTACGACAAGCTCGCCGTACGCTACGAAACCGTCGTCATCATCGCTGCGATCAACCAGTGGCTCGATGCCTTATGAAACACGACCTAGCCGACCGGATTGAGCGTGCGACCACTCTCGGGACGACGATCGGTGGTGGATGCGGCGCCACCTTAACGAGCTGAAAGCCCGGTATGCCGAACTGCCGAAGGGGTGCCCGAGTGCGTCGTGCACGGTGACGCATGGATCGGCAATGTCGTCTGCACCGACGACGGTGATGTGGTGCTGCTCGACCTTGAGCGCTGCTCGGCCGGGCCGCCAGAGTGGGACCTCACCTCGACCGCGGTGAAGGCGCTCACGATGGATGGCATCCCCGCCGACGACTACAACCTGTTCGTGCGGACGTATGGGGGTGCCGTTAACCAACGCGCCATCAGCCGCCAAGTAGGCGCTGAACTGGGGAATCAGCCGCCCGTCTCCATCTCGGCTCGCGCTGCCGGCTGCTCGACGGCCGGGCGGGCCGTGGCGAGTTCGGGCACATACTTGTAGATCGTGGAGCGGCTGACGTTCAGCAGTCGGGCACTTGAGGACACGGTAGCGTCGGGCTGGGTGAGCAAGGCACGGGCGTGCCGGACCTGCTCGGGGGTCATCGCGGGTGGGCGGCCGAGTCGCACGCCGCGAGCCTTGGCGGCGGCCAGGCCCTCGTGGGTTCCCTCGACGATCAGCTCGCGGATGAACTCGGCGAGGGCGGCGAAGACGTGGAAGACGAGGCGGCCGCCGGGGGTGGTGGTGTCGAGGGCTTCCTTCAGGGACCGGAAGCCGACGCCGCGGCGGCGCAGTTCGGCGACGATCGTGACGAGGTCGGCCAGGGAGCGGGCGAGCCGGTCGAGCGAGGGGACGACGAGGGTGTCGCCGGACCGTAGGTAGTCCATGGCCTTAGTGAGCTCTTCGCGGTCGGTGTTCTTGCCGCTCAGCTTGTCGGCGAAGATGCGGATGCAGCCGGCGGCTTCGAGCGCGCGGGTCTGTCGGTCGAGGCGCTGATCGCGGGTGGAAACCCGGGCGTAACCGACGAGCGCTCCGGTGAGGACTGGGGGTTCGGCGCCAAGGAGGTCGTCGGCGGCCTGGCGGATCACTGCGGCGGGGGCGAGTCGTCGCGGAGTGTCGTCACACCTCGGAAGTGTAGAGAAACGGTGCTGCGACAGTTGATGAACACTCCGACTTCGCAACACGTTTTTCCGACACCCAGGCAGGCTGTCGGCAGTTCGCGAAGAGCGCTCCGGCCAGGTGTTGAGAATCGAACGTATCTCGACATGATCATTAATGGCGAGTGACGGTGGGGCAAACAACGCCGCTGGAGTGGCCAGAGCAGGCCGCCCGAGACCCGGGGCTCGGGGCCCGCATCGGGACAACCTGCTCGATCAGGACCCCACTTGACACATTATTGTTCATCGATATCATCGATAAACAATAATATCGAGCAACGATATGGAGCCGCGCCGTGCCCCTCGACAGATCCACTCCCCTGAAGTGGACGGCGATCGTCGTCCGCCTTCTCCTAGTGCTGTTCGCCGCGACGATGGCCTACGAAGTCGGGCGTGCAGCCTTGACCGGCGGAGAGAACGCCTTCGGTTCCCGCGGCGTCCAAAGCCTGGTGTGTGTGCCATCACCGAGCATCCTCGACGTGGAGGGAAACTTCGCCGAGGACCCTCAACGCCGAAAGGCCGTGGCGGGGAGCAGCGGCGTCGACGACAACCCCTATCCCGTGGAGAAGGGAGTCGAGCTCGCCTACCCGCTGCCTCAGATTTGCAAGGACGACTCCAGCCTCGTCACACAGGTGCTCTATCAGACCTCGCGGTTCGCCACCGCGCTCGCATTGCTCATCGCGCTCTTCCTCCTCGACTGGCTGATCAGAGACGCACGACAGGACAGCGGTTTCGATGAGGTGGTCGTCCGCAGGCTGCGGTTCCTCGGCGTGTTTCTTATGGTCGGCACAGTCGCGGCGTCGCTCTACACCACCATCGTCGAGACCGGCCTGGCCGTGTCGATGGTGGCCGGGACCGTCAGGGAGGTGGGGTGGATGGCTTTGTACGGCTGGGCCTTTCCATGGGCGTCCCTGATCGCCGGGCTCGGGCTTGTCGTGATGTCCAAGGTCGTCCGCGTCGGCGCGCACATGCGCGAGGAACTCGAAGGAACTGTCTGATGTCGCCCGCCGAAAACCCCGAGCACGCCATCGAGGTACATCTGGATCGATTGCTCGAAGAGCGCGGCATGACGGTGGTCGAGCTGGCCGACAAGGTGGGGATCACCAACGTGAACCTGTCGATCCTCAAGAACAACCGCGCCAAGGCGATCCGGTTCTCGACGCTGAGCAAGATCTGCGAGGTTCTCGGCTGCCAGCCCGGCGACCTACTGTCCTTCACACCCCGCTCTTCAGGTTGATTGCGTACAGTCCCGAGGTCGCGAAGAATAGCGCTCGGTGCGGTAGTGGGGCGGGGGCCGCACCGAGCGCTATCTGCTCACCGGATATCTGGTGCAGACCGGGCTCAACCTCGACGTCCCGGCGAAGACAGCGCCGTTGACGAGCCAGTACAGGACAGAGAACTGGGCCAGCTACCGGCTCAAGATAACGACCGATTCTCGACATGATCAGCAAGCCATATCTGTCATGCGCCACCGAACGAGCTGAGAGAACCGATGCTCAACCGGGCGCTCAGGTCGAGACGCACCTCGCCGTAGGGGCGGACGTGCAGCCAGAACAGCGAGGTCAGTCCGCGCCGGTCGATCGGTGTGAGCAGCGCGGCCCATTCGGGTTCGGCGAGAACGTCTTGCAGCATCAGAACATTTATCTGTTGACTGAACTAACGAGGGTGAAACAAAGGATCGCCCTGAAGATGACCCGCACCACGACGTCCAGCGGCGAGGCCATCGAGACCAACGCGCCGCGCGCCGATCACGGCCTCAACCACCTGGCCATCGTGCGGGCCTTCTACCTCGACCTGGCCGAATGGGCCATGGACGACCCGGCCCGGTGGGGTGTCTGGGCAGCGTGAAGGGTGTCAATACTCCGTTGACGGTCGTGAGCTGCGGGTTTTTCTCGGCTTCCTGGCCGGAGCAGTGGCCTGGGTCGGGCATGCTCGAGGCTCGTGACGCTCCGTCTCTTCTATCTGATCCTCTGCCGCATAGTGGGCTGGCTGACGCTGCTGGCTCGTAGCGACGCCTCCAAGAACATGGAGATCCTCCTCCTGCGGCACGAGGTCGCTGTGCTGCGCCGTCAGGTTCGCCGTCCAAGACTGTCATGGGCGGACCGAGCGGTGCTGTCCGCGCTGGCCCGAGGACTGCCGCGGCGCTGCGCGCCCACCGACTGGTGACACCAGGGACGCTGCTGCGCTGGCACCGGCATCTGACCGCACGCCACTGGACCTATCCGCACCGGAGGATGGGACGCCCTGCGACCGATCCGGCACTCGTGGCGTTGATCCAGCAGTTGGCGCGGGAGAATCCTCGCTGGGGTTACGAGCGCATCCGCGGCGAACTGCGGCATCTGGGCCACCAGGTGAGTGGTGCGACGATCCGCCGCATCCTGAAACGGGGGCGCCTGGGTCCGGCGCCGCGACGGGCTGATGACCGCTGGCGAGATTTCGTCCGCACCCACGCCGTGAGCACGCTGGCCTGTGACTTCTTCACCGTGGACACCGTCACGCTGCGCCGGTTGTACGTCTTCTTCGTGGTGGAGGTCGGCACCCGGTTCGTGCACGTGCTCGGCGTGACCGCCCACCCTGACGGCAAGTGGGTTACCCAGCAAGCCCGAAACCTTCTCACCGATCTGGAGGACCGTGCCGGCGCGTTCCGGTTCCTGATCCGGGATCGGGACACGAAGTTCACCGGCAGCTTCGATGAGGTCTTCGCCGGCGACCACATTCACGTGCTGAAGATCCCGCTGCGGGCGCCTCGCGCGAACGCGTTCGCCGAGCGATGGGTCCGCACCGCCCGCACGGAATGCACCGACCGACTACTGATCTTCGGCGAACGGCACCTTCGCACCGTGCTGGACGAATACGCCGATCACTACAATCGCCACCGGCCGCACCGCTCCCTCGCCCTCCGAGCTCCCACCAAGGACAACTCCGACGTGATCCCGCTGCCGACGGGCCGGATCGAGCGCCGCCACGTCCTCGGCGGGCTGATCAACGAGTACCAGCGAGCCAGCTGACCAACGGGGTGCAGTCATGAAAGACGCAGGTCAGAGCCTTAGGCTGACTTTTGACACCCTTCAGGCAGATTCACCGCGCTGACCACGAGTGCGTGGTACATCGCGGCCCGCGTGACGCCGACGCCCGAGCAGGCGCTCTGCAGCGTGAACGACGCGGCGGCGAAAGGCATTGCGAATGCCAGGACGCGCAGGTACTCCCCGCCCGGACCGATCAGCTCGGCAGGCGCTCCCAGCAACGCGAGCACCGGCTCCGCCGTAGCCTACAGCACCACCCCGATCACCAGCCCGGCCACGGCAGACGTGGTCAACCCCAGCCGCACGGCCTGCACGACCGCACGCTGGTCGCCCGCTCCGTGCGCCTGCGCCACCTTGATCTGTACGGCTGTCGCCCAGCCGCGCACGATGACCAGCGCGATCAGGTAGACGGGAGCGGCCAGCGCGAAAGCGCCCAGTGCCGTCGTGGACCAGCGCGCCAGCATGATCGTGTCGACGACATTGACGATGATCTGAGTGAGCCCGGCCACGAGCAGCGGCACAGCGAGCGCCCACATGCGCCTCACAGGACAGCCCGAGCCGCTTCCAGCAGGTCGGTGTCACGGTCGAGCAGGATGACGGTGTCGACTCTTGATTGCCGCCACACCGTAAGCCGTTCGATCATGGCTTCGACCGGGCCGATCAGGGCTACCTCATCCAGCAGGCGATCGGGGACGGCTCGGACGGCGGCCGGCTTGTCGCCATCGGAGAAGTGCTTGCGGATGTCGTGAGCGGCGCCTTCATAGCCCATCTGGGTGACCACGTCCGCGTAGGTGTTGCGCACTCCCGGAGCGGTGGCTCCGACCAGGTGGGCGTAGAGGGGACGCAGTTTCTCCCGCCCAGCGTCGATCGTCGGCGCGTGGGCGACGTAGAGGATGGGGCAGATCCGCACGTCCGCCGCCTGCCGTCCGGCTCGGGCGATGCCCTCGTCAAGCGGGGCGAGGATGGCGGTCTCGTGCTCGGGGGCGTACATGCCAGACAGCCAGCCGTCGGCGAGTTCGCCGGTCAGGGCCAGGTTGCGGGGGCCGATGGCGGCGAGGTGGATCGGGATGTGCGGGCGCAGCGGCGTCATCTCCGAGCGGATCGGCCGCGCCCGGCCGGTCGAACCGGGGCCGGTGTAGGGGAGCGTGTACAGCTCGCCCTCGTAGCTCACCCGATCCTCGTGGGCGATGGCGCGGCGCACGATCTCGACATACTCCCTCGTACGGCGTAGCGGACGTTCGTACGGCAGGCCGTGCCAGCCCTCCACGATCCACGGCACGGACAGGCCGAGGCCCAGCTGGAAGCGGCCCTTGGAGAGCACGTCGAGGGTCATCGCCGTCATCGCTGTCGCCGCGGGGGTACGGGCCGGGATCTGCATGATCGCGCTGCTGAGCTCGATGCGCGAGGTCACGGCTGCCAGGTATCCGAGCACGCTGACGGCATCGGGGCCGTACTCCTCCAGGCTCCACACCGAGTCGACGCCGATGCTCTCGGCCCGCTGGATGACCGGGAGCACCTCCTCCATGGGTTCGCCGCCGTATCCCATGGCCAGTCCGAGCCGCATACGTTCTCCTTAGGCGAATGGCAGTGGTTGCCGCACAAGATCGGATGAGGCGGGCAGCCGGGTGCTGCCGAGGAAGGGGAAGGCCGCAGGCGCGTCGCAGACCAGCCCCGGTACCAGCACCCGGGCGACATGGAGCTCGGAGTCAGGGCTGCTCAGATCAACCGCGTAGGCGCGGAGGCCCTGGTCGGTCAGCGAGCGCAGCGGGCCGAGGCTCTCCGGTGGCATCGGCGGGCCCGACGGGTGCCGGAGCCGGTCCAGCGCGTCGCCCTGGAGTCGTTCGTCGAGGTAGACCTGGACGTGCAGCCGGACATCGTTGACGTCGCGCCAGCCGCGTCGCAGGTCGTCGAGGTAGCGCCGGTCGGCGCGGCGGCGCAGATAGGGCGGCCGTGCGATGTCGCGGCGCAGCAGGATCCGGCCGGTCTCGTAGGTGCCGATGGCCTCGGTGAAAGCCTTGGCCGCGGCCCCCTCCTCAGTGGCCCGGCAGGCGCTGCCGAAGCCGACGATCCGGCGGGCGCGATCCTCGACGAACACCGCCGCCACGATGGCATCGAACGCGGCCGGGATGCGTAGCAGCGACACGGTCAGCCCGGATTCAGCGGCTTCGCCGAGCGCTTCGGCGAGCGGGCCGCCCGCGGGAGCCTTCAGCGGTGAGGCAGGAGCGCTGCCGTGCCACCACAGGGTGACTGCGTCCCGCTCCAGAACCTCACGCAACGCCGCCTGTCTGGCTTGCTCCTGGGTCGCGGCGGCTGCTGTCCCGGCCAGGATCGGGTAGTTGGTGGCCGGCTCGGCCCGGCGAGGGCCGGTGAAGTAGTTCACGTACACCAGCGAGGCAGGTACCAGGGCACGCCCGCCGGAGACGAGGTCCTCGGCGGGCGACCAGGCGATTTCCAGGTCCGCGGTCATCGGCACGAAGGGGAAGCCTCGTGCCCGGTATTGAGCCGGCGAGTAGAGGGCGAACGAGCGCGGATCGACCGCGGGTTCGTCCAGCTCGCGGTAGGTTGCCCTGCGCAGGCCGGAAGGGACCTGGTTCGCGCAGTGCCGCTCGACGGCCTCGCCGACCGCGGCGCGCAGCGCGGCCTCGTCGTCTCCGAGGGCCGCGCCTCCGGTCACCTCCGCACCCGTGGCGGTGTAGGAGATCAGGCTGGGCACCACGGAGCCGGCGGTTCTGTCCCGGCTGACCTGCGCGATCACGAGGGCTCCTCTCCGAAGGAGCCGGAGCCCCTGCTCGGGGCCCCGGCTGTGAACCGGGATCTACTCGTCGTCGTCCTCACGCCACTCGAACGGCGAGTCGACTGCCGGAGTGTGGGACTTCAGGCAGTTCAGCGGTCCTTCGGGTTCGACGAATCCGTGGTGCGCCATGTGCATCCTCCTACGAGTGATTTGCACTTGCCAACTACATGCAAAACCATAGGCATGCATTGCGAGGTCATTCAAGGATTCATTTTTCTGCCAGCGAGCAGTCGCCGCATTTCACGCCGTCCGGTACCCGGTAATAGAGACAGCAGGTGGTGCGCCGGAATGCCAGGCCGTCGGACACGATCGCGCCTTTACGGGCGAGGCCGCCGTGGTTCAGCAACGTCGTGACCAGCTGGGTGGCTCGCGCGGTCAGGTCCGGGCGGGCCGCCACCACGGTGCGAGCCGCTTCGACCAAGGCCGAGGCGGCGTTGCCGTACAGCAGGCCGCGGGCGACCTTCACCCGCAGCCCGGCCGCGAACGGCTCCAGGTGGCCGCGAACGACCAGGTCGTAGAGCTGCTGAGGGGATTCGTACGGCCATCCACGTGGGTCGGGCAGGCGTAGGGCCGGCCCGTCGTCGGCGCGGTCGAGGCGGGTCAGGTCGGGCACGACGCCGTGCGTCAGCGCCGTGCCGAGGACCGGCGACCAGAGCCGGGCGGCGTGGCCGAGCTGGGTGATCGAGGCGCCGATACGCAGCTCGGCGGTTCCGTACCTGGCGGCCGTGGCCTGGACCAGGTCGGTGAATCCGCGTTCGTAGTCGGTTCTGACATCATGCCATCCGGAAGCGTTTCCACCGAGGTGCAGCGAAAAGAACGAGCCGAATTCCGTGGCCCTTTCCAGAGCTGTGGCGATAGATTTCGGAGATTCCATCGAACTCCATTTCTCGAGCGCACGACGAACAGGCCGGACGGCGGATCCGGCTTTTTCTGGGAGTGGGGAATCAGTTCGTGACGCGGCTCCCTCCGGTGTGGAGGGTCACGTGCGGCACCCCGGTCTTCGGATGCATGGCCACATCGGCTTCGACCCGGTAGACGTCGGACAGGAGGGCGGGGGTGAGCACCTCGGCGGGCGTGCCGAGTGCGACGACCCGTCCGCCGTCCATGACGCAGATGCGGTCGCAGAACGCGGCGGCCATGTTGAGGTCGTGCAGGGCGACCACGGCGGTGACGCCGAGTGCGCTGACCAGGTTCAGCGCATCCAACTGGTGGCGCAGGTCGAGATGGTTGGTCGGCTCGTCGAGCACCATCGTGGCCGGCTGCTGGGCGAGCGCCCGCGCGATCAGCACCCTCTGCTTCTCGCCGCCCGACAGCCGATCGAAAGGAGCGTACGCCAGCCCGGCCACGTCGAGCCGATCGAGGGCGTCGGCGATGATCGCCTTGTCGCCGGCGTTGTCGCCGTCGAAGGCGCGCTTGTGCGGGGTGCGGCCCATGGCGACGACGTCGTACACGGTGAGCTCGAAGTCGCCACTGCTCTCCTGGAGCACCGCGGCCAGCCGCCGGGCCAGCCATCCGGCGGGCATCTTCCAGATGTCCTCGCCGTCGAGCAGCACCCGGCCCGAGGTGGGGCGGCGGACCCGATACAGGGTGCGCAGCAGGGTGGACTTGCCCGCACCGTTGGGCCCGGCCACCCCCAGCACCTCTCCGTCGGCGACCTCCAGCGAGACGTCGCTGACCAGGTACCGGTCACCGATCTGGACCGACACGTCCTCCACGATCAGCTTCACTTCGAGCGCCTCCGCAT
The DNA here is from genome assembly GCF_004348345.1 of Nonomuraea longispora. GTDB lineage: Bacteria > Actinomycetota > Actinomycetes > Streptosporangiales > Streptosporangiaceae > Nonomuraea > Nonomuraea longispora. Next base: position 13,412 of record NZ_SMJZ01000212.1, read on the forward strand.
CAGCCACAGGAAGAACGGTCCGCCGACCAGAGCCGTGATGATCCCCACCGGGATCTCCTCGGGCGTGATCAGGGTGCGTGCGACCAGGTCGGCCATGACGAGGAAGGCCGCGCCGAGCAGCGCCGTCGCCGGTAGAGCACGGCGGTGGTCAGCGCCGATGAGCAGGCGGACCACGTGGGGCATGATCAGCCCGACGAAGCCGATGGCCCCGCTGACCGCCACGATCGTGCCGATCATCATGGCCACCAGCACGAACAGCGCCGCCCGGAACCGGTGCACGTCCAGTCCGAGCGAGGAGGCCGCCTCTTCGCCCGCCAGCAGCAGGTTCAGCGGCCGGGACACCGCGAGCAGCACGACCGTTCCGGCCAGTACGGCTGCCGCCGGGATCCACACCGTCGTCCAGGTGGTCCCGGCCAGGCCGCCGAGCATCCAGCGCACCGCCGACTGCGTCTTGTGCGGGTCGTTGGAGGTGACCACCAGGAAGCTGGCCACGGCCGACAGCACCTCGGCCATCGCGACCCCGGCCAGCACCAGCCGGACGGTGGTCATCCGGCCGCCGGAGCGGGCCAGGAAGTACACCGCCACGAGCGCGGCCAGTGCTCCTAGGAAGGCCGCGATCGGCAGGGAGAACGCGCCGAACACGGTCAAGCTGAACACCACCACCGTGACCGCGCCGACGCTCGCCCCCGAGGAGACGCCGAGCAGCATCGGGTCTGCCAGCGGGTTGCGCACCAGGGCCTGCAGCGCCATGCCGCACACCGACAGACCCGCGCCGATCACGGCTGCGAGCAGCACGCGGGGGAGTCGCACGTCCATGACGATGGTCTCGCGCACGGCGGTCCAGGTCTGGTCCGCCAGTGCCGGGTGGATGCGGTGCAGCAGGATGGACCAGACCTGCTCGGCGGGCAACGCGACCGACCCGGCAGCGATGGCCGCCGTTCCGGCCGCACCCAGCAGCGCGAGCAGCAGGACGATCACGACCGCGTACGGCAGGCCGGGGCGCCGCGCCGGGAGCACAGCCCCCGCGGTCAGGTCACTCACTGGAACCGGTCGGCGTGCAGTTGCTCGGCCAGGGACGCGACCGCCGTCGGGGCGCGCACGCCGAGCGCGACCGACGACAGGGGCAGGACGGCGAACCGCTTGCCCCTGATCGCCGGAACATCCTTCAGCGCCGGGTTGGAGAGCAGGAACTCCTGCTTGTCCTCCACGCTCTGGCTGCCGTAGTCGTAGATGACGATCCAGTCGGGCGCACGTTCGGCGACCTGCTCGAAGGAGACGTCAGCCCAGACCTTGTCGAGGTCGCCGAAGATGTTCTCCGCCCCGGCCCTTCTCATGATCTCGTTGCCGATGCCCTTGCCGCCCGCGGTGAAGGCGGTCTTGTCTCCGCTGTCGTAGACGAACAGCTTGACCGGCTGCGCGTCGCCGAGCTTGGTCTTCGCCTCGTCGAGGGTCGCGTGAAGCTTGGCGATCAGAGGCTCGGCCCGATCGGCGACGCCGAAGATCTTCGCCACGTTGCGGATCTCGGTGTCCATGAGGTCCATGGAGACCGCTCCCTCGGCACACTCCTCGACGTTGAGATAGGTCCTGACGCCGGTCTTCTCCAGCGCCTCGCGGCCGCGGCCCTCCTTCTCGTCGAAGGTGCTCTTGAACCCTCCATAGACGAAGTCGGGCTCCTCGGCCAGGAGTGCCTCGTAGGAGGGGTACTCCTTGGCGACGACCTTGATGGCGTCGTAGGCCGCCTGGTACTCCGGCAGCACCTTGTCGTCCAGGTAGGCGGTGCCGATCATCGACTTCTGCAGGCCGAGCGCCAGCATCACCTCGGTGGCGTGCTGGTTCATCGAGATCGCCCGCTGGGGCGGCTGTTCGTAGGTGGTCTTCACGCCGCAGTTGTCGAGCGTGAGCGGGAAACCTGCCGGCGCGGAGACTGCTGCCGTGCCGGCGTCAAGGGCGTTGCTATTGGCCGGGGCGCCGCCACAGGCGGCCAGCACGCCGGACAGCAGCAGGGCGAGCAGGAGGGACGTCGAACGTCTGCCCGTCATGAAGTGTTCCTCTCACGGAATCTGCACGACGGGGCGGATCAGAAAGAGGGCATACCAGGGGCACGTCGCACGACACGGCCCGCTCCTCTCCGGGGAAATCCGCCCCAGTTCATCGAGGAGGCGACCGCGTGAGTCTCCTGGCTCTCGGGTCGATGCTCGTCCCCGCCTTCCCACCCCTTGGGGGCGGTGGCCTGGTGGGGATCCGCTCGCCGATCACAGTGGCGGGACCGCGCCGGATTCACACCGGCTTCCTCAGTCCGCGCTCGCCTTTCTGTCATAATCACACGAATTCGGCTGGTGTCCATGATCGGGGTGCTCACGGACACAAGGCTTCGTCGTCCCCGGACGGGCGACGCGGCGGGCTGAAGCGGTGCAGCTCGAGGATGGCCGGAAGCGGAACCAGCCCTGGCC
>NZ_SMJZ01000213.1 GCF_004348345.1 Nonomuraea longispora
GGGCAACTTCCCGCAGGCGTTCAGCCACATCGGGATCATCGCCAGCGGCGTCAACCTCGCACGAGCGAGAGCGGGTAGCACGGCATGATCGACCGACTCGTCATCCTCGGCGCAACCGGCGACCTCACGCTTCGCTTCACCGCGCAGCCGGTGCTCTCCGAACCGCCTGACTGTGGCCGGCCGGACGGGCCTGCACCGGTGAGGAGCAGTTGATGGCGTCGACCGAACGCGCCACGGGCGGCCTGCGCAGCCAGGCCTGGTGGGACAACGCGGGCAATCCGGAGATGACTGCTCTGTATCTCGAACGCTATCTCAACTTCGGGCTGACCCCGGCCGAGCTCCGGTCCGGCAGGCCGATCATCGGCATCGCCCAGACGGGCAGCGACCTCGTGCCCTGCAACCGCCACCACCTCGACCTCGCCGACCGGGTCAGAGACGGGATCCGCGACGGCGGTGGCATCCCGCTCGAGTTCCCCGTCCATCCGCTGCAGGAGACCGGTAAACGCCCGTCTGCCGCGCTGGATCGCAACCTCGCCTACCTCGGGCTGGTCGAGGTGCTCTACGGGTATCCCCTCGACGGGGTCGTGCTGACGACAGGCTGTGACAAGACCACGCCCGCGTGCCTGGCCGCGGCGGCGACGGTGAACATCCCGGCGATCGTCCTGTCCGGAGGGCCGATGCTCAACGGCTATCGCGAGGGCGAGCGGATAGGCGCGTCGGGCTCAGGGCTGGTGATCTGGCAGTCGAAGCGGCTGCTGGCCACCGGGGAGATCGACTACGACGAGTTCATGGCGCGCGTGTGCGCTTCCGCACCCAGCATCGGTCACTGCAACACGATGGGCACCGCGTTGTCGATGAACAGCCTGGCCGAGGCCCTGGGGATGTCCCTGCCGGGCTGCGCGGCGATCCCGGCCCCCTATCGCCGGCGGGCGCAGATGGCCTACGACACGGGCCGTCGAGCGGTGGATCTCGTACGCGAGGACCTCACCCCGCGCAAGATCATGACCATGCGAGCGTTCGAGAACGCGATCGTGGTCGCCTCGGCCATCGCCGCCTCCACGAACGTGCCCATCCACATCAACGCCATCGCGCGGCACGTCGGGGTGCCGTTGTCGATCCAGGACTGGCAGCGGGTCGGGGGCGACATCCCCGTGCTGGCGAACGTCGCCCCCGCCGGTGAGTTCCTCGGCGAGGACTTCTACCGCGCCGGCGGTGTCCCCGCCGTCATGCGGTCGTTGCTGACGGCAGGGCGCCTGCACGGCGACGCCGTGACCGTTTCCGGGCATACGGTGGCCGAGAACCTGGCCGACGCCCCGCCGGTCGACCCGGCGGTCATCCGTCCCTTCGACGATCCGCTCGCCGCGCGCGGCGGGCTTCTCGTCATGACGGGCAACCTGTTCGACTCCGCGGTCATGAAGACCTCGGTCCTCACCGGCGACCTCCGCGCGGTGTCCGACTATCGCGCCGTCGTCTTCGAGGGGCCCGAGGACTACCACGCCCGCATCGACGATCCCGAACTGGGCCTCGACGAGGACTGCATCCTCGTCATCCGCTACACCGGGCCGATCGGCTACCCGGGATCGGCCGAGGTCGTGAATATGGAGGTCCCCGCCGCGCTGCTCCGGCGGGGCATCGCCACGTTGCCCACGCTCGGTGACGGCCGCCAGAGCGGCACCTCGGACGCACCGTCCATTCTCAACGCCAGCCCCGAGGCCGCGGTCGGCGGCAATCTCGCCATCCTGCGCACCGGCGACCGTATCCGTATCGACATGGACAACGCGCGCGTCGACGTCCTGCTGTCCGACGAGGAGATCGCCGCCCGGTGGGCTGACCACACACCGCCGGTGGTCGAGAACCAGACACCGTGGCAGGAGATCTACCGCTCCACGGTCGGGCAGCTGGACACCGGAGGCTGTCTGGAGCTCGCCCTGTCCTACCAGGACCTCGTACACACCAAGGGGATTCCCCGTGACTCGCACTGACGCCAGGGGCACCATCATGATCGCCGACTACGACTTCGGCGACGTGGACATCGAGCGCGCGATCATCGAGGGCGCCGGGTTCGAGCTGCTCGCCGAGCAGTGCAAGAGCGAGGACGAGGTGATCGAGAAGGGCCGCGACGTCGATGGCGTGCTGACCCAGTACGTTCGGGTCGGTTCCCGCGCCATCGACACGTTCACCCGGTGCCGGGTGATCGCCCGCTACGGCACGGGTGTGGACATCGTCGATGTCGACGCCGCGACGCGGCGAGGCATCCAGGTCACGAACGCGCCGAACGAATGGTGCGCGGAGGAGGTCGCCGATCACGCCGTCGCGCTCTGGCTGGCCGCCGCCCGCAAGATCTGCGTATACGACCGGGAGACCCGGAAGGGCGTATGGCAGTGGCAGAGCGGTCAGCCGATCTGGCGGCTGCGGGGACGGGTGTTCGGGCTGCTGTCCTTCGGCTTCATCGCCCGGCTCATCGCCGAACGCGCCAGAGCGTTCGGCGTCGAGGTCTGGGCGCACGACCCGTTCCTCGACGAGTCCGGACTCCGATCGCGCCAGGTGCGGCCGGTGTCCTTCGACCAGCTCGTGGAAGGCGCCGACTACCTCGTGGTCCAGGCGCCGCTCACCCCTGAGACACGCCGCACCTTCGACCGTACGACGCTGCGCAGGATGAAGCCGACCGCGATCCTCATCAACACCGGTCGTGGCCCGATCGTGGAGGATGCGGCGATCCACCAGGCACTGACCGAGGGATGGATCGCGGGCGCAGCGCTGGACGACCTGGAAGAGGAGCCCGCGAAACAGCGCGACTGGCGTCCGCGCAACCCCCTGTTCGCGCTGCCCAACGTGATCATCTCTCCCCACGCCGCCTACTACTCCGAGGAAGCCATCACAACAGTGCGGCGCATCGCCGCGGAAGAGGCTGTACGGGTCCTGACCGGGCAAAGTGCCCGTAGCCCGGTCAACGACGTGACGGCCGGCTCTCCCTGAGGAACCCGGGCAGGAGGTCGTGGCCCTGCGAACGCTCCGTGCCGATGCGAACGGCGGATCTCGCGCGTGCCCGGCTCCGGGCGCCTGTTATGGACGGTGGTGGCCTTCCCCTCGTCACCACCGCTGCCCTTCAGACGGCTCCCGCGCCGGCGGCCTCCTCGGCGACCGCGACGTACAAGATCTGGCACTGGAACATGGCCGGGCATCATTCGCACCTGGGCTCGACCACGAACGGCATCATCCAGGCGATCGCCGGATCGATCAGCTACCGCAAGCCGGACCTCGTGTCGATCAACGAGTCTGCCGCAACCAGTACAGCGCCGTGATCGATGTCCTGCAGGGCATGGGCTGGCCGCAGAACGCGACGAACCTCGCCCGCTACGAGCCGATGACGGCGGCAGGCGACCCGGCTACTGACCGGGCCGGATAGCCGCCGGGCCCGTTCAGGCGAGCGCGGGCAGCACGTAGACCTCGGCGCCCGGCGGCAGCGCGCAGTCGAGGCTGCCCAGCCCCCGGGCGTTCTCGCCGCACACGATCATGCTGATGTGCCTGCGGATGCGGCCGTACTCGTCGCGCAGCCGCTCCTCCAGCAGCGGATGCGTGCGCCGGAGCATGTCGAGGGCCGAGCCGAGCGTGGGCGGGGAGTCGCGGTCGGCGCCCACCGCGAAGACCTTGACCTCCTGCATCCCGCTCACCCACCTGCGCAGCGAGCTGGGCAGCACGAACACGACCAACATCACCGGTCTGCTCATGAGTCAGAGCACCGCCGCGCGCACGGTGAGCACGTCGGGCAGGTGCCGGCCGACCAGCGACCAGGTCTCGCCGTCGTCGCGCGAGCAGTGGACCTCGCCGTCGCGCGTGCCGAAGAACACCCCCGCCTCCGACGCGGTCATCGCGTCACGCAGCACGGCCGCGTGCACGGGCCCTTCGGGCAGGCCCGCCGAGAAGGGCTGCCACGTCTCGCCGGCGTCGTCGCTGCGGTGGACGCGGTAGCGGTGGCCGACGGGCGTGCGGTCCATGTCGGCCGTGAGCGGCAGAACGAAGGCCGTGCCGGGCCGCGACGGATGGGCCACGATCGGGAAGCCGAAGTCGGACGGCAACGCCGAGCCGATGTCGTGCCAGCTGCCGCCGAAGTCGTCGCTGCGGTAGACGCCGAAGTGGTGCTGCAGATAGAGCCGGTCCGTCACGGCCGCGTCGGCGGCGACCTTGTGCACGCACTGGCCGAACTCGGGGAACTGGGCGCCCTCCGGCAGGAATGGGGCGCGGATGTTCTGGTTGGCCGCCTCCCACGACAGGCCGCCGTCGCTCGTGCGGTAGAAACCGCCGGTGGAGACGGCCACCCCCATGACCGCCGGGTCGGTGGCGTGGCAGACGATCGTGTGCAGGCACAACCCGCCGCCGCCCGGCTCCCAGAGCGGGCGGTGAGGGTGCTCCCACAGGCCCTCGACGAGCCGGTAGGTGACCCCGCGGTCCTCGGAGCGGAACAGCGCGCCCGGCTCGACGCCCGCCCACACCACGCCGGGCTCGGACGGGGAGGGCGTCAGCTGCCACACCCTGGCGAGCGTGGCCTCGGTCTTCTCGGGGAAGGCGATGGGCGGCTGCTCGGCCTCCTGCCAGGTCTGCCCGAGGTCATCGGAATACATGACCGACGGGCCGAAGTGGCCGTATTCGACGCCGGCCAGGAGCCGGGGCGTGGCGCCGCGCGTGTCGATGGCCACCGAGGGCACCGCGATCGTGGAGAACTGGATCGGCTGCATCTCGAACGGGCCGCCGTCCGCCGAGCGGGCCAGGAACAGGCCCTTGCGGGTGCCGATCGCGAGCACTGCGTCACTCATGACATGCTCCCATGTTCGCTTTGCGGCCATCGTGCCACGCGCCACCGACAGTTACCGAGGTCTGGGAGATTCCCGTCGCCCGTCAGCCGGTCCTGCGGCGCATGACCTGGGAGGTAATGGTCATCATTCTTCTCCAGGCACTAGCGTTCCGGACATGGGAGCGGTAGCCGTACATGATGAGTCTTTTGGTGATGTGCTGCGGTCGTGGCGGCAGCGGCGGCGGGTGAGCCAGCTCGACCTGGCCATCGAGGCCGGCGTCTCCGCCCGTCACATCAGTTTTCTGGAGACCGGCCGCGCCCGGCCCAGCCGCGCGATGGTGCTCAAGCTGGCCGAGGAGCTGGAGGTGCCGCTGCGGCACCGCAACCGGCTGCTGGTGTCCGCGGGGTTCGCGCCCATCTATGCCGAACGCGCGGTGCGGGCTCCGGAGATGCACGTCGTACGCCAGGCGCTGGACCGGATCCTGGCCGGGCACGAACCGTATCCGGCGCTCGTCGTGGACGCCGCCTGGAACCTGGTGGCCGCCAACCGGGCGGCCGGGATGTTCACGGACGGCGTACCGGCGGAGCTGCTGGCGGAGCCGGTCAACGTGATGCGCCTGTCACTGCACCCCGACGCGATGGGCGGACGCCTGCTCAACCTGGCCGAGGTACGGGCCCACCTGCTGCACCGCCTGCGCAGGCAGGCCGAGGCGTCCGGCGACGGGCGCCTGGCCGAGCTCCACGACGAAGTGGCGTCCTACACCTATCCGGGCGTGGACCTGAACGTGGCGCACGTGCCGGGGCCCGGCGACATCCTGCTGCCGCTGCGCGTCGCCGCCGATGACCGCGTGTTGTCGATGTTCACCACGATCGCGACGTTCGGCACGCCGATGGACGTGACGGTCTCGGAGCTCGCCATCGAAACCTTCTGGCCCGCCGACGAGGAAACCGCCGCCTCCTTCCGCTGACCACCCAGCCTGTTCCCACACGCGTCCACTGCCGCGCGCCCGGCCGACACCTTCCGGTGGCCGCCGAGGCCCGGCCGCCTCCCCGCCGCGCGTCGCACCGCACTGCCGGGAGCGCTGGTGGAAGCGGAACCCGGCCGGCCGGGTCCCGCATCGTCAGGCGTGCACGGCGTCGCGGTGGATCCGCGACAGCGGTACGCCGTCCCGCTGCAGGCAGCGCACGGTCTCGTTCACCATGGGCGACGGGCCGCAGACGTACACGTCGTGCTCGGTCCAGGAGCGTAAGCGCCGGGTGACGTCGGGCAGGTGGCCGCGCATCCCGTCGTACGACGGCTGGTCCGACACCACGGGCACGACCCGTAGCCAGGGGAAGGCCGACTCCATCCTGATCAGGTCGGGCAGGTCGTACAGCTCTCCGGCGGTGCGGGCGCCGTACAGCAGGTGGATGGCGGGCCGGCGGCCGGAGGCGATGATGGACTCGACGATCGCCTTCAGCGGCGCCAGGCCCGTGCCGCCTGCCACGCACAGCACGTCCCGTACGCTCTGCTCGCGCGGTGTCATCGTGCCCGTCGGCGGCCCCAGCATGACGGTGTCGCCGACCCGCGTGTGCCTGGTCAGGGTCGTCGACACCCAGCCGCCGGGCACCGAGCGCACGTGCAGGCTGATCGTGTTGTCCTGGCGCGGCGCGTTGGCGATGGAGAACGTGCGCCACACGCGGGGCCAGCGCGCCGTCTGCACGGTGACGTACTGGCCGGATGTGTACGGCAGCCGCTGCGCGGGCCGCAGCGTGATGACCGCGATGTCCTGGTGGCGCAGCTCGTGACCGACCACCTCGGCCACCCACCAGGCGGGCGAGACCCCCGCGTCGGCCTCGGCCGAGTCGATCATCAACGTGGCGGCGGCCTCGTACGCCGCCACCCAGGCCTCCTCGATCTCGGCGGTCCAGACGTCGGCGGCGAAGCGGCGGACCGTGGCGAGCAGCGCCCTGCCCACGGCCGTGTAGTGCTCGGCCACGACGCCGTACTTGCGGTGGTCCCTGCCCATCTGGCCGAGGTACGTCGCCATGCTGTCCGGGCTGTCCAGGCTCCACACGATCCTGGTCAACGCGCTGAACAGCCGGTCGCGCTGAACGTCCAGAGCCGGCGGGAACAAGCCTCGCAGGTGCGGATTCTCAGCGAAAAGCCGGCCGTAGAAGTAGGCCGTGGCCTGTTCGGCCACCGGCTCGATGACGGAGAAACTCTCCTTGACCAGGCGCGGATTCAACGACATATTCCCACCCCACTTGTGACCGGAAAGGCATTCCGGTCTTGTCGTTCACCTCCCTGACGGTTCCGGGTCGTGAGCGCAGGTCCGTCCCCGGCAGCTCCGATGCGCTCGCAAATGAGTCTTACACCACCGATGACGCGTCACAACCATTTCCCTCCAATAAGGTGCGAAGCAGAATCTCGTGCCGCGTTGGCCGTACGATATTGCTCGGTTTTTGAACATAAATCCCGAACAAAAGTCACTTTCACCTTTTTCGCTGACTGGGTCAGGTCGGGGGGCGGCGGAGGCCCGCGGGCGGGCGCGAGTGCCGTCCACCGCTCCGGCCGCGTGGGAGCCACGTGGCGGCAGGGGATCTTGAGGAGGGGTGACATATCGGAAAGACTGTGCGCCATGATGGGCATGTAGCCGTCACCTCGACCGGCTGGTGGCCGAACGAACTCCACCATGCCCCTGGAGATCGCATGTCCCGTCCGCTGATCGGTATCACCGCCTACTTCGAGGCCGCCCGCTGGAGCGACTGGGTGCGGGAGGCCGTGCTCTCGCCGCCCTCGTACGCCAAGGCGGTCGACCGGGCCGGAGGAGCTCCCGTGGTGCTCCCGCCGCTCGGCCTGCACGCCATCGACGACTACGTACGCGGCCTGCGGGGCGTCGTCCTGGCCGGAGGGGTCGAGGTGGACGCCTCCGCCTACAACGGCGAGCGCGACGACCGCGTCCCCGAGAGCCAGCCGCACCGCGACCGCTTCGAGCTGGCCCTGGCCAGGGCGGCGGTCAAGGCCGACGTGCCGATCCTCGCCATCGCGAGGGGCATGCACGTGCTCAACGTCGCCCAGGGCGGCACGCTGATCCCCTGGCTGCCCGAGGTGCTCGGCAACCACCGTCACGCCGAGCCGGGCACCCCGCACACGCTCCAGATCAGCGTGTCGAGCAAGCTCGGCAAGGCGGTCGGCGACCGGGTCGAGGTCGTCGCTCCGCACCACCAGTCGGTGCGCCGCCTCGGCAACGGCCTGCTCGCCGTCGCCTGGGCCGACGACCAGATCGTCGAGGGCGTCGAGGTGCAGGGCCACAGGTTCGGCGTGGGCGTCCAGTGGCATCCCGAGCGCGACGTCGAGGACCGGCTCTTCGATGCGTTCATGGAGGCGGCCCGCTAGGCTGCGATCATGCCGCTGCACCCTCAGTCGCGGGACTACATCGCCGTCCATCCGTCGGATCTGGGCGTTGATCCGGCCACGCTCGACCTGGCCGGGATCCAGGAGTTGCGCGCACATGACGGCCTGGCGGCCCAGCGCGGTCCGCTCACCAAGCTGCCGTACGTCCGCGACGAGCGCGCCGAAGGCGTGCCGATCCGGATCTACCGCGCCGACCCCGGCGACGCCCCGCTGCCGGTCGTGGTCTACTTCCACGGAGGCGGATGGGTGCTCGGCAGCGTCAAGCGCAACGACGCGCTGGGGCGCGACCTGGCCATCCGCACCGGTGCGGTGGTGGTGTCCGCCGACTACCGCCTGGCCCCCGAGCATCCCTTCCCCGCCGCCGCGGACGACGCGTGGACGGTGGTGCGCGACATCTTCGCCAGGCCCGCCTTCTACCAGAGCAACGGCCGCGTGGCGGTCGTCGGCGACAGCGCGGGCGGCAACCTCGCGGCCGTCGCCGCCTGGCAGGCCCGCGACGCCGGGCTGCGGCTGGCCCACCAGGTGCTCGTCTATCCCGTGCTCGACGTGGCGATGGACACACCCAGCTACACGGAGTTCGCCAAGGGCTTCGGGCTGGAGGCGGCGGAGATGGCGTGGTTCGCCCGCCAGTACGCCCCCGACGCCGACCCGGCCGACCCGCGGCTGTCCCCGCTGTGCCTGCCCGACGTCGCGGGCCTGGCTCCCGCCACCATCGTGACGGCCGACCACGACGTGCTCCGCGACGAGGGCGAGAGCTACGCGCGGCGCCTGAAGCAGGCGGGCGTGCCGGTCGGGCTGCGCAGGTTCGGCGGCGCGGTGCACAACTTCTTCGGCCTGCCCGGCCTGTTCGACCAGGCGGACGAGGCCCGCGACCACATCGCGCGACGGCTGCGAGAGGCGCTGTGTCCTACACCAAGCTGAAGATCGACACCCCTGCCGACGGGGTGCTGCGGGTCACGATCAGCGAGCCCGGCCGGCTCAACGCCGTCGACGCGGCCGCCCACCGCGAGCTGGGCGAGATCTGGCGCGACGCCGACCGCGACGACGGCGTGCGCGCCGTGCTCGTCCGTGGGGAGGGCACGGCGTTCTCCGCCGGCGGCGACCTGTCCATGATCGAGGAGATGACCCGCGACCACGCCACGAGGCTGCGCGTCTTCACCGAGGCCCGCGACATCGTCTACAACGTGCTCAACTGCTCCAAGCCGATCGTGTCGGCCATCCAGGGCCCCGCCGTCGGCGCCGGGCTCGCCGTCGCTCTCCTGGCCGACATCTCCGTCGCCGGGCGCACCGCGCGGATCATCGACGGTCACACCCGGCTCGGCGTCGCCGCCGGCGACCACGCTGCGATCGTCTGGCCGCTGCTGTGCGGGCTGGCCAAGGCGAAATACCACCTGCTGCTGTGCGAGCCCGTCACGGGCGAGCAGGCCGAGCGGATGGGCCTGGTCAGCCTGTGCGTCGACGACGACCAGGTGCACGACAGGGCGATGGAGATCGCGGTCCGGCTCGCCCAAGGCGCGCAGGAGGCGATCAGGCTGACGAAATACTCGCTCAACAACTGGCTGCGCCTGGCCGGGCCGTCCTTCGACGCCTCCCTCGCCATGGAGTTCCTCGGCTTCACCGGGCCCGACGTGCGCGAGGGCGTGCGCGCCCTGCGGGAGAAGCGGCCGCCGTCGTTCGGCTGAGCGCCGGGTGTGCTTCCCGCCCGCTCGGGTAGGCGCACCCCCAGGTCGACCAGATGGTCGCGCCGGCACCGGCGGGCACCGTTCGCCGAGGCCGAGACCGCTGCCCGGGGGACGCGGAGCCGAGGGTCTCGCAGGCGTCCGGCGCACTCCGTACGACAGCGAAGGGGGATACAGCGCCGCGGCGACGGGCCCGGTAGACGGCCCGGTGGACGAGCGGGGCGGACGAGCGGGGCGGACGCGCCGGAATGGGCGTCGGCGCTCCACGCCTTCGGGGCCGTACCGGCCGGAGGGCCGCCGGACGTCTTCCGGGCCGCACCGGCCGCAAGGCCGCTAGAAGCCGCGGGGGAGTCCGAGCACCTGGGTCGCGAGGTAGTTGAGCAGGAGCTCCTCGGTCACAGGTGCCACCTTCGCGATCCGGGCGTCGGCCAGCAGCCTGGCCACCGGATATTCGTGGGAGTAGGCCATCCCGCCGTGCGTCTGGAACGCCGCGTCGGCCGCCTCCCAGGCCGCCTGCGAGCTCGTGAGCTTGGCGATGTTGGCCTCGGTGCCGCACGGCAGCCGCCGGTCGAAGCACCACGCGGCCTTGTAGATCATCAGCCTGGCCAGCTCGATCTTGGCCTTGACCTGTGCCAGCGGGAAGGAGATCGCCTGGTTGGCGCCGATCGGCCGGCCGAACACCTCCCGCTCCTTGGCGTGGTCGACGGCCACCCGCAGCGCTACCTCGGCGGTGCCGAGCGCCGAGGCGGCCAGCAGGACCCGCTCCGGGTTGAGGATGTCCCACAACACCGCCACGCCCTGGTCGGCCTCGCCGACCAGGTTGGCGGCGGGCACCCGCAGGTCGTCGATGAAGACCATGTTCGACGGCGTCGTGTTCGCGCCCATCTTGGGGATCGGCCGGTACGTCAGCCGCCCGGCGGCGACCGCCTCGGGCACGTTCACCAGCAGCACCGTCAGCCCGTGGGTGCGTGGGCGCGCCGCGGCGGCGGGGACCGTCCTGGTCACCAGCAGCATCCAGGTGGCCCGCTGCACGCCGGTGATCCAGATCTTCTGCCCGTTGACCACGAAGTCGCCGCCGTCACGCCTGGCCGACGTGGTGATCGCCAGCGAGTTGGACCCGGCGTCCGGCTCGGTCAGCGCGAAGCAGGTCTCGACCTCGCCGGTGGCCAGCCTGGGCAGCAGTTCCGCCCGCTGGCTCGCGCTGCCGTGCCGATCGATCGTGAGCGCGCCGAAGCCGGGGGTCAGCACGTACGTGAACGCCGACCCGCCCGCCGCTCCCGACGCCGACAGCGTCTCCGTGGCCACCGCCAGCTCCAGCAGCCCTTGTCCGCCGCCGCCGTGCTCCTCCGGCACCGCCAGGCCCAGCCAGCCGCCCTTGGCCAGCTCGTCCCAGACCTCCTCAGGCCAGCGCCTGTCGCTCTCGCACCGCTGCCAGTAGCCGAGGTCGTAACGGGAGCAGATGTCGCCGATGCCGCGCTGGACGGCGAGGGCGCTGTCCGGAAGGGTGAAATCCATCACACCATCGTAGAAAGATGTTCTGATCAGGGTCGAGGCCGCCGGGCGTGGAACACGAAGGCCGGGGGCGGGTTGCGCCACACCGTACGACCCGGCACGACCTCCTCGAAACGCTCGGCCAGCAGCGCGCGGAAACGCCGGGCCCTGCTGAGCGGGATGGCGTGCACGTAGGAGAACGTGGTGAACGCCGCCACCGGGCTCATCGCCGACGTCACGGCGCGGAGCAGCTCATGCTGGGTCTCCTCGGGGAACGCCGCCCACGGCAGCCCGCTGACCACCACGTCCGCCTGCCGCAGCCCCCGCTCGCGCAGCAGCTCGCCGAGTTTCGCCGCGTCGGCGTGCGCCACGTCCACGGTGGGGAAACGGTCGGCGAGCAGACGCGCCATCAGGTCGTTGACCTCGACGGCGAGATGGTGGCCACGACCGGCGAGCCGCTGCTGGATCTCCGCGGTGAACGGGCCGGTGCCCGGCCCCAGCTCCACCACGGTCGGCTCGCCCCGCTCGGGGATCGGCGCGCAGACGTTGGCCGCCAGCCTCCGGGAACTCGGGGCGACCGCGCCGATCTTGGAGGGGGCACGCAGGAACTGGCCTAGGAAGAGTGAGGTGTCGTTCGACATGGCACGACTTTATGGGCAGGATCTTGATGGGTCGCTCCATCCTCAGGGCGGATGTGCGGCCAGTTGGAGGAGGCGCGGTCGTCCAGCGGGAGGATCGGCCTTCCACGCTGGGCGGATACCGTTGTGCCCATGCGCTGGCGCGGTGTCCCTCTCGATGTCCTGCTCGCCGTCTCCGGCGTGGGCCTCGACCTGCTCACGACGGCGCACGCGGGCGACACCGAGTTCCTGCCCGCCGAGACGAACGTGCCCATGGCGCTGCTGGCGGGCCTGCCCATGGGGTTCGTCCGACACCGGCCGGTGCCGGTGACCTGCTATCTGGCCGTGCTGCTCGTGGTGACCGACCAGATCGGCTCGTTCACCTCCAACACCGCGCAGATCCTCATCTGCGTCGCGCTCGGCGTGGCCGGGCACCGCTCCGGCCTGCGGGCCACCACTGCCGCCGTGGCCGTCACGATCGTCGCCACCGCCCGCAACGTCGCCGACCCCGGCTTCGCGCCCACCGCCAACACCTGGATGTACTCCGTCCTCCTGCCGGTCTTCCCCGCGGTCCTCGGCGCCTACCTGCGCAGCACGGCGGGACGGCTGGAGGAGCGCGACGTCACCCCCGACGCGCTGCTCGCCGCCGGCGGGGTCGCCATCACCGTGCTGAGCACGTGGAGCTCCTGGCACCTCGGTGAGCAGCCCGTCTGGGTGGTCGGGTTGCTGGCCGTCGTGGGCGGACTGTCGCTGGGCATCGCCAGGCGGCTGCCGGGGCTGGTGTTCCTGCTGCAGGGCGTGCTGCTCGTCTCCGCCGACACCTACCTGAACAACACCGTCAACACCTGCGTCATCCTCACCCTGACCGCGATCGGCGTGTTCTCCATGCGGGTGGGGTCGTGGGCCTGGGTCGCCGCCGCCTACCTGACCGGGTGCCTGCTCACCGCGATCGCCGTCGTCGGCCAAGAGACCGAGATCACCCCGTTCCGCGTCGGCGTCCTGATGACGCTGGTCGCCACGCCGATCGCCATCGGCCGTTACCTCGGCATGAGACAGGCCGCCCTGGCCGCCGAACGGCTGCGCGCCGAGGAGTCAGCCCGCGCGGCCGTCGCCCAGGTGCGCGCCGACCAGCTCGCCGAACGCGAGCGCATCGCCCGCGACGTGCACGACATCGTCGCCCACCACGTCGGCGCCATGGTGCTGCGCGCCGGCGCCGCCCGCTACGCCGCGCCCGACGGCCCCGTCGCCGACGCGCTCACCGACATCCGCGACGCGGGCCACCAGGTGCTGCAGGACCTGCGGGAGCTGCTCGACCTGCTGCGCGACCCCGACAGGCAGCCCGGCCTGCTGGCCAACCCCGCCGACGTCATCCGCGAGGCCGCCGCCCGCGTGGCCGCCGCGGGCCTCGACGTCGACCTCGATCTCGACCCGGCCGCCGACCGCACTCCGCTGATCGCCCGTGCCTCCGCCGCCCGTATCGTCCAGGAAGGACTCACCAACGTGCTCAAACACGCCGGACCAGGCACGCAGGTCCGCGTCAGCGTCACCCCGTCAGGCGACGGACTTTCCGTGGAGATCCGCAACGGCCGGCCGCCCACCGACATGGAACGCCTGCCCTCCTCCGGGCGCGGGCTGGCCGGCATGCGCGAACGTGTCCGCGCCCTCGGCGGCACCCTGTCCGCCGGTCCCGACGGCGACGGCGGCTGGCTCCTGGCCGCCCGCCTGCCCTCCCGCCTGTCCCAGAGGAGCCCCGCGTGATCCGTGTGCTGATCGCCGACGACCAGGCCCTCGTACGCGCGGGCGTGCGCATGCTGCTGCAGGCCGCGGGCGACATGGAGGTGGCCGGGGAGGCCGTCGACGGCGCCGAGGCGGTGCGCCTGGCCGAGCACCACCTGCCCGACGTGATCCTCATGGACCTGCGCATGCCCAAGGTCGACGGCCTGGAGGCGATCAAACGTGTGCTCAGGGCCCGTCCGGGGGCCAGGATCGTGGTGCTGACGACGTTCGCCGAGGACGCCAACGTCTACGCCGCCCTGCGCGCGGGCGCGGTCGGGTTCCTCGTCAAGGACGACGACCCCGAGCGCATGGTGGACGCCGTGCGCCGCGCGGCCGCCGGCGAGCAACTGCTGGCGCCGTCGGTGCTGCGCAGGGTCGTGGAACGCTTCCTCGCCGCCGGGGAGGAGCACGTCGCTCCCGCGCCGCCCGCCGGGCTGACCGACCGGGAAGTCGAGGTGCTCGCCCTGGTGGGGGCGGGCCTGTCCAACGCGGAGATCGCCGAGGAACTGCACGTGGGCGTCACCACGGTCAAGACCCACATCGCGGCGGCGATGGACAAACTGGGCCTGCGCAACCGCATCCAGGCCGCCGTCGTCGCCCACCGCACCGGCCTGGTCGACGCCTCTTTCCGCCCCGTACGCCCGCGCCGCGGCTGAGCGCGGTCCGCGGTCGCCGGTGGGCGGGCGCCGCCGCTACAGTCGGGGGTGTGTACGTGAAGATCTGCGGGCTGACCGATCCGGGGCAGGTGGCGGCCGCCGTCGAGGCGGGGGCCGACGCCGTCGGGCTCGTCATGACCCGCAGCCCCCGCAGGATCACCGTCGAGAAGGCGGCCGCGCTGGCCGCGCTCGTCCCCGCCCGAGTGCTCACCGTCGGGGTGTTCCGCGGCGAGGACCCCGAGACGGTGCGCGCGGCCGCGCTGGCGTCCGGGGTGCGGGCCGTTCAGTTGCACGGCCGGCATCCGCACGGCGACTTCACCGCGCTGAAGGACCTCGGCGTGCGCCTGGTCAGGGCCGTCGACGCGGAGGCCGACCTGCGGTGCGGAGCCTTCGACGAGGACCTGCTCATCGTCGACGCGCCCCACGCGGGATCGGGCCTGCCCTGGGACTGGGCGGCCGTGCGCGGGCGGCCCTCCGGCCGGTGGCTGCTGGCGGGCGGCCTCGACCCGGCCAACGTCGCCGGCGCGATCGCGGACGCCGAGCCGTGGGGGGTCGACGTCTCCAGCGGCGTCGAGACGTCGCCGGGGGTGAAGGACCCGGCTCTCATCAGGGCGTTCATGAAGGCCGTGCGCGGCTGATGGACGTGCTGACCGGCGCGGCGCCGGCCGACCTGGCCCGCGCCATCGGCTTCGTCCATGCCTTCGCCCGCCGCAGGGCGCCCATCGCGCTGCCGGTCCCCGGCGGGTTCGCGGTGCTGGACGACCGCTTCCCCGGCTCCTACGACGACAACAAGCTGATCGTCGGCTCCGGCGGCCCGAGCGCCGGCGAGCTGTTGCGGGCGGCGGACGATGTGCTCGCCGGGCGGGCGCACCGGCTGGTGTGCGTGGACGACGACCGGCTCGGCGCCGCTCTCGCGCCCGCCTTCGCCGCCGCCGGCTACGAGCACGAGACCAACCTGATCATGGCCTACCGCGGTGAGGTACCCCACGATCCGCCCCCGGCCGACCGGCTGGAGCTGCCGGAGTTGCTGCCCGTGCTGCGTCGCGACTGGCGTCAGGTGATGCCCCAGGCACCGGACGACGTGATCGACGGGCTCGCCCGGCGCGTGGAACGCCGGCTGCGCGGCGCGGACCTGGTGGGCTTTCGCGCGGTCCGAGCCGGTGACGGGCCGGACGGCGAGATCGCCGCCAGGGCCGACCTGTACGTCGACGGCGGCATCGCCCAGATCGAGAGCGTCTTCACGAGCATGCCGCACCGGGGCAAGGGCCATGCGCGGGCCCTGATGGCCGCGCTGCTCGCGGAGGCGGCCGAGGCCGAGCTGATCTTCCTGGTGGCCGACGCGGACGACTGGCCGAAGGACTTCTACGGCAGGCTCGGCTTCGAACCCCTCGGCTCCACGCACGCCTTCCTCCGCGCCTGACGGCCGCACTCGGCGGGCGCAGGGCAGGGG
>NZ_SMJZ01000214.1 GCF_004348345.1 Nonomuraea longispora
AAGAGACAGACCGAGAGGAGGGCGGCCAGGTGAGCCGCGAAGTCGCCGTCGCCGCCCGCCGCCTGGAACGCCCGTACCGCCTCACTCAGCCGCCCGGTTCCGAGCAGCGCGCACGCGACGTTGTGGTACGCCCGCGCGGCCTCCTCCGCATACCGGGGGTCGTCCTCGGCCAGGATCCGGTACCTGGCCGCCGCCTCCTGCGCGGGCTTGAGCGCGCCACCGGCCTCGCCTCCGAGCAGCAGGCAGGCGCCCAGGTCGAACAGCGCCTCGGCCCGCCCGGCCGCCTCCTCGTACGGGGGAGCGGCCGCGTGGATCTCCACGGCCTCCGCAGCCGCGGCCACCGCCTCGCCCACTCGTCCCGCGGCCGCCAGCCGGCCCGACAACATGGACAGCGCCTCCGCCAGCGCGCCGCGGTCGCCTCGCGCCCGGTGGCGGCGCACGGCCAGCTCGCTCAGCGTCACGTCGAGGGCCCGCAGGCCCGGCCGGGCCGGCCCTGTCCGTACGGGTAAGGCGACCATCACCTCCGGCTCGGCGGGGAACAGCCCGAGTACGGAGTCGACGAGGTCGCCGAGCCGCGTACCCGGATGGGTCACCGCCTCCTCGACCAGGCTGCCGGCCCTGGCCGTGACGAGCGTCCGCAGCGCCGACCTGACCCGCCCCCCACCCGCGCACACCCGCAGGACGTCCAGCATCCGTACGAGATGCCCGACCGTGCGGTCCTCCAGGTCGTGCACGGCGAGCACGAGCGACTCCAGGCCCTCCGTGCCGGACAGGAGCTGCTCGGTCACGAGGTCAGGGCCGGGCAGGGCGAGCCGTTCGCCGCCGGGCAGGACGCGGCGGAGCCAGGCGGCCACGTCCTGGACGTGGCCGTCGAGCGCGGGCCCGCCGGTCGCGGCGTCGCGCAGCCCCGGTACGGCGGCCAGGAGCAGGCCGGGCAGTTCGGCGGGCGTGGGCGCGGTGAGCGCGACCGCCGCCACGGCCTGGCGTGCCGTCGCCGCGTCCACCCGCTCGTGCTCGGCGGGCCAGGCGCGTGCCCACCGGTCCAGTTCCCGTACGACGAACCGCTCCAGGAGCCCGCCGCGCGCGTGCTCGCCCTCGTCGCGCAGCCGCATGAGGGCGGCCAGGTGCACGTGGAGCGGCAGGCCGTACTCGGGGTCGTCGAGGTGGGGCGGGGCGGGCAGCATGGCCCGGCTGGGGGCGAACGCCTTCATGGCGGCGCGGGCGTGCTCCGTCCGCTCGGGCAGGGTGAGCGGGCTGGTGTTGAGCTGGACCGTCGTGGTGTTCAGCCGCCGCAGCCAGCCGCCCGCCGCCGCGTCGAGACGCCGCCACCAGTCTGGATCGCCCGGCTCGCGGGCCACGAGCAGCAGACGTACGCGGGGGTTGCGGCCGTGCTTGGCCAGCCGCCGTACGAACTCGCCCGCCAGTGGCACGGCAGGCTCGACGTGCTCGACGACGAGCAACGTCGGTCGTACGGCGTCCAGCGCGGCACCGTCCCCTCCGGCGAACAGCCCGGATGAGGTGGCCCCGGGTGAGGCGGCCGGGCCGGGGTCGCCGAGGGCGAGGCCGTACAGCGTGTCCAGAGGCAGGAGACCGGCGTCCCACCCGGACCCGGCCAGTTCCGCGCACAACTCGCCCGCCAGCCGGGACTTGCCGGTGCCCGGACGGCCGGTCAGCACCGCGATGGACAGCGCGGCCGGTTCGGCGGCCCAGGCGCGCAGCCGCGCGAGCTCGTCCTCTCGCCCCAGGAACGGCACCACGGCGTGGCGGGCCGGCAGCAACGCCCAGTCGGGGCCGTTCGGCGGCGGCTCTTCGCGGGCGGGTGCGAGCAGGCCCGCCAGCGGCACGGAGGGTTCGCCGCCGGTCACGGTCTCGAGACGGCCGGGTGGCACGCCGGCCAGCTCACGGAAACGCGCGTCGCTCAGCAGCGCGGTCACCGGCACGGCGTCCAGGTACGGGGCGGCGCCTGAGGTGACCAGGCCGATGAGCTGACCGGCCGGCTCGGCGAGCAGGGCGGCGCCCGGCATGCCGCCCCAGAGCGTGCCCGGCACCGCGTGGGTTCCGGGGTCGCCGACGGAGACCGTCAGCACTTTCGACGCCGGGTCCGCCGGGGCGTCGACCACGCCGGTCAGCGTCTCGGCGTCACGGAACCCGGCCCGCTGCCCCGCCCGCGGAAACCCTCTGGCCAGGCACCGTACGCCTGGCGCGGCGGCCCTGGCCCAGCGCACGTGCTCGATGCCGGGCAGCTCGGCCCACGGGGAGCCGGGCACCCGCAGCAGCACCGCGCCGGTCGCGCCTCGCCCCCGCCACACCTGCTCGGCCGGGACCCACCGGGCCGACCAGGGCGCGCGCACCTGGCACGGCGTATCGGGCCCGACCACCTGGCCGGAGGCCAGCACCAGGTCGGCGCCTATCACGTATCCCGATCCGGTCACGCCGACGAGGTCGTCGTGACCGGAGTAGACCTCGACGACCCGTTCGAGCGCGAGGCGGTGTGGTGGCGTGTCCATGGGTCCGCCCATTTAGGTACGTCGCGACGTGTCGTCCCCCGACGAGCGTGTGATCTCACTATCGCACTATGGCTGGAAAATTTCCGCCCTTGTCATGCCTTCGCAGACGTGCCCCTCCCCGTATCCTCGCAGCCGGGTCGGTCAGAGGCTCTCCCGCAGCGCCTTCACGAGCGCTTCCGTGCCCGGCGGGTGGGGTGGTTCGCCGTAGACGGCGGCGTACACGTGCCGGGTGGAGCCCGGCACCTCGGTCACGTGGACGCCGGGGTGGCGGTGGGCGGTGAGCGCCAGCCCTGGCAGGAGGGTGAGGCCCAGCCCCGCCGCCACGAGCGCCTGCACGGCCACTATGTCGTCGCTGGTGAACGAGATGCGCGGGGTGAAGCCCGCCTTGTCGCAGATGTCCAGCAGGTGGCTGCGGCACCGGTCGCAACCCGCGATCCAGGGGGATTCGGCGTGGTCGGCGAGCCCGCCGACCGGTGTGCTGGACACCAGGTAGCTGAGGTCGTCGAAGAGGTGGATCATGTGCAGGCCGTTCCCCTCGGGGGCGGCGTCGTCCCAACGGAACATCACCGCCACGTCCGCCCGGCCCGACCGCAGCAGCCGGAGCGCCTCCGGCGGCTCGGTCTCCGTGAGCTCCAGGCGCAGCCCCGGGTGGGCGGCGGCGAGCAGGCCTGCCGCTTTCGGGATGAACGTGCCCAGCGCGGAGGGGAAGGCGGTCAGCCGCACCCGGCCGGTGCGCAGCCCGACGTGGGCGGCCAGTTCCTCTGAAGTGGCGTCGAGACGGCCGATGATCTCGGCGGCGCGTTCGGCGAGCAGCCGGCCCGCGTCGGTGAGCCGGATGCCGCGCCCGGCGCGCTGGACGAGCTTGGCCCCGGTCTCCGCCTCCAGCCTGGCCAGGTGGTGGCTGACGGAGGGCTGGGAGTAGTGGAGCTCCTTGGCGGCCGCGGTCAGCGAGCCCGTACGGGCGACCGCGAGCAGGACGTGGAGCCGGGTGACGTCGAGCATTCATCAATCGTATCTATCGATGGACCAGAAGACTTCTGTTGGACCTATTGGTCCGGATGGAGCACGGTAGAAGGGAAGGCGAATACCAGGGAGTACTCATGCGCACCGTCACCGCCGTCCGTCCGGGGCTGGATCCGCTCGTGTCCGGCATCTCCGGGATCGTGGCGCGCGAGCAAACGTCGCGCGACACCGCGTACGCCGTCGCCGATCTGCTCCGCGGCGGCCTCCCCGGGCTCGACATCCTCTCGCCGGAGGAGCGTGCCGGCTCACCCGACGGGTACGTGTCCCGCGTGCTGCACGCCCAGGAGGACTTCTCGATCGTGGCGGTCGTGTGGCGGCCCGGCCAGTTCACGGCGATCCACGACCATGTCTCGTGGTGCACGTTCGGCATTCTCAGCGGCATCGAATACGAGACCCTCTACCGCGACATGGGTGACCATCTGGTGGAGATCGGCCGCGCGGCCAACCGTCCCGGGGAGGTCAGCGGGTTCGCGCCGCCCGGTGACATTCACATGGTGCGCAACACGAGCGACGAGGTGGGCGTGTCGCTCCACGTGTACGGCGCCGACGTGAGCCGGCTCGGCAGCAGCGTGCGCCGCGTCTACGACCTGCCCGTCAGGTAGCACCCTCCATCGGCCGCCCCGCGCCCGCCGGCGCCGGGCGGCCTTGTCATGCGCTCCGGTAGCCTCGGGTAGGAAAGGAAATTTGCGCAACTTATATTGCGCAAATTTCCTTTCCTACTTACCATGGAGCCATGGCCGCCGAGAAGAACCATCGCGTCAAGGACATCGACACGCTCAAGGCGCTTGGCCACCCGCTGCGCATCAAGCTCTACCGCGCGCTCTTCATGGCGGGCACGGCGACCGCGTCACAGCTGGCCGACAAGGTCGACGAGCCCGTGTCCCTGGTCAGCTACCACCTGCGCAAGCTGTCCGCGCACAGGATCATCGAGGAGGCAGAGCCGGGCAGCGGCGACGGCAGGGAGCGGTGGTGGCGGCCGGTCTCGACCACGATCAGCACCAGGGACGAGGACTGGCGCGAAGCCCCCGAGCGGGCCGCCGTCCACGCGGCCGTCTCCCGCGTGTACGCCCGCCAGCGCTACGAGATGTACGAGGAGCACCTCGACACCAGGGACGCCTGGAGTGACGACTGGCGCGGCGCGTCGTTCAGCTCCGAATACCTGTTCACGCTCACGGCCGAGGAACTTCAGGAACTCGGCCGTGAGCTCGACGAGCTGGTCGCGAAGTGGCGCGAGCGCGGCACGGCGGCCCGCGAGGCAGGCGAGACACAGGGGCGCGAGAACGTCGTCCTGCACGTCAACGGCTTCCCGTTCCGCACCTGAGGAGACGTGATGATGAACAGCGACCTGTTCCTGTACGTCGAACATCAGCGCGCCCGCGAGCTGCGCGCCGAGGCGGAGCGCCACCGCGTGACCACGAAGCCCGTCCCAGCCGTCCGCCGCTGGCAGATCCGCCTGGGCTGGACGCTGGTCGAGATGGGCCTGCGGCTCGTGCACCGCCGTCCCGCGCACAACTGACCGGCCGCGCCCGCGGGCTCAGGGCAGGTCGCCGGCGTTGTCGACGATGCCGGCGCCGAGCACCGACATCCCGATGGCCGCACCGTCGTCCACAGACTTGACGCCCATGTAGCGGTAGTCGCCGGAGTCGAGGATGTAGACGGACTTGCCGTGAGCACCCGCGTCGAAGACCACGCCCACGCCCGCGCGGCCGTCCATGTCCGTCGCGTTCTCCTCGACGGAGACGTGCCGGAGCTTGGCCAGCGCCCGGTACATCGCGGCGCGCGTGTCCGGCGGGATCATCGGCCCGAACTTCATGTACCACCCGATCGCCCCGAACACTTTGACGTCGTCGGCGATCTCGGGAGGACACATAGGCGCGCACACCGACAGCGGGGTGCGGGCCGTCTCGAGCCCGCGGAAGTGCTTCACGAGGGCGTCGGGGTCGGTCGGCAGGGCCTCCACCTCCCGCTGGGTGCGGGTGACGTCGGTCGGCCCCTTCTCCGGGGGCCCCACCTTGAGCTCACCGCCTTCCTGGCGCAACGCCGTCCTGCCCCCGTCCATCCGGCTCCAGTGTTCGAAGGTCGGCAGGCCGCCGCCCATGTGCTGCGATTCCTTCAGGTAGAACCACTGGTCGGGCCTGATCTCCTGGGCGGTGGATCGGCCGGCCACCAGCGCGGCCCGCTCCAGCACCGTCTTCGTCACCGCCGGTCGCGTCGTCGTCGCGACCGGCGGCTGCACGTTCCCGCCCCCCGAGGTGGCGACGGCCGTCGCGGCGACGGCCAGTGCGCATGCCCCGGCCGCGGTCAGCCCCAGCCGCAGCCGGTACACCGGTCGCCGCGCCGGCATCGGCGCCGGACCCGCCGTGCGCCGGGCCAGTGCGCGCTCCACGCCACGCAGGTCCTGCTGCTCGGGAACCTCGTCCCGCATCCTGTTGAGCAACTCGATCTCGTTCACCGTCTCCGCTCCTCTTCCACTGCCGCAGGGTCGACGCCGCCCAGCACCCGGCGTAGTTTGTTCCGAGCCCGGCTGACCCGCGACCGCACCGTGCCCACGGGGACACCGAGAGCGGCCGCGGCCTGCTCGTAGGTCAGGTCCGCCCACGTCACCAGCAGCAACGTGTCGAGGTGCCGCCGGGACAGCCCGGATAGCGCCCTGGCCAACTGCCTGCTCACGCCGTCCGCGCTCACCCGCCGGTCCACCTCGTCCGTGAACGGCTCGATCACCGCGTCGGCCCCTGTCCGGCTCAGCGCCTTGTACAGGCCGATCTCGCGGCGGCGGTGCCGTCCGACAAGGTTGGTGGCGATGCCGTACAACCACGCCCTCTCGTCGCCGCGGGTCGCGTCGTACGACGCCAGGTGCTGCAGGGCCACGGCGAACGTCTCGGCGACGATGTCGTCCGCGGGCTCCAGGCCGAGGCGCCGGATGACGTAGCGCCTGAGCTCGGGGGCGTGGCGGGTGAACAGGGCGGCGAATCGCTCGGACTCGTGCCGGGATATGGCGCCCGCCGGAGCGTCACGGCCCGCCTCCATGGCTCCGGGCCCCGGCGAGGCGGGCGCCCGGCTCTCGTGTCGCATCTCGTGCCTTTCGGGTGCTGCATGTCATGACAGAGGTGATTGCCATGAGCGTCACCCGAGGTTCCATCTTTTCCGCGCAGGTGTTGACCCGGCGGCCGACGGTGCCGCCTGCCTTCGCTGCGGGCGCCATCCGGCGGCGGGAGAGGGCAGCGTCACAGAAGGGGAAGAAGCGCTCGCGCGTCCGGGCGGGTGCCGAGGGTCATGACGTGATCCGCCAGGTGCTCCCGGCCAGGTCGCGCATGACCGCGAGCACGTCGCCGACCAGCTCGGGGTCCAGCTCCCGCTGTCGCTGCAGTCGTGGCTGGAGGACCGCTTCGTCACCGACTTCCTCGAAGGGGCGGACGTGCTGCTGGTCGCGGGTTCGGGGCTGGGGGAGCTGTCCAGCGACTACCACACGATGCGCCCGCGCGGCCGTGTCGTCCACGTCGAGGCGGACGCCGGCAAGCTGGCGGCCACGAGCAGGAGTTCGCGCTGCTGGAGGCGGTGCCGTCCGGCGTGCTGTCGTTCTGGGACATGACCGTCCTCACCTACTGGGCGTGGTCGGCCTTCCCCGGTCACATGTGGTCGGCGCAGGGCGCGGACGGCCTCGGGTACGCGCTGCCCGCCGCCATCGGCGCGGCGGCCACAGGACAGCGCGCGCTCGCGATCTCGGGCGTTCGCCGCCCTGTCAGAGCCGGGGCCGAACGTCGTGGTCCTGCACGCGAGACCACGCATGTTCGCCCCGACCTGAAGCGGCCCGAGCGCCGGGCGGACCCCTAGACGCCGAGCGCCGAGGGAAGGCTCAGCTCGTGGAGGAACAGCGCCTCCGTGGTGGCGACGCGGCGGAGCTCCTCCAGGTCGACCCGCTCGTTGGGCGCGTGGATGGCGGCGTCCTCGTCCTCCGCGCCGAACAGCAGGATCTCCGCCGCGGGGAACTGCTTGAGCAGCGTGTTGACCAGCGGGATCGACCCGCCCGCGCCCACGTCGCGCGGCGGGCGGCCGAAGGCGCGCTCCATCGCCCGGTTGAGCGCCGACCGGGCCTTGCCGCCGGAGTCGGCCTGGAAGCCCGAGCCCACGACGACGTCGCCGAACGTCACCTTCACGTCCCACGGCGCCACCTGACGCAGGAACTCCGTCACCGCGTTGACCGTCGTCTTCGGGTCGCCGGCCGGCGGGATGCGGATCGTCACCCTGGCCCTGGCGACCGGCTGCACGGCGTTGATCGCGCCCGACACCGTCGGCACGTCCATGCCGGTCACGGTGATCGAGTAGGACGACCACAGGCGGTCGGCCAGCGAACCCGCGCCCACCAGCGAGACCCCGTCGAGCACGCCGGCCGTCTGCCTGAACTCCGCCTCCGACGGTCCCTGGCCGAAGAAGTTGCCCCTGGGCAGGCCCGGCACCCGGACCTCGCCGTTGTCGCCGTGCAGCGAGGTCAGCATGCGCATCAGGGCCGCCAGCGCGTCGGGGGCGGCGCCGCCGAACGATCCGCTGTGCACCGCCTCACGCAGCGTGCGAACCTCGACGGTGAAGGCGGCCATGCCACGCAGCGACGTCGTGACCGAGGCGTCGCCCACGCGCGGGTTGCCGGTGTCGGCCACCACGATGGCGTCGGCGCGCAACAATTCGGGGTTCTGCTCGACGAACGCCTCCAGACGCTCGCCCGCGTATTCCTCCTGACCCTCGATAATGACCTTGATGCCCACCGGGAACCGGCCCTGGAAGGCGCGCAGGGCGGTGACGTGGGAGATGATGCCCGACTTGTCGTCGGCGCAGCCGCGGCCGTACAGGCGGCCGTCGATCAGGGTCGGCTCGAACGGCGGGGTGCGCCACGCGGCCGGGTCGCCGGCCGGCTGCACGTCGTAGTGCGCGTAGAGCAGCACGGTGGGCGCGCCGGGAGGCGCGGGCGCCTCGCCGTAGACCGCGGGGAAGCTCCCCTCCACCGGCACCTGCTGGACGCGCGGCAGGCCGGCGGAGCGCAGCAGTTCCTCCGTCAGCGCGGCGGCGGCGCGCACCGGCTCCTCCGGATGCCCGGGGAAGGCCACGGAGGGGATGGCGGCAAGCCGCTTCAGCTCCTCGACGCCTTGGGGCATCGCGGCGGCGACAGCGCTTTCGATCTGGTCAGGAGTCACGGACGGTTCCCCCGGGGGTCGTTCTCACAGAGATATCTCGAACAGTTCTACAGGGTGACAGGCGCTTTGCCGTCATGAGGAGGATACGAGGTCCCGCGACACGGAAACGGGTCCGGGCTGCGGCCGCGGGTATGCGGATTTCGTTGCCGTTACATAGCGGTGCTGCGGATCTCGATTTTCTTGCAGAGTGTCGCGACCGATTCGCTTGGCAAGCGGCAGGTGAACAGGCAAACTGTGGGAAGTCAGACACGAGGGAAGATAACCATGACGCAGCCGGAAAACGACGTCCTCAAGGCCGCGCAGGACCACCTGTGGTTGCACTTCACCAGACACAGCTCCCACCAGCAGTCCGAGATCCCGACCATCGTCCGCGGTGAGGGCTCCTACGTCTACGACATCCACGGCAAGCGCTATCTCGACGGTCTGGCGGGGCTCTTCGTCGTCCAGGCCGGGCACGGGCGACAGGAGCTCGCCGAGGCCGCCGCCAAGCAGGCCCAGGAGCTCGCGTTCTTCCCGCTCTGGTCCTACGCCCACCCCAAGGCGGCGGAGCTGGCCCAGCGCCTGGCCGCCTACACCCCCGGCGAGCTCAACCGCGTCTTCTTCACCACCGGCGGCGGCGAAGCCGTCGAATCGGCATGGAAGCTGGCCAAACAGTATTTCAAGCTCGTCGGCAAGCCGCTCAAGCACAAGGTCATCAGCCGTCAGATCGCCTACCACGGCACCCCGCAGGGCGCACTGTCGATCACCGGCATCCCGGCGTTCAAGGAGATGTTCGAGCCGCTCGTGCCCGGCTCCATCAGGGTGCCCAACACCAATCACTACCGCGCCGACGAGATCACCGGGGTCAAGGGCATGAACCCCGAGGAGTACGGCTTCTGGGCCGCCGAGCGGGTGGCCCGCGCCATCGAGATGGAGGGCCCCGACACGGTGGCCGCCGTCTTCGCCGAGCCCGTGCAGAACGCCGGCGGTTGCTTCCCTCCCGCTCCCGGATACTTCCAGCGCCTGCGCGAGATCTGCGACGAGTACGACGTGCTGCTCGTCTCCGACGAGGTCATCTGCGCGTTCGGCCGGCTCGGCACCATGTTCGGCGGCCAGAAGTTCGACTACGTGCCGGACATCATCACCTGCGCCAAGGGCCTGACCAGCGGCTATTCCCCCATCGGCGCCATGATCGCGCACGAGCGGCTGTTCGAGCCGTTCAAGGACGGCGACACCATGTTCGCGCACGGCTACACCTTCGGCGGCCACCCCGTCTCCGCCGCCGTCGCGCTGGCCAACCTCGACATCTTCGAGCGCGAGGACCTGCTTGGCCACGTCACCAGGAACGAGCCGCTGTTCAAGGAGACCCTCGACGGCCTGCGCGACCTTCCGATCGTCGGCGACGTACGCGGCTCCGGCTACTTCTGGGGCATCGAACTCGTCAAGGACAAGACCACCAAGCAGACGTTCGACGCCGAGGAGTCGGAGCGGCTGCTGCGCGGCTTCCTGTCCAAGGCGCTGTACGAGGCCGGCCTCTACTGCCGCGCCGACGACCGCGGCGACCCCGTCATCCAGCTCGCGCCCCCGCTGATCGCCGGACCGGAGGAGTTCGCCGAGATCGGGTCGATCCTCCGCGACGTACTCACCCAGGCATGGGCGCGCCTGTAGAGGCCGCTCGCGTGACACACTCACGATCCGGTACGACGTGCCGGCGCCCGAAAGGAACCACCGCATGAAGATCGGCGTTCCTGCCGAGGTCAAGAACCATGAATACCGGGTCGCGGCGACCCCCGCGGGCGTGCACGAACTGGTGCGCAACGGCCACGACGTCACCGTCCAGCGGGGCGCCGGCCTGGGCTCGTCCATCACCGACGAGGAATACCTGGCGGCGGGCGCCAAGATCGTCGACAGCGCCGACGCGGTGTGGGGCGAGGCGAGTCTGGTGCTCAAGGTGAAGGAGCCGATCGCCGAGGAGTACCACCGGCTGCGGGACGGGCTGGTGCTGTTCACCTACCTGCACCTGGCCGCCTCCCGCCCGTGCACCGACGCCCTGCTCAGGGCGGGAACCACCGGCATCGCGTACGAGACGGTGCAGGTGGGCGGGGCGCTGCCGCTGCTCGCCCCGATGTCGGAGGTCGCCGGCCGGCTCGCGCCGCAGGTGGGCGCGTACAACCTGATGCGCTTCAACGGCGGCCGCGGCGTGCTGCCGGGCGGCGTGCCCGGGGTGGCTCCCGCCAAGGTCGTCGTGATCGGCGGCGGCGTGTCGGGGCTGAACGCCGCGCAGATCGCCGTCGGCATGGGCGCCGACGTGACCGTGCTCGACACCAACCTCGACCGGCTGCGCTCCATCGACG
Organism: Nonomuraea longispora; assembly: GCF_004348345.1. Lineage (GTDB taxonomy): Bacteria > Actinomycetota > Actinomycetes > Streptosporangiales > Streptosporangiaceae > Nonomuraea > Nonomuraea longispora. Next base: position 11,047 of record NZ_SMJZ01000214.1, read on the forward strand.
CCATCTACCGGGGCCGGCTCAAGACGCTGGTCTCGACGTCGTACACGATCGAGCGGGAGGTCCCGCAGGCCGACCTCGTCATCGGCGCGGTGCTGATCCCGGGCGCCAAGGCCCCCACCCTGGTCTCCAACGACCTCGTGTCGCGCATGAAGCCGGGTTCCGTGCTCGTCGACATCGCCATCGACCAGGGCGGCTGCTTCGAGGACTCGCGGCCGACCACGCACGCCGACCCCACGTACACGGTGCACGACTCGGTCTTCTACTGCGTGGCCAACATGCCGGGCTCCGTCGCCAACACCTCCACCTACGCCCTCACCAACGCGACCCTCCCGTACGCGGTCAAGCTGGCGAACATGGGCTGGCGGGAGGCCGTCAAGGCTGACGCCGGGCTCGCGGGCGGGCTCAACACGCACGACGGCCTGCTGACCAATCAGCCGGTCGCCGAGGCGCTCGGGCTCGCGTACACCCCGATGGCCGAACTCGTCTAGCCGTCCACGCGGTACGTCGTGCTGCGCACGATCTCCTCGGGGGTGAGCTGCTCCCTGGCGGTCGTCACGGCCCAGCGGTGACCGAAGGGGTCGCGCAGCACGCCGTACCGCTCGCCCCAGAACATCTCGTCCACCGGCATCTCCACCTCGGCACCCGCGCTGATCGCCCGCGCGCCGACCGCGTCGGGGTCCTCGACCCCCAGCAGGACCAGCACGGGGTAGCCGCCCAGCGTCGGCGGGGCAAGCGCGCCGAGGGCGGATGTCTCCTCACAATCCTTGCGGGCGTAGCGACGTCATGTGATCAGGCCTGCCTCTCTCGCGGCCGTCACCAGGCGGGTCATCAGCTCGGCCTCCTCCCGTGCGGCCCGCTCACCCTGCGGGGTCAGCTGGTAGTAGCGCCTTCTGGCGTCGTGGGGCGCGGCCGGGTCTCCGGCGTCGGACTCCTCCACCAGCCCGTCGGCCACCAGCCGGTTGATGGTCCGGTAGAGCGTGCCGGGCCTCAGCTTGACCGCGCCGCCGCTGATCTCCTCGACGAACCGCATCACCGCGTAGCCATGCCCGCGGCCGCTGGCCAGGGCTAGGAGCACGTGGAACCCGGCGGCGGTGAGCATGATTGACACGATAGCACCGCTCTGGTTATATCCGGCGTGGATATAACTATGGAGGTACGATGGCGCTCACCGTCAGCCAGGTCACCCTCTACGTCGACGACCAGCAGCGCGCGGTCGACTTCTGGACCGGCAAGCTGGATTTCACGGTCACCACCGACATGCCGTACGGCGACGACCGCTGGATCGAGGTCGAGCCGCCCGGCGGGGGCACCCGGCTGGTCCTCATCAAGGCCGCCCCCGACTGGCCCGCACCGGTCAAGGGCATGCCCCACTATGTGCTGTTCGAGGCCGACGACATCGTCAGGACGTGCGAGGAGCTCGTGGCGCGCGGCGTCGAGTTCGTCCAGCAGCCGCAGCACCAGCCGTGGGGCTGGTCGGCCGTCTTCAAGGACGACGAAGGCCACCAGTTCCACCTCGGCCAGCGCTGACCACCGCACCCGGGCCCACCTCGGCCGGTCAGCGCACCCCCAAGCGCCGGCGCAGGTCGCGCGCGGTGGCCAGGACGTGCCGGAGCTCTCCGGGGCTCGGCCACGGTGCGCTGCCCGGACGCAGCAGCGTGCCGCGTACCGACGCCAGATGCTCGACCGCGCTCACGTGCACCCCGCTCCGCTCCACCAGCCACCCGATCACCTCGGAATGGTCGTGCAGCGGCCGGGTCACCACGTCCCACGTGCCCAGCACCTCCGTCAGGTCCCGTACGTCCAGCGCCACCCCGCCCCTGCGCCCGGTCGCCGCGGCGGCCAGTTCCGCCCTCGCCGTCAGCTCCGGCTCGGCGGAGCGGCCCCAGGTGGGAGGCGGCGGGTCCGACAGCCACTCGCGCGCCTCGCCGTGCTCTCCCGCCACCGACAACAGTCCGCCCAGCTCGACCGCCGCCTCGTGGTGCCCGGCCAGCGCCGCCTGCCTGAACCAGTGTTGCCCGCCCGCCAGGTCACCGAACTCGGCGATGAGCAGCAGCGCGTAGTCGTAGGCCGACTCCGGGTCGCCGCCGGCGGCCGCCCGGCCGAACCAGTGGCTGGCCGCCGCGCTGTCGCCCAGCTCCACGCAGACGAACCCGGCCATCCGCTGGTCCTCCACCCGCCCGGCGCCGGCCGCGCGTTCGAACCAGGCCCGCGCCGTACGCAGGTCGCCCCTGGACAGCGCGAGACCGCCGAGCCGGGAGGCGGCGCCGGCGTGCTCGCACTTGGCGGCCAGCCGGTAGTAGGCCTCGGCGCCCTCAGGGTCGCGGCTGGCGTGCAGGTAGAGACCCATGCAGTGGGCCGACTCGGCGTGGCCGCCCCTGGCCCCGCGCTCCCACCAGTGCACGGTCTCCCCGTCGTCGCCCGCGGAATAGGCGAGGAAGCCCAGGTCGTGCGCCGAGGCGACGTCGCCGTCGGCCGCCGCCTGGCGGTGCCATTCGCGGGCCGCCGCCAGCTCGCCCGAGTCCTCGCACAACAGAGCTAGCCTGCGGGCCGCCCCCCGTGACCCGTTGCGCGCCGCCGCCTCGAACCAGCCCCTGGCGGCTACGGCGTCGCCGCGCTGTTCGAGCAGCAGCGTCGCCAGGTTGGCCGCGGCCTCGGCGTCGCCGGTGCTCGCGGCTCGCTCGTACCAGGAGACGGCCTCCTCCAGGCTGCCGTGCTTCTCGTGCCAGATGCCCAGGTTGTAGGCGCTGTCGACGTTGCCGCCCGCGGCGGCCCGCTCCCACCAGTGCTTGGCGGCCGCGCGGTCACCGTGCTGGGCGTACAGCTTGCCGAGCCGGTGCGCGGCCTGCGCGTCGCCCGCACGTGCCGCAGCCAGCAGCTCGTGCTCGTCCCCCGCACGTGGCGCCGGTACGGACGGCGCCGTCACCTCTCCTTGCCAGGCCATGGCGACAGAGTGGCACGTGATCACGCGATCGCGAACCGTAATCGCCGACAAGTGCTCCAGGGTGAACGCCGGAGCGCGGTCTCTCGCGTGACCGTGCGGCGGGTTTCCGCTCTCTCGCCGCGGTGTCCGCTGAATGTCCTCATGCTGACCTGGCCCGGTCCGTCCAGGCGCATCACGATGAAATCACACAGAGTAACGCCGCTCGCTCCGGGAGCTCGAGGCGGGAGCGTAACCGAAGGAGAGAAGGACGATGATGCGCAAGAGAACTGTCACGGGCCTCCTCGCGACCGTCGTGGCTGCGACCGGGCTGTGCCTGGCCTTCCCCGGAACCGCCGTCGCGAAGGCCTGCGACGGAACGGCGCCGGCCGGGCTGTCATCGCGAGCCGTGTGGTGGTGCGAGGGCTACTACATGACCTGGCAGGAGTGCCGCGACGCGGGGGCGGCGTACGTGGGTGCTCAAGGCGCGATCGCGTGGGCCTGCGACGAGGTGGGCGGCCCGAGGTACCCCTGGGGGCTCAGCATCCTGGACTGAAGCAGCGTCGATGATCAGTGCCCGGGTGAGGAGAAGGTGAGGATACCCGCGTACATGCCCATCCCGCAGACGTAGCGTAGGCTTCCCGGTGGTTGTGGCGGCAGGCGTACGGTGGCCGGCAGGGCGACGTCGCGGCCGTGGATCACGACGGTGTCCGTGCAGCCGTGCTCGGCCACCTTGAAGACGACCTCGACGGGCACGCCCGCCCGGGCCGACACGATGGCCGGGCGGTAGCCGTCGCGGGTGGCCCAGACCGTGACGCTTTGTCCTCCTGGCCCGGTGACCGCCTGCGCGGGGTCGGAGGCGGGCAGCCAGCCTCCCAGGCTGATCCCGGAGGCGGCGGTCCAGAGCCCGGCCGCGATCGCGACGACCCCGGCCAGCCTGGCCAGCCGGGTGCGGGAGACGCGCCGCAGCACGTAGCCGAGCAGCGCGAACGCCGGAGCCGTACCGATGACGAAGCCCGCCATGGCCGCCGCCCCCGCCACCGGCGAACCGCTGGAGACCGCGAGCAGTTCCATGCCGAGCGTCACGCCGCACGGCACCAGAATGGTGGCCGCGCCCAGCAGCGGCGCCTTGTATCTCGAAGGAGCCTGCGATGGCGGCGGGGCGCAGCCGGCGTGCCCGCGCCTCATGAGCCGGATCGCGAACACGGTCACCGTGACGCCGGCCACGACGAGCAGCACGGCCCGCGCCTGCGGCGGCAGGGCGACGGCCGAGCCGAGCAGCCCCAGCAGCGCGCCGGCGACCGTGTGGGAGGCCAGCCGGCCGGCGAGGAACCACGCCACGAGCGCGCGATCACGCCCGTGGTGGCCGTCGGTCAGCCCCATGAGCAGCCCGCCCTGTGCCGCGGTGCACGAGGCGGTGCCGGCCACGAGCCCGGCGGCGACCCCACCGGCGAGCAGAGCGGCGGCGCTCACGCTCAGCGGGCCGGCGCGGTGTGGCCGTCGTACGTGCCGTGGAACCTGGCGATGAAGCGCATGTCCGTCCCCGCTCTCTATGACGCCCGTACACGCAACGTAACCCGGCATCGCTCATGCGGAGAGTGACAGTTGCCGCACCTTCGGTGACGTTGGGGTGCGGGCCGCGCAAGGCCGGGGCC
>NZ_SMJZ01000215.1 GCF_004348345.1 Nonomuraea longispora
GAGCGGGGGCGTCGGCGGCCAGGCCGAGGAAAAGGAACGCGGTCAGCGCGGCTCGTCGGCTCACCTGCTGGGACACGCTGCCGATCGTAGTGGGGGCCGGCGCGTACGGCGGCGCTGAGAACGGACGGGGAGACGGGAGCCCGCCCGGGGTCCTGGGAGGTCACCCAGGCCCCGGGCGGGCTTCGTCACAGGCCGGGACGGACCGCGCCGACGAACGACGACTTGCGCCATCCGCCCAGCTTGTCGATGCGCACCCGTTCGCCTGTCCGCGGCGAATGGATCATTTTGCCCTTGCCGACGTACATGCCCACGTGGCCGAGCCCGTTGAAGAACATGAGGTCGCCTGGCTTGAGGTTCTTCCAGGAGACCTTGTTCCTGATGCGGGCGAACTGGCTGCTCGCCACGCGCGGGAGCTTCACCCCGGCCTTGTTCCAGGCGAACTGGACGAGGCCGGAGCAGTCAAACGAACCAGGCCCTGTGGCGCCGTAACGGTACGGGTCACCGATCTGGTTCTTGGCCACGGTGAGGGCCTTGCCGGCCTTCACCTTCTGCCGAGCGATCTTGGCTGCTCGCTTCCGGGCGGCCTTGGCCGACTTCGCGGTGCCGGCGGCCGTGACCGCCCTCACCGAGGAGACACCGGCCGTGTCGCTCGTCGTCGCCGCCTGGGCCGCCGGGGCCGTCGGGGCATGGAGGACCAGACCTCCGGCCGTCACGGTCATCGTGAGCGCTGCGCCACGCAGGGCAAGGCGGGACAGACGGGGGTTGTGCAGGGAGGTAGACAGGATTTCTCCTTGGCTCTTCCACGAACGCCTACCGGGTTAGCTGTCGGATTCGGGCCTGGAAGTCGCCCTACGGCGCGGTTGGCGCGCCGATTCACCCCTGATCCCTGGGGAACTGGGATCGCTGGGTCCCCGGTTCCGTGCCTCCTGGCTGCACGGATTCGGCAGGCCATCGCCCCGATTCAGCAGTTGTGCCATGGGGATGTCGCGGCGATGACCAGCGGATCTTTATCTGTCTTCACATCGGGAGGGACCGATGCGGGGTCGCGGCGTCATGGCTTGTGCACCGCGACGACGCCAGAAACTACGCGGAACGGTCAAGGATCGGCAAAAGCACAGTCAGCCGGTAAAGATCCAAAAAGATGTCTGTAAAATCCCGAACCCCTGCTGAAACAGATGCGCCGTTACCAAAAAGTGACCCTACTCACACTTCTGTCCACGCCCATCTGTCAGGAGTCATATGTCGCCTTTGTCACATATTTCGCCCTGCCGCGCGAGACCCGCGGTGATCACAGAGTGGCGGAACGTGGCGGAACACGACTGCGGGACGGGCGGGCGCCGCCCCGGCGCCGCCCCGGCGGGGGCCCGGCGCCGCCCCGGCGCCGCCCCGGCGGGGGCCCGGCGGGGGCAACGATGATGCGTCGTAGGTGGGTGAGTGACGGGCGGATCTACGGGCGGACGGCGCCCACGAGGCCCCTGCCGTAGGAGGAGAGGGTGACCACCTTGACCACGTCGCCCGTCTGCGGCGCATGGACGATCTTTCCGTTGCCCGCATAAATGCTGACGTGTCCCAGGCCCTCGCTGAAGACGAGGTCCCCGGGCTGCAGCGCGTTCAGCGACACCCTGCGGCTCGCGCCCCACGACCACTGTGACCACGTCGTCCTCGGCAGCGACACGCCGGCCGCCCGCCAGGCCGCCTGGGTCAGCCCCGAGCAGTCGTAGCCGCCCGGCCCGGTCCCGCCGAACACGTACGGCTTGCCGACCTGCGCGAACGCGAACCGCAGCACCGCCGCGGCGTTCCCGGAGGCGGACCCGGTGTACTCGATGCCGGTGCTGTTCGGGTCACCGGTCCTGTAGGCGCCCAGCTTCTTCAGCAGCTTCTTCTGCTTGGCGATGAGGCCGAGGATCTCCTTGCGCTCCTTCTCGACCTGGTCGCGCACCTCGTCGGCGGACCGCAGCGCGTCCTGCGCCTTGTCGCGTTCCTTCTTCAGCCCGCGGTTCTCCCGGTCGAACGCGGCCAGCTTCTGCGAGCGCTCCTTGGCCATCTGCCCGGCCAGCGCCATCCCGGCCAGCCGTCCCTGCGGATTCTCGGAGCCGACCAGCCCAGGAAGGGAGGTGGCGTACTCGCCGACCCGGTAGACGCTTGCGGCCATGTCGGCGATCTCGACGCGCAGGTTCGCGACCGTACGGAGCTTGCGCTTGTAGCTCTTGTTCAGCTTGGTGTAGGAGCCCTTGGCCTTCTTGTGGCGCTCGGTCGCCGCGTTGTAACGGTCGACGACCTTGTCGGCCTTGTCGTTGAGCTTGTCGAGCTTGGCCTTGGCCTGCCCGATGGTGGGCTTCGGATCAGCGAGCGCAACCCCCATGGGGGACACCACCAGCCCGAACGCGAGACCCACGGCCACCGGCACCCGGCCAAACCTCACTGCGTCGCCTCCCAGGGATCTTTACTGGGGCGAAATAGTACAGAAGTGGCGGGTGGGGTCTCACCCGAACAGACCAATTTGTAACTTAAGCCCGGCCCAGGCGGCGCAGCAGCAAGCCAGAAGGAACGGGTCTGGCTCCCATCCGCCTGACGGACTCGGCCACCTCCCGGTCCGACGACACCACGGCGATGGCGCGGCCGGGCGGCTCGGCGCGTACGAGCTGGCGGATCAGGTCGTCGGCGATCTCCCCCGGCGCGCTGAACAGCACCCGCACCCCCCGCGGCGCCACGACCTGCACAGGGGCGTTGAGCTCGGCCCCGTCGAAGACCGCGGTCACCTCGACCCTGGTCTGCGCCACCAGCCCGCCCAGCCCGGTCATCAGCCGGTTGCGCTGGTCGGCGAGGGTGAGCGTGCCGTAGCCGGTCTTGGTGACGTTGTAGCCGTCGATGATCAGATGGACCTGCGGCAGCGCGAGCAGCTGGTCGAGGAGCTGCGGGTCGTCGTCGGCGAGCGCACGCGCGGGCACGCGCACACCCGGCCGCTCGCCGGTGACCGCGGCGACCGAGTCGGCCGGCCGGCTGATCGTGGTGGGCAGGGCCAGCTCCCTGCGCAGCCCGGCGGAGGCGTCCTGCAGCGCGTCGAGCAGCACCCTTATGCGGGCGTCCTCGATGCTCCTGCCCTCGCGCGCGGCCCGGCGCGAGGCTTCGAGCTGCTTCTCCACGTCCGACAGCCGCTCGCGCAGCCGCCGCAGCTCGGACTCGCCGGCGCTGCCCGCGACCGAGGCGGCCGTGCGCGCCTCCTCGGCGGCCCGCTCCATCTCCTCGGCCCGCCGCATCGCGGCCTTGGCCCGCTCGCGGGCGTCGTGAAGCCTGCGGCGCAGATCGGAGTTCTCCGCGCGGGCCGCCTTGACCTGCTCGCGCAGGCGGTCAGTGTCCTCCTTGGCCGCGCTTTTCTGCGCGGCGAGCTGCTCGCGCAGCCGGGCGACGACCTCCTCGCGCTCGGAATCCTCGGCGGCCGCCAGCGACTGCTCCAGGTCGGCGCGGGCGGTCTCGATCATCTCCGCCCAGCCCGGCGGGCGCGTGAGATAGGCGGCCGCGGCCACGAGCACGGGATCTGCGGCGGGCGGCACGTTGCCCTCGGCGAGCGAGGCGACCAGCTCGGGCCAGCCCGCGGTCACGGACTCCGCGACCAGCTCGCGGAACTTCTTGTCGTTCTCCAACTGCGCCGCGATGGGGGCGCCGGCCAGCTTGGCCCGCTTGCGGGGGTCGAATTTGGCGATGCCCCGCAGCGGCGGCGGAATGGCGGCAGCGGGCATCGTGCCGAGAACTTGAGACGCCAAGTCGACGACATTCAGCCGCACCTGCTCGGGAAGCGGGCGAGACAGGCCTTCACCCGCTGAACTCATCCCACTTGTCCCTTCGTGACATGCCCTTTCAGACAAGGGTACGGCTGCCGCGTACCTGACCGTAACGGCCACTCCACTGTGGACAAGCGCTTGGCCACGGCCGGCGGGCCGCGTCGGCGCGGGCGCCCACCAGGGCGCCGGTCGGCCGGGTCGCCGGGACCCCGGCGCGAAAAGCTGGAATTCCAGCGGCCGGCCGGCGAGAGAACGCCGCGATCGTGCCGCCCGCATGGTGCCCCCGCTACGAACCCGCGTCGTAGACCAGCAGCGCGACCTGCACCCGGTTGTTGAGGTCGAGCTTGGTCAGGATGCGCGACACGTGCGCCTTGACCGTGGGCACGCTCATGAACAGCTCACCCGCGATGTCGGCGTTCGACTTGCCCTGGCCGACGGCCGTCGCCACCTCCCGCTCCCGCTCGCTGAGCCGGTCGAGCAGCTTCTTCGCGCGCTGTGTACGCTGCTCCGCGCCGCCGTCGGACACGTGCGTGATGAGCTGCCGCGTGACCGCCGGCGACAGGATCGGCTCGCCCGCGGCCACCTTCCTGATCGCACGCACCAGGTCAGCGGGCGCGATGTCCTTCAGCAGGAACCCGGCCGCCCCCGCCCGCAGCGCGCGCAACACCTGGGCGTCGGCGTGGAACGTGGTCAGCACCACCACCTCGGGCGGCGAGGAGGTGCGGCGCAGCGCCTCGGTGGCGGTGAGCCCGTCGACGCCCGGCATGCGGATGTCCATCAGCACCACGTCGGGGCGGTGCTCGGCCACCATGGGCGGCACCTCGGAGCCGTCGCCCGCCTCGCCGACGATCTCGATGTCGCCCGCGCCGCCGAGGATCATCGACAGCCCGGCCCGCACCATCGCGTCGTCGTCGACGATCAGCAGCCTGATCGGCCCGCCGGCCGGAGTGGTCATGCGTCCTCCCGAGTCGTCTTCGCCGGCCACGGTAGCCAGGCGCGTACCAGGAACTCGCCCTCCGGCGTCGGGCCGTGCTCCAGCCTGCCGCCCGCCAGCTCGGCGCGTTCCGTCAGCCCGATGAGCCCCGCGCCCGCGCCGGGGATGCGCAGGCCGTGACGGGCTCGCAGCGGGTTGCGCACCTCCACCGACACCCCCTTGCCCCGCCTTCCCGCCACCGTGACGGCCACCGGCGCGCCTCCCGCGTGTTTGCGAGCGTTGGTGAGCGCCTCCTGGACGATGCGGTAGAGGTTACGGCCCAGCCCCTCGGGCGCGTCCTCCACCCCGAGGGTCAGCCGCACGTCCATGCCCGCCAGCCGGCATTCCCCGGCCAGCTTGGGCAGGTCGGCGAGCGTGGGCTGCGGGCGCTCCGGCACCGGCTCCTCCCCTTCGTCCTGGTCGCCCGGCCTGACGGCGCGCAGCACGCCGATCACCTCCCGCAGGTCCTGCAGCGCCAGGTGGGCGTTGTTCCTGATGGCGCTCGCCGCCCTGGCGATCTCCTCGGTGGGCGCGTCCGGGCGGAACTCCAGCGCGCCTGCGTGCAGGCTGAGCATCGAGACGCGGTGGGCGAGCACGTCGTGCATCTCCCTGGCGATGCGCTCGCGCTCGCTCCGCCTGGCCTCGTCCGCGGCCACCTCGGCCTGCTGCCTGAGCGACCAGATGACCTGCCGCCTGGCCCTGACCACGATCCCCCACGCGAGCACGGTCAGGACCAACGCCACGCCCAGCGCCGCGGTCCAGCCCCGGTCGAGCTCGGTCCGCGGCCGCAGCAAGACGTAGGGCGCCAGCGTGACGAGGGAGAACAGCGCGACCGGCCCGGAAATCTTGAACGGCCGGTGCACCGCCACCGTGAACAGCGCCACGACGGAGGCGCCTCCGGGCAGTTCCAGGTAGGACGAGAACAGCATCGTCACCACGGCCAGGCCGACCGGCCACCTGCGCCGCAGCCACACCGCCGCGCACGACAACGCTCCCAGGATCTGCTCGGCCGTCTGCAGCGGCGCGGGCGCGTTCTGGATCTCCGGCAGGGACAGCACCGTCAGGCCGCAGGCCAGCAGGAACATGAGGGTGTCGACGATCCAGTCGCGGGTCGAGCGGCGCACGCGCCCGCCCTCGCGGGCGTCGCCGAGCAGCACCGACGGCAGGGCCCATCGATATTCGTGGGCGTGGACGCCGTCGTCCTGGTGTGCCGTCACGTCCATCGAGGTTAGGCCCTGCCAGGGGTGAGACGACAGCGACCAAAGTAGATGCGGGCCGAGACCTCCGGCCGACGCGGGTGGCAGGCCGCGCCGCGAGCCTGGATCCATGCACGCGCTTCTGACGATATCGGGCTGGCTGCTGCTCCTGCAGGGCGTGGGCGGCCTGATCAACGCCCTGTTCGGATGGTGGCGGTGGGCGCACGACCTGCTCGTGGTCAACCTGCCATTTCTGGAGGGATATGAGGTGTTCGCAGCCATCGTGATCGGGGTGCTCGGCCTCGTGCTGCTGGCCGCGGCCGACGTGACGAAGAGAACGGAGGGAGACAGGTGAGCACGACCATGCTCAGGCCGCCGCGCAACCGGGCCGACCCGCGGGTGGTCCCGTGGTGGACGGTGCAGTGGCTGCTTCTCATGGCGCCGCTCGCCGTCGCGGCCGTGGCGGCGTACTGGTTCCTCACCGAGCGGCCGCTCCGGCTGGGCGCGGCGGTGGCCGTGTTCGTGGTGGCGTGCCTGGTGCTGGCGCTGGTCGCGCCGCGGGCGTACTACCGGGTGGAGCGGTGGGAGGTCACCGGCGAGGCCGTCTACACCCGCAAGGGATGGCTGACGCACACCTGGCGGGTGGCGCCGATGTCGCGGATCCAGCGGGTCGACACCGCGCGGGGGCCGGTGCAGCGACTGTTCGGACTGGCCGACGTCACGGTGACCACCGCCTCGTCGGCGGGCGCGGTCAAGATCGAGGGGCTGGACCACGAGATGGCCGCCGAGCTGGCCGAACGCCTCACCGCCATCACCCAGGCCACGCCCGGGGACGCCACGTGAACGCGCCGGGCCTGCGACCGCAGGCGCCCGAAGCGGCAGACCACGCGGGCGACGATCCCGACGCGCGCGAACCCGCCGCGCAGCGGCAGGAGGGCTGGCGGCGGCTGGCCGGACGGAGCCTGTGGGTCTCGGCCGTCAAGTCGCTGGCGCTCGTGGCCGGCGCGGTGGCCGGGCTCACCCGCTTCCTGCTGGGCCAGGACTGGCAGACCGGCGGCGTCGTCGCGGCCTGCGCGGGCGCCGCCGTGCTGATCGTGGCCGCCGTGGTGGCCTACGACCTGGCCAGGCTGCGTACGTCCCGCTGGCGGCTCACCCCCGAGCGCCTCGAACTGCGTTCGGGCATCATCACGCGCCGGCACCACTCGGTCCCGCGCGACCGGGTGCGCAGCGTGGACCTCAAGGCCGCCCCGATCCTGCGGATCTTCGGCCTGACCGTGGCCAAGGTGGGCACCGGTGAAAACTCGGGCGAGCACTCCGAGCTCACGCTCGACCCGCTGACCAGGAACGACGCCGAGACGCTCCGCCGTACCCTGCTGCACCAGCACGACGAGCGGGAGGCGCGGGACGGGCCGCTGGCCGAGCTGCGCTGGTCGTGGATCAGGTACGCGCCGTTGACGGTGTGGACGGTCACCGGGACCGCGCTGGTCCTGGGCGCGCTCTACAAGCCGCTCAACGCGACCGGGCTCAAGCCGGTCACGAGCGAAGTGGCGAGCGCGCTGCGGGACTGGATCGTGACGCGGCCGCTGACGGCGGTCCCGTTGCTGCTCGCGGTCAACCTGGCCGTCGGCGTGCTCGGATCGGTGCTGCTGTTCGCCGAGTCGTGGGGCCGCTACCGCCTGGAGCAGGAGCCCGGCCGGCTGCGGCTGCGCCGGGGGCTGCTGACCACCCGGTCGCTCACCCTGGAGGTACGCAGGCTGCGCGGCGTGGAGATCAGCGAGCCGCTGCTGCTGCGGCTGGGCGGCGGCGCCCGCGTCAAGACCGTCGCCACCGGGCTGGGCGAGAAGGCCGGGAACGAGACCGAGGACGCCGCCGCGCTCGCCCCGCCCCTCCCCCGCGACCTGGCCTGGCGGCTCGCCGCCGAGGTCGCCGCGGCCGGCGGCGACAGCCATGCGGGCAGCCCGATGGACAACCCGATGGACAACCCGGCGGGCAGTCCAGCCGACCGCCCAGCCGACATCCCCGCCGACACTCCGGCTGACTTTCGGGCTGACTTTCGGGCTGACTTTCGGGGGACGGGCGCCGGCGTGCCCGCGTTCGTCCCGCATCCTCGGATGGCCAGGCGGCGGCGCCTCGTGCGGGCCCTGGTCGCCACCGCGCTGACGACCGCGGCGGTGGCCGCCGCGGCGGCGCTCACGCCCTGGCCGTGGGTGCGCGCCTGGGTGTGGCCGGTCCCCCTCGTCGTGCTGGCGGCCGGTACCTGGGCCGCCGTCGAGGGCGCGAGGAACCTCGGGCACGCGCTGGGCGGACGGCACCTGGTCAGCAGGAAGGGCGCGGTGGTACGGCGTACGGTGGCGCTGGACCGCAGGGGCGTCTCGGGATGGACGATCACGGAGTCGTACTTCCAGCGGCGCTCGGGACTGCTGACGATCTCCGCCACCACCTCCGCGGGCCACGGGCACTACGAGGTGGTGGACGTCGGCCGCGACACCGGACTGGAACTGGCCTCCCGCACCGTGCCCGGCCTGCTCGAACCGTTCCTCGTCAGGGGGACGACGGTGGCAAAGCAATGAGCCGCGAGATCCCCCATGGCTTGCCCATGCCCCTGTACTGGACAAACATGATCGCGCGGCTCAAGTGCTTGCAGTCATAACGGTATTTGTCCCACTTGCAGCCGGGTTGCAGGCGCTTTAACCGCCTGCGCGGAACACCGGTCAGGAGCCCCGGCACCGACCCACGAGAGGGGCGGGGCAGGCCCGCGGTCAGCTGCCCTTGGGCTGCTTGGCCAGCGTCGCCATGTAGGCCTTGGCCAGGGTGAGCGCTCCGCTCATGGCCTCTTCCTCCGGCATGAGCTCGACCTTGGGCGAGTTCGTCGCCTCACCCTCCGGCCGCTGGTGACCCGAGTAGTCGACCCTGACGACCAGGGCGCCCTTGCGGATCGTCACGGTGCCGCTGGAGGCCGAGACCTCACCCTGCCGGGTCTTCACGTACTGCTGGTAGGCCTCCTCGCCGAGCCCGTCCACGTCGATCAGCTTGCCCCAGGTGACGGTGCCGAGCGACGAGTCGGCGGTGCTCTTGTCGCCGCCGTACTCGCTGACGTAGTAGGCCTTGGCGGCGGGCGCGTCCACCGCGCCCGTCCGGTTGGTGAAGCGGTGCACCGTGATCAGCGCGCTGCGGATCTTCTTGGTGCCCTCGCCGCCGGGCAGGTCCAGGTTGAGCCAGCGGCACTCGGTCTGGTTGTCGCCACCGACCGTGGTGCCGCGGGCGCGGGTGGTGGGCTCGGGCACGAGCTTCGTGGCCACGTCCTTCACGGCGGAGCAGTCGGCGGGGAAGACGGCCAGCACGCTCGGCGAGGGCGTCGGCCGGGCGCTCGGGGTGAGCGTGGCCTCCGACGGCTCCGGCTGGGCCAGCACGTCGGGATGTTGCGCCTGCCAGGCCGCCACGCCCTTGGCGAAGTGACCGGCCAGCTTGGAGACCTCGCGGATCGCGTTGGCCTCCGTGATCGACTGGGTGGACTCGTTGGACAGGATCTGGGCGTCCTTACGCTGCTGGCTCGCCTGGTATTTGACCTCGATCGTCATGTCGCCGACGCGGGCGTGCGCCTCACCGAAGGAGTACCACAGCATTTCGCCGTCGCGGCGCCAGGTGTACTGGGCGAACGCGCCGTCGCCGACGCCCTCGATGTCCTTCACCGGGGAGGTGTAGTTCTTCTCACCCGGCTCGAGCGACGGGGTGGCGGTCTCGCCGTACTTGCCGCCGCGGTATTCGACCTCGTAGGAGTTCTGGGCCATCGCCCGGCCGGTCTTGGCGCCGTCGCCCTTGTGCTGTTCGATGCGGACGTCGATCTCCCTGCTGCGCCAGTACTCGCCGTACGAGATGCGCTGGTTCTGCCAGTTGCAGGTGAAGTTGACCGTGTAGTCCCCGTCCTTGGATCTCTTGGCGACGGTCGCGTCGGGGACGAGCCGGTCGGCCTCCTCCTTGGGCAGCATGGCGCAGACGTCCGGCCCCGTCGCTGCGGCGGCCGTGGCCGCCGTCGGTTGCGCCGTCGTCCCGCTGGTGGTCTCTCCCGGCTGGGCGAACAGCGGCGTGGAGGTCCCCGCGACCTTGCCGTAGAGCAGGTACGCCCCGACGCCGCCCGCCGCGACGAGCACGACGAGCGCGGCGGCCAGCGTGGGCAGCAGCCAGGCCGGTCGGCGCGGGCGCTGCGGCGGCATGTTGGGCGGCATGTTGGGGGGCAGGTTGGGAGGCATGTTCGGCGGCTCGAACCGCATGCCCGGCACCTGGTAGGGGGTGGTAGGCGGCTGGTGCTCGCTACCGGGGTTCACAAAGACTCCTGGGGTTGCCTTGACGTGCGGGGATACATGCTGGCCACGCCCCTTGCCGGAGGCTTGCGGGCGTTCACTTCGCCAGCGACGCCGAGACCAGGCGGGCCGCGGCGATGGCCGTCTCCTTGTCCTCGGGGTCGGAGGACGGCACGTCATCACGATGCCAGACCACCTCGCCCAGCAGGTTGCTCGTGCGGAAGAGGATGACGCTGTCGGTCGCGCCACTCTCGTTGCTGTTCAGGTGGAGCTTGAACGTGTTCTGCAGGATGGCCGCCTCCCCGACGCCCTTGACCTCCGTCACCCCGCCGCGGATCATGCGCAGGTGCCTGCCCTTGGCCGCGGCGCGGGTGGTCTTCTCGCTGTCGAAGCGGCGCTGCGCGACCTGCGGCCCGCCGAGATCGGCGCCCGGCTTCTCCGCCCACGCGCGCACGATGAGCCGGCGGCCCGGCTTGGAGCCGTCGCGGACGAGCCACTGGCACTCGTCCGGCCTGGTGCGCATACGTTCGGGCCGGCTCTTGGTCAGCTCGCCGGCCTGGGCGCCGGTGAGCAGCGTGCACGGGTCGGGAGCCGTGGCGAACCTGCCGGTCTCCGGGCCGAGCGCGCCGGCGGCGTACCAGCCGCCCGCTCCCAGGAGCACGACCGCCGCGACCGCCGCGGGCAGCAGCCAGCGGCGGGACCGTCCGCCCGCCGGCCTCCCATGGGCGCCCGTGGTGGCGCCGGTCACGCCGTGCAGCACGTGGCGCACCTGGGCCGCCGTGGGCCTCGCCGCCGGGTCCTTCGCGAGCATGGCCATCAGCAGGCCGCCGAGCTCCCGCCCGGCCCTGGCGGGGAACGGCGGCTCGTGCAGCAGCACCGCCGCCGCGACCGCGGCGGGCAGCTGCCGCTCGAACGGCGCCCTGCCCTCGACCGCCGTGTAGAGGCTGGCGCCGAGCGACCACAGGTCGGAGGCCGGCCCGGAAGGTTGCTCGTTGAGCCGCTCCGGCGCCATGTAGCCGGGCGAGCCCGCGCTGCCGAACCTGTCCGCGTGCCCGCCCATCGGCGCGGCGATGCCGAAGTCGGTCAACATGGCCGAGCCGTCGGCGTCGAGCAGGATGTTGGCCGGCTTGACGTCCTGGTGCACCATCCCGTGCGCGTGGGCGACCTCCAGCGCGGACAGCACGCGCAGCCCGATCCCGGCGACGTACGCGGCGGGCAGCGGCCCCTGATGCTTGATCACTTTGTCGAGCGAGCGGCCGGTGACCAGGTCCATGATGATCCACGGCTGGTCGCCCTCAAGGACGACGTCGTGCACGAGCACGATCGCCGGGTCACGCAGGCGTCCCGCGGACCTGGCCTCGTGGATGGCCAGGTTGGCGAAGTCCGCCCGCTGGTCCGGGGTCAGCCGGTCGGGCACGCGTACCTGCTTGACCGCGACCTGCCGGTCGAGCACCTCGTCGATCGCGCGCCACACCGTGCCCGCGCCGCCCTGTCCCAGCCGCTCGATCAGCCGGTAGCGGCCCGCCAGCAGGTAGAGGTCACCCGGCATCGCGCAACGCCCGTTCGCTCGCCCGCGCCACTCTCAGCGCCGCCTGCTTGACGTCGTCGTCGGTCGGCTTGTCGGCGAGCGTGGAGTATTCGACGCTCACCACCAGGTTCGCCAGCCGGTAGAAGACGTGGGCCGTGTGCACCCGGCCGGTGGGGCCCTTCAGCTCGAAGGCGAAGGCCTCCTCTCCCACGCCGCCGATCGGGCGCAGCGGCGTGCGCGTGGCCTTCCTGTTGTTCTTCACGCCGATCTCGGGCCACGTCCAGGAGATCTCGTTGTACCGGGTCCAGTAGCGTTTCTGGTTCTGGAACAGCCTGCGGGCGGCGTCGCCGGACATCGACCAGGGGTCGACGGTGTCGGAGTCCTTCTGTACCTGCAGGCCGACGCCGCTGCCCGACAGCGGCCAGCTGCACTTCGGGCCCACATCGTCGCCGTCGGGACGCCCTCCGGGCGGATTCTGCGTACGCAGCACGCCGCCGACCTCCTGTGAGCTGAGCAGGGTGCACACGTCCATGGGCACCGTGAACGCCGACGGCACGCCGTCGTCCTCCCCCCGCAGGAACAAGAAGGCCGTGGTGCCCGCGGCTGCCACGAGCACCGCCGCGACGGCGACGGCGATCCATCGGGCCGCGCCGCCGCGCCGCTTCGCCTTGGTCGGCGCGGTCACGGTCTGGGTGACCGGCAGGTGCGGCGCTTCCGCGCCTGAGGCGACCTGGCGCAGCGCGTCCACGGCCGTGCGGGCGTCGGGCCGCGCCGAGGGGTGGTGCGCCATCAGGGCGGCCAGCAGCGGGCCCAGCGGGCCCGGCGCGACCGGGACCGGTTCCAGGAGTGTGGCCCGCACCCGCTGAGCCGCCGAACCGGAGTAGGCGGGGCCGCCGGTCACCGCGACGTACAGGGTGGCGCCGAGCGACCACAGATCGCTCGCGGGGCCCCCGGGTTGGCCTTCGAGCCGCTCCGGGGCGATGAACCCGGGCGAGCCGATCATGAGGCCCTGCTCCGTGAGCGTGGCCTGGCCCTCCTGCCTGGCAATGCCGAAGTCGGTCAGCACGACCCTGCCGCTGCCGGTCAGGAACACGTTGCCCGGCTTGACGTCGCGGTGCTGCACCCCCTGAGCGTGCGCCACGCGGAGCGCCTCCAGCACGTCGGCGCCGATCCGCGCGGCGTAGTCGGGAGGCATGGGCCCGAACTCGCGCACGGTCTCGGCGAGTGTGCGCCCGCGGAGCAGTTCCATGACCAGCCACGGCCGGTCGTTCTCGACGACCACGTCGTGCAGGGCCACGATGCCGGGGTGGCGCAGTCTCGCGGTGGCCTGCGCCTCGCGCACGGCCCTCGTGATCGAGTCGGAGCGTTCCTTGGGCGACATGCCCTCGGGCAGCGTGAGCTCCTTGACCGCGACCTCACGGTCAAGCATCTCGTCCCTGGCCTGCCACACTGTCCCCATGCCGCCCGCGCCCAGCGGGCGCAGCAGGGAGTAGCGGCCGGCAAGTCTTCCCGCGGACATAAAGGGAAGGGTAACTACTTATCGGGCTTCTACTGAACCGATTCGCGGTACGGGGCCTGGCCTCCCGGTGACAACAGGGACCCTCGCCCGGCACTGTCACGGTGATCGGAGTGCCGGTCGTGGTTCCTGTCGGTCGGCCTCTCTATGGTCTTGGTTCGTGGACCCGGTTCAAGGCACTCTCGACGAGCTCGGCACCCCGCTGAGTGACGTCACGTTCGTCGTGTTCGACCTCGAGACGACGGGAGGTGCCCCCGCCGAAGACGCCATCACCGAGATCGGCGCGGTAAAGGTGCGGGCGGGCGAGGTGCTCGGCGAGTTCTCCACGCTGGTCGACCCCGGCGGCCCCATCCCCCCGTTCATCTCCGTGCTGACCGGCATCACCGACGCCATGGTCGTGGCCGCGCCGCGGATCGACACGGTGCTGCCGAGCTTTCTCGAGTTCATCCGCGGCGCCACGCTGGTCGCCCACAACGCCGGGTTCGACACCCGCTTCATCAAGGCCGCCTGCGCCTCGCTCGGCTATCCCCCGCCGGTCAACCCGGTCGTCGACACCGTCGACCTGGCCCGGCGCGTGCTGACCCGCGACGAGACGCCCAACGCCAAGCTGGCCACGCTGGCCAGGTTCTTCCGCAGTTCCACCGAGCCGTGCCACCGCGCCCTCCAGGACGCGAGGGCCACCGTCGACGTGCTGCACGGGCTGATCGAGCGGGCCGGGTCGTTCCACGTCCACACGCTGGAGGAGCTCAAGTCGTTCGTCCGCGCCCCCACCCCGGAGCAGCAGCGCAAGCGCCACCTGGCCGAGTCCGTGCCGCACGCCCCCGGCGTCTACCTGTTCGAGGACGAGCGCGGCGAGGTGCTCTACATCGGCAAGAGCACCAACCTGCGCAACCGCGTGCGCTCCTACTTCACGGCGAGCGAGACCCGCCCGCGCATCCGCGAGATGATCGGCATCGCCGAGCGGGTGCGCCACATCGTCTGCGCGACCGCCCTGGAGGCGGAGGTCAGGGAGCTGCGTCTGATCGGCGGCGCCAAACCGCGCTACAACCGCCGTTCCCGCTTCCCCGAGAAGGTGGTCTGGCTCAAGCTCACCACCGACCTGTTCCCCCGCCTGTCGATCGTGCGCGAGCTCAAGGACGACGGCGCCACCTATCTCGGCCCGTTCGGCAGCTCACGCCTGGCCGACGACGCCCGCATCGCCCTGCACGAGGCGGTTCCGCTGCGCCAGTGCACGCAGCCGATCACGCTGCGCACCCGCCGGACGGCCTGCGTGCTGCACGAGATGGGCCGCTGCGGCGCCCCCTGCGAGGGAGGGACCAGCCAGGAGGAATACGCGGTGCACGCCGAGAGCGCCCGCCGCGCCATGACGCTCGACGCCTCGCTCGTCTTCTCCGCCGTGTCGGCCCGCATGGAGCGCCTGTCGGTGGAGCAGCGCTACGAGGAGGCCTCGATCGACCGCGACCGGCTGGCCGCGTTCGTCCGCGCGGCGGCCCGCATGCAGCGCCTGAGCGCCATCACTCGCATCCCCCAGTTAGTGGCCGCCAGTCCCGCCTTCGGCGGCGGCTGGGACATCCACGTGATCCGCTACGGCCGGCTGGCGGCGGCGGGCGTCATGCCGAAGGGCGCCCACCCGGCCCCTTTCGTCGCCTCGCTGACGTCCGGCGCCGAGTCCGTCATCCCCGGCCCCGGGCCCGTCCACGCCGCCAGCGCCGAGGAGACCGAGTGCATCCTGCGCTGGCTGGAGTCTCCGGGGGTGCGGCTGGTGGAGGTCGACGGCGAGTGGAGCCTGCCCGCCCAGGGAGCCGCCCGGCACAAGGCGCGCATCGATCTCGCGTACC
This sequence comes from Nonomuraea longispora, assembly GCF_004348345.1. Classification (GTDB taxonomy): domain Bacteria; phylum Actinomycetota; class Actinomycetes; order Streptosporangiales; family Streptosporangiaceae; genus Nonomuraea; species Nonomuraea longispora. The sequence continues at coordinate 15,129 of NZ_SMJZ01000215.1, forward strand.
AGCGTCCTGATCGTCTGCGTCCTCAGGAGGGGCGGCCTTTGAGGTGAAACGATAGAGTTGGTGCATGGTCACGGCTATTGTCCACATCAAGGCAGAGGTAGACCGCATCCCGGAGGTCGCCCAGACGATCGCCGAGATCCAAGGGGTCAGCGAGGTCTACTCGATCACCGGCGAGTACGACCTGCTCGCCATGGTCAGGGTCTCCGCCTACGAGGAGATCGCGGAGGTCGTTCCCGGGCGGATCAACAAGGTCGCGGGGGTCCTGCAGACCGAGACGCACATCGCTTTCCGCGCCTACTCCAAGCACGACCTCGAAGCGGCCTTCTCCATCGGCTTCCCCGAAGCCGACTGACCCTCGAC
>NZ_SMJZ01000216.1 GCF_004348345.1 Nonomuraea longispora
CCCTCCCCGCCCTGCTCGGCCGGATCGTCCGGGAGGCGGTCGGAGGAACGCGGGCCGACCTGGTCCTGACCGGCGGGGAGACCGCGAGGAGGGTGCTCGACGCGCTGGGCGTGCGCGAGATGGTCCCCGTGGGCCAGGTGCACCACGGCGCGGTGCACAGCCGGACCCCGGACGGCCGTTCCGTGGTGACGAGGCCGGGCAGCTTCGGCGGACCGGACAGCCTCCTGCGCATCGCCGCCCATCTCAGACCCCGGCGCTTTCCCCGCACGGGCGCCACCATCGACGAAAGGCCGACATGAGCAGCACTCCTCTCATCGCCCTCACCATGGGGGACGGTTCCGGCGTAGGTCCGGAGGTCGTCGTCGGCGCGCTCCTCGCCCCCGGGACCTCCGCCTTCTGCCGCCCGGTCGTCATCGGCGACGCGGGACGCCTGCGCAGGGCCGCGGAGATCCTCTGTCTGGAGCCGGAGGTGGTCAGGGTGGAACGCGTGGGCGAGGCCGTCTTCGAGCCGGGCCGGATCAACGTCGTCGATCCGGGGCTGCTGCCCGAGGACCTGCCGTGGGGCCGGGTGTCGCCGGTCGCGGGTCACGCTGCCTACACGTACGTACGGCTGGCCGCCGAGCTGGCGACGTCCGGCGACGTACAGGCGATCTGCACGGCCCCGCTGAACAAGGAGGCGCTGCACGCGGCCGGGCACCTCTTTCCCGGGCACACCGAGCTGCTGGCGCACCTGACGGGTACGCCGGAGGTGTCGATGATGTTGTCGACGTCGAAGGTCAAGGTCATCCACGTCACCACGCACGTCGGGCTCATCGACGCGGTCGCGCGCATCGAGCCCGGCCTGGTCGAGCGGACCGTCCGCAGGGGTGAGGCGGCGCTGCGCGGCTCGGGCGTGGAGCGTCCGAAGATCGGCGTGTGCGGCATCAACCCGCACGCGGGGGAGAACGGCCTGTTCGGGTACGGCGAGGAGGAGCAGAAGATCGTTCCCGCGGTCGAGCTCCTGCGGGCGGAGGGCATGGACGTGCACGGCCCGCTCCCCGCCGACACCGCGTTCTTCCTGGCGGGCCGCGGCGACTACGACCTGGTCGTGGCCATGTACCACGACCAGGGGCACGGCCCGGTGAAGATCCTCGGCCTGGAGGCCGGGGTGAACATCACGGTGGGCCTGCCGGTGATCAGGACCTCGGTGGACCACGGCACCGCCTTCGACATCGCGGGGAGGGGCGTCGCCGACGCCGGTAGCATGATCGAGGCGCTCCGCCAGGCGGCAGAGCTGTCGTCCGCGCGGGGCGTCTGACGGGAGGGACCACCGATGGGCCGCGCAGCGCAGGCTCGCCGTGACGAGATCGTCCGCCTGGCCACCACCACAGGGCTGGCCAGCGTCGAGGAGCTGTCGGCCCAGCTGGGTGTGACGGCCTCCACCATCCGCCGTGACCTGGCCCATCTCAAGGCGGCCGGGCTGCTGGCGCGCACGTACGGCGGGGCGATGGCGGTCGTCACCCATCCCGAGGCCTCGCTGCGGCAGCGCATCGGGGAGGCGTTCGAGGCCAAGCGGGCCATCGCCGCCTGGGCCGCCGCGCGGATCCGCCCGGGGGAGACGATCCTGCTCGACTCGGGGTCGACGACGGGCGCGCTCGCCCACGAGCTGCGGCACGCCGCCGACCTGACCGTGGCCACCACCGGCCTGAACGCCCTGCAGGAGCTGGTGGGCGCCGACGGCGTGCACGTGGAGTGCCTGGGCGGCACCCTGCGCCATGTGAGCCAGGGCTTCGTGGGCCCGCTGGCGGAGGCGGCACTGAGCAGGATGACGTTCGACCGGGTCTTCCTGGGCGCCGACGGCGTCACGGCGGAGGACGGCATCTGCGAGGCCGACCTGCAACAGACCCGCTTCAAGGAGCTGATGATGCAACGCTCCCGCCACGTCTACCTGCTGGTCCACGCCGCCAAGCTGGGCCGCCGCCCGTTCCACGCCTGGGCCCGCATGCCCGACGCCTGGACTCTCGTCACCGACGCGTCGGTGGCCCCCGAATCCCTCAAGCCGTTCGCGGCCGAAGGCGTGGAGACGGTGGTCGTGGACCCGCGGACCCACGGGTAACCGAGGCGGGCGTTCGACCGGGGACGGTCATTCGCGTGGCGTGGCGTGTAGAGCATGATCCAACGGTCGCTTTCCGGGTCGTCGGACCAGCTCGATGCCGAAGTGCGGCCATCCCCGGCCGGGCAGGTGACCGCCCATGCGGGACAACCGGAAGCCCCAGACTCCTGGCACAGGCCATGAGCTGGGGCTGCCGGAAGAACTGGTGGACGATACTGGGATTGAACCAGTGACCTCTTCCGTGTCAGGGAAGCGCTCTCCCGCTGAGCTAATCGTCCTTTGAGTGGTGAACTCCGAGCGGAAGACGGGATTCGAACCCGCGACCCTCACCTTGGCAAGGTGATGCTCTACCACTGAGCCACTTCCGCGTGCGCCGCACTTTACTTTAGCGGATCCCGGAGGGTCCGCCGGTCGCCGAGGTGGAGACGGGATTTGAACCCGTGTAGACGGCTTTGCAGGCCGCTGCCTCGCCTCTCGGCCACTCCACCAGGAGTCTCGCTCCGAGCGGAAGACGGGATTCGAACCCGCGACCCTCACCTTGGCAAGGTGATGCTCTACCACTGAGCCACTTCCGCGTGAACCCCGGGCGGCGCGCGCCCTGGTCACAGGAAAACCATATCGTCTTCCCGGAGTGCGCGTGCGCGGCACGAGGCGGGTGGAGGCGTTTTCAGTGGAGCACCCTCATGTCCCTGGCCTTGACGAACATCACGCGGTGCCCGAGCTGGATCTGGTGATAGCGCAGCCGGCCGGTCGTGGTGACGTGCCGTGACGGCTGGAAGGCGTTGGCGGCGTAGTAGGAGCCGGTGACCGTGTCGCCCAGCGAGTACGTCTGGCCGGTGCCGATCGTGTACGGGAGCGGCCGCAGTGGCTGGTGGGCGGCGAGCTTGTAGGCGGACTTCTCGGGATAGGCCCGGCCGTACACCTTCACACCGTCCGTGCGCGGCGTGACCAGCGGGCCCTTGGCGGGAACGGCGGTCGGAGCCGAGGCCGGGTTGTGGAACCACGCCTTCTGCCCGAGGTACCAGATGGCCGTCCAGTCACCCTCGCGCTCCGCCACGGCGTAGCGCTGGCCGGTGGAGGCGCGGGCGCCGTGGTCGTACACGCTGCGGGTGCTGGGCTTGTTCCCGTGTTTGCCGACGTCCTTGACCAGCGGCGCCGACTTCTTGGGCGCCGTGTGCAGCAGGACGGCCGAGGCGCCGTGCGGCGGGCACGCCTTGGCGGGCTTGGCCGCGTCGCAGCCGGTGAAGCGGGGACGGTGGGTGGCGTACGACGGGAGGATGATGACGGACTCGCCGTTCTCGGCCGCCTTGAACGGCCGGCGCATGAGGTCGAAGTAGTGTGCCCAGTCCCAGTAGGGGCCCGGGTCCTCGTGCATGCCGGCGACCGTCGCCGGGGTGGTGCCCGGGACGTTGTCGTGCCCCAGGATGTGGGCGCGGTCGAGCGGTACGTCGTGCTTGGCGGCGAGGAACCTCACGAGCCTGGCCGAGGCGCGGTACATCGCCTCCGTGTACCAGGCGCCCCCCTTGGCCAGGTATCCCTCGTGCTCGATGCCGATCGAGCGGGTGTTGACGTCCCAGTTGCCCGCGTGCCAGGCGATGTCGTTCGTCGCGACGTGCTGGGCGACGTGCCCGTCGCGGGAGCGGATCGTGTAGTGCCAGCTCACGTACTTCGGGTTGCGGACCAGGGAGGGGATGCCCCGGTAGGTGCCCTCGGTGTCGTGGACGACGATGTAGTCGACCTGCCGGGTGCGGCTCAGGCGGTCGTGGTTGCCGTAGTCGCGGTGCTTCTTCTTGCCGAACCGTCTGTGCGCGGCGGGCATCCACTCGCAGGCGAGCGCGGCGGGGCACTCCGCCTGGCGGGCCCCCGACTCCGCCTTGGCGCTGTCGTACCCCTCGCCGGCGAGGCCGGGCGCGTCACCGTCGAGCTGCTCGTCGGACGGTGTGTCCGAGTCGGCGAAGGACCCGTCGAGATCGCTCCAGGGCTCGCTCTCATGGTCGCCGACGAAGGACGGCAGGTCGTCGGGTACGGGGTCCAGCCGCACCAGGTGACCGTCGTCCGTACGGCGTTCCACGCCCTCCCGCATCACCGAGAACACCTCGTCGGCGAAGCCCTGGGCGGTGGCGGGGTCGTCGGAGCCGGAGTAGCGGGCGACGGCGTCGTACCAGTCGGCCGGGTCGGCGCTGGGACGTTCCTGGTAGGAGGCGAGGAGGGCGGCGCCGGCCCTGATGTTGGCGGCAGGGTCGGTCCTGAGCCGGGCGGGCGCGACGCCGACGAGGCGGCCGGCTCGGGGAAGTGTCGCCATCGGCGCGTCCTGCGCCATGCGCAGCGCGGACGACGCGAGCGGCTCGACGCGCGCCTTGGGCATCGGGCGGGCCTCGTCGCCGCGGGCGTCGCCGAGCGCGTCCCCGACCGTGCCGTCGAGCGCCTCGGCGGGGAACGTGTCGACCAGGTGCATCGGGCCGTAGCCGCCGGCCGTGCTCGGCCGCCCGCCGTTGGCGTCCCAGCGGGACTGCAGGTACGCCACGCCGAGCAGCACGCTCTCCGGCACGCCGTACTCGCGGGCGGCGGCGGCGAAGTCGGACTGCCGCCCGGTCGCCGCGACATCGGCTCCAGAGCCGGCGGGCAGATCGGCGGGCAGATCGGCGGGCAGATCGGCGGGCAGATCGGCGGGCAGATCGGCGGGCAGGGCGGGCGCGCTCAGCGCGGTGGCGACCAGGACGACGGCGAGCCAGAGCTGCATGAACATCTCCCCCATGGATGTCACGATGCGACTACTCAGCGTAACTGTTCTCAGAAAGGGATGTGTCAGACGGGCCGGATGATACGGATGGGACTTGCGGGATCACGCCGAAGGCGGCATCCGGCAGACGCGGCGGAATCGCCGTGCCACGAGGGGGCGCGGGCACTCCGGTGGGCGTTGGGGTTAGATCCTGCCCGATATCGGGCAGGATGATGGCGTGTCTCGCTCAAGAGCCGTAGGGTCCTCGTCTGTGCCACCGGCACGGCCCCCGTACGAAGATCTGATCGCTCATCTCACGAGGACGAGCCCGCTCGGGCCTGGTGAGGCGGCGCGCGTGGTCGCCGACGTGCTGGCGTACTTCTCGGAGACGACCGAGGAGTTCGTACGGCGCCGTCACGGCGAGCTGAAGGCGCGCGGTCACACGAACGACGAGATCTTCCCGAGGATCGCCGCCGAATTACGGGGCCGCCGGGTGGCCGCGCCGGAGTTGTCGCTGCGACAGCTCCGCAGGATCGTCTACGGATGAACAGGGAGACTCGATGTGCGGAATCGTGGCCTACGTCGGCCCAAGGGACGCGGCCCCCATCCTGCTGGAGGGTCTGCAGCGGCTCGAATACCGGGGCTACGACTCGGCCGGGGTCGTGGTGTCCAACAAGGGGCTGAAGGTCCGTAAGGTCAAGGGCCGGGTGGCCGACCTGGCCAAGGTCGTGCCGGTGAGGTTCAAGGGCGGCCTCGGCATCGGGCACACCCGCTGGGCCACGCACGGCGTCCCCAGTGACACCAACGCCCATCCGCACCTGTCCGCCGACCAGCGCATCGCGGTGGTCCACAACGGCATCATCGAGAACGCCGGCGAGCTGCGGGCCAAACTGGAGGCCGACGGCGTGGCGTTCGCCTCCGAGACCGACACCGAGGTGCTCGCGCACCTGGTCGCGCACGCCGCCGACGAGAACGACTCGCTGGAGGAGGCCGTCAGGAAGACGCTCAAGAGCGTCGTCGGCACGTACGGCATCGCCGTCATCGACGCCGAGCGGCCCGGTGAGGTGGTCGTGGCGCGCAACGGCAGCCCGATCGTGCTCGGCATCGGCGAGAAGGAGATGTTCGCAGCGTCCGACGTGGCCGCCCTGGTCCGCTACACGCGCCAGGTCGTGCACCTGGAGGACGGCGAGCTGGCCGTGCTGAAGGCCGACGGGTTCCACACCTTCGCCAGCGACGCCCGCGAGACGGCCAAGGAGCCGCTGACCGTCGACTGGGACGCCGGCCACTACGACACCGGCGGCTATGAGCACTACCTGCTCAAAGAGATCTCCGAGCAGCCCGAGACGATCACCCGTACGATGAGCGGTCGTCTCGACGAACGGTTCCACGTGGCCCACCTCGGCGGGCTCAACATGGACGCCCGCGAGACGCGGAGCTTCCGCCGGGTGAAGATCATCGGCTGCGGGTCCGCGTACTATTCAGGACAGATCGGGGCACAGCTCATCGAGGAGCTGGCGCGCATCCCGTCCGACGCCGAGCCGGCCAGCGAGTTCCGCTACCGCAACCCCGTCGTCGACCCCGACACGCTCTACGTCGCGATCAGCCAGTCGGGAGAGACCTACGACACGCTCGCCGCCGTGCAGGAGCTCAAGCGCAAGGGCGGCCGGGTCATCGGCATCGTCAACGCCGTGGGCAGCGCCATCGCCCGCGAGGTGGACGGCGGCATCTACCTGCACGCGGGCCCCGAGGTCTCGGTGGCCTCGACCAAGGCGTTCACCTCGACCGCGGTGGCCTTCGCGCTGCTCGCGCTGCACCTGGGCCGGGTGCGCGACCTGTCGCCGGCCGACGGGCGGCGCATCGTGGAGGGCCTGCGCCGGCTGCCCGGCCACGTCGAGGAGGTCCTGGCGCAGGACGACAAGATCGCCGAGCTGGCGCAGAAGTACGCCGGCCACGCCGGCATGATGTTCGTCGGCCGCGTGCGCGGCTACCCGGTGGCCCGCGAGGGCGCGCAGAAGCTCAAGGAGATCTCCTACGTGCACGCGGAGGCCTACCCGGCCAGCGAGCTCAAGCACGGCCCGCTCGCCCTCATCGGCCCCGAGATGCCGACGGTCGCGATCGTCCCCGACGACGAGCTGCTCGACAAGAACCTCACCACGCTGGGCGAGATCCGCGCGCGCGGCGGGCGGGTGCTCATGGTCGGCCACCGCGAGCCCGGCCCGAAGCTGGCCGACGACGTCATCGTGATCCCGAAGAACGAGATCGAACTCGATCCGATCCTGCTCACGATCCCGTTGCAGCTGCTCGCGTACCATGCCGCCGTGGCGCTCGGCCGGGATGTCGACAAGCCGCGCAACCTCGCCAAGAGCGTCACAGTCGAATAATTGAGCCGCAAATCAGCCACATTCCCCTCAGGGTAGTGTTATCCGGCTCCAAACGACATAAATTCGATACTGTGCGGCAGTTCGACCAACAGCGGCCCAATCCCGCACGCATGTACGACTACATGCTCGGCGGGAAGGACAACTTCGCGGTCGACCGCCTGGCCCTCGACCAGCTCGCCGAGCTGGTCCCGGAGGCGGTCCCGCTGGCCCGCGCGAACCGGGCCTTCCTTCAGCGTGCCGTGCGCTACGTGGCCGCCGCCGGCGTACGCCAGTTCCTCGACCTGGGCAGCGGGCTGCCAACCCAGGGCAGCGCGCACGAGGTGGCGCCCGAGGCCCGGGTCGTCTACGTCGATCATGATCCGGTCGTCGCCGCGCACTCCAGGGCCCTGCTCGAAGGTTCGGGCAGGGCCGTCTTCGTCGAGGCCGACCTGCTCGACGTCGACGAGGTGCTGCACCGGGCCGGCGCCCTGCTCGACCTGGCCGAGCCTGTCGGGGTGCTGCTGGTGTCGATCCTGCACTTCATCCCCGACACGGCCGGCCCGCAGGACGCGGTGGCGGCGCTGCGCGAGCGGCTGGCGCCCGGCAGCCACCTGGTGATCTCCCACGCGACGACGAGAGCCCGGACGGAGGACGGCGAACGTGCCAGGACACCCTCCCGTGGCTCGTCGTCGGGCTCGTCGTCGGGCTCGTCGTCGGGGGGCGCCGACCGTACGCCGTCCGAGATCCGCGCGTTCTTCGGCGATCTCCCGCTGGAGCCGCCCGGGCTCGTGCAGGCCACCGACTGGCGTCCCGACCGGCCCAAGCTGGTGGGCGACTGGTCGCTGCCCTCCTCGCTGATGGCGGGGGTCGCCAGGAGACCCGTCTGATCCACCCGTCTGATCCACCCGCCTGATCCACCCGCCTGATCCACCGGCCTGATCCACCGGCCTGATCCACCGGCACGGGCGTCGCAGCGCGCCGACGCGGCCCCGGTGCGTGACGCTTGGCGACGGATCAATAACCTTTGGTTACGAGGGGGCACGGCAAGGGGGCGCACATGCGGCGACGGCGGTTCTTGGTCTGGGGGCTGGGCGCGGCCGTCTGCGCGGCCGGTTACGCGGCCGGTTGCGGCACGCAGCGGGCCACCGGAGGCGCGGCCGGCCTGCGTACCCGGTTCTCGATCAACCCGGGCGGGCGCCGGTGGGCCCGCGCGGGTCAGGTGTTCGCCGGCGTGGCCCGCGCCGCGGGGTTCGGGACGGGCGAGGGCCCGCAGGTCACGGTGACCGGCCTGCACGCGCTGGCCGCGGCCGAGCTCAACCAGGGCCAGAGCCTGCTCGACGCCGCCACCCCGCTGGCCAGGCTGGCCGGCGAGGTCGAGGTCGTGGTGGTGCCCCAGCACTCACGGTTCAGGGACTTCGGCGACTTCGGCGCCGCCCTGCTCGCCAGGCCAGGGCAGACGCTGCTGGCCGGGGGTCCCCAGGGCGACCCCGACCACCTGCTGTTCGGCCTGATCGCCAAAGGGCTCGGCGCCGACACCCGGCAGGTCGACTACACCGGCTACCCCAGCCGTCACGAGGTCGTCGCCGCGCTTTCGTCCGGCAAGGCGGCCGCCGCGGCGGGCCGGGTCGCGGAGTGGCGTACGATCATCGGCCGCGGCCGGATCAGGGCGCTCGCGGTGTCCTCGGCGGAACGGGTGCCGGAGCTCGACGCGCCGACGTTGCTGGAGTCGGGCGTACGCGTGAACTTCGTGGACTGGATGGCGGCCTTCGGCCCACATGACATGCCGGACGAGAGCCGCGAGTCGGCCGTCGGCATGTGCGACGAGGTGACCCGCTCGCCCGGCTGGGAGGCGGCATGCCGGGACGCCGGTTGGGTCTCGCTCCCGCTCACCGGCGACGACTTCGAGCTGTGGCTCGCCTCCGAAGTGCGGCGCACCCGCGGGGTGCTGCGGGACCTCGGGATGGTCGACACGACCAAATCCACAAGATGCAGGGGTGGTTGCGGGATCCGCCACTAGATGTAGGATCCTGGTCGTCGCTGGTTCGCCTCCAAGAGGCGGAGCGAAAGGGAACCCGGTGAGATTCCGGGGCTGCCCCGCAGCGGTGAGCGGGAACGACCGCCGTCACATGCACTGGAGAGATCCGGGAAGCGACGGCCACTAGGCGCTTTCGAGCACGCCCGCAAGCCCGAAGACCTGCCCGCGACATGCAGGGCCGCGTCCCCGGACGCGCCCGCCATGCAGTGTCCATGGCCTCGAGGGAGGGCCGGGGGCCGGTGCGGTCGTGGATTCATGCCGCAGTGCTCTCGCGTGCCCTCACGGGGATGAGCTCGCGAGGAGAGCACGTGACGCAGATCGTTGAGGTTGACCGCCGCCTGGCCATCGAGGAGGCCGCCGCCCGGGTGATCGCCGATCCGGCCGCCTCCCGGGTCGCCGCCCGGCTGCTGGCCAAGGAGATCGCCGACGAGGCGGCAGGGCACGGGGTGCGCTCGTTCTCCGAGTCGATCGCGGCCACCCGCGCGGCGGGGCTGATTCAGGACGGTCTGGCGGAGTTCGTCGCCGCGCACGCCGCCGAGCTGGACGCGCTGATCCGCGCGGAGGCGGACGACCGGTTCGAGTACTTCGGCTTGCGCACGGTCTACGACCGCTACCTGCTGCGCCACCCGGAGACCCGCAAGGTGCTGGAACGGCCGCAGCACTTCTTCCTCCGCGTGGCCTGCGGGCTGGCGGAGTCGGTCGCCGAGGCGGCCGAGTTGTACGCGCTGATGTGCACGCTGTCCTACCTGCCGAGCTCGCCCACCCTGTTCAACGCGGGAGCGCGCCGGCCGCAGCTGTCGTCGTGCTTCCTGCTCGACTCGCCGCGTGACGAGCTGGAGGGCATCTACGACCGCTACGGCCAGGTGGCCCGGCTGTCCAAGTACGCCGGAGGCATCGGCGTCTCCTGGACCCGGGTGCGCTCGCGCGGCTCCCTGATCAGGGGGACGAACGGCCACTCCAACGGCATCGTGCCGTGGCTGCGCACGCTCGACGCGTCGGTGGCGGCGGTCAACCAGGGGGGTCGGCGCAAGGGCGCGGCCTGCGTCTATCTGGAGACCTGGCACGCCGACATCGAGGAGTTCCTGGAACTGCGCGACAACACCGGCGAGGACGCCCGCCGCACCCACAACCTCAACCTGGCCAACTGGGTGCCCGACGAGTTCATGCGCCGCGTCGAGGCCGACGAGCCCTGGTCGCTGTTCGACCCCAAGGAGACGCCCGACCTCACGGACCTGTGGGGGGAGGAGTTCACCGCCGCCTACCGCGCGTACGAGCAGGCGGGGCGCCACGTCCGGCGCGTCCCCGCGAGGACCCTGTACGCCCGGATGATGCGCACCCTCGCCCAGACCGGCAACGGCTGGATGACGTTCAAGGACGCCGCCAACCGCACCTCCAACCAGACGGGCCGCCCCGGCAACGTCATCCACCTGTCCAACCTGTGCACGGAGATCCTGGAGGTCACCAGCGACGGGGAGACGGCCGTGTGCAACCTGGGCTCCGTCAACCTGGCCGCCCATCTCGCGGGCGGGGACGTCGACTGGGAGCGGTTGCGCGCCACCGTACGCACGTCCGTACGTTTCCTCGACCGCACCATCGACCTCGGCTTCTATCCGACACCCGAGGCGGAGAAGGCCAACAGGCGGTGGCGGCCGATCGGGCTCGGCGTCATGGGGCTGGCCGACGTGTTCTTCACGCTGCGGCTGCCGTTCGACTCGCCCGAGGCGCTGGAGCTGTCCACGCGCATCGCCGAGGAGATCGCGCTGGCCGCCTACGACACCTCGGCCGACCTGGCGGTCGAGCGCGGCAGGCACCCGGCGTACGCCGACACCCGGGCCGCCGGGGGAGTGCTGCACCCCGACCACTACGTGCCGGGCACGCCGCGCTGGGACGCCCTGCGCGACAAGATCGCGACGACCGGCCTGCGCAACTCCCTCATGATCGCCATCGCGCCGACCGCCACGATCGCCTCCATCGCCGGCTGCTACGAGTGCATCGAGCCGCAGGTGTCCAACGTGTTCAAGCGCGAGACGCTGTCGGGAGAGTTCCTCCAGGTCAACCGCTATCTGGTGGCCGACCTGCAGGAGCGCGGGCTGTGGACGCAGCAGGTGCGCGACGACATCAAGCGGGCCGACGGCTCGGTCCAGCCCGTCCCCGGCATCCCCGACGACCTCAAGCTCCTCTACCGCACGGCCTGGGAGCTGCCGCAGAAGGCGCTCATCGACCTGGCCGCCGCCCGCCAGCCGTACATCGACCAGTCGCAGTCGCTCAACCTCTTCATGGCCGGTCCGACGATCGGCAAGCTCTCCTCGATGTACGCATACGCCTGGAAGAAGGGCCTGAAGACGACGTACTACCTGCGCTCGCGGCCCGCCACCCGCATCGCCCAGACGACGGTCCCCGCGCAGGGCGAGCCCTCCGCACCATCGCGGAGCGGCTTGGCCGCGCAGTCCGCCCACGCGACGGCCGACGCCCTCGCGTGCTCCCTCGAGAACCCCGAAACCTGCGAAGCCTGCCAGTGAAGGAGCCCGTCGTGCTGCTCGACCCCGGAATGGACCTCACCCTGCGCCCGATGCGCTACCCCGACTTCTACGAGCGTTACCGCGCGGCCATCCGCAACACGTGGACGGTCGAGGAGGTGGACCTGCACACGGACCTGGCCGACCTGTCCAGGATGACGCCGCAGGAACGGCACCTGATCAACCGCCTGGTCGCCTTCTTCGCGACCGGCGACTCGATCGTGGCCAACAACCTCGTGCTCAACCTCTACCAGCACGTCAACGCCCCCGAGGCGCGTCTGTACCTCAGCAGGCAGCTGTTCGAGGAGGCCGTGCACGTGCAGTTCTACCTGACCCTGCTGGACACCTACCTGCCCGATCCCGACGAGCGGGTCAAGGCCTTCGCCGCGATCGAGCACATCCCGTCGATCCGCGACAAGGCGGAGTTCTGCTTCAAGTGGATCGACTCGATCAACGGCCTCCACCGGCTGGAGACGGCCGCCGAGCGCCGTCAGTTCCTGCTCAACCTCATCTGCTTCGCCGCCTGCATCGAGGGCCTGTTCTTCTACGGCGCCTTCGCGTACGTCTACTGGTTCCGCTCGCGCGGCCTGCTCAACGGCCTGGCCACGGGGACGAACTGGGTGTTCAGGGACGAGTCCATGCACATGGCGTTCGCGTTCAGCGTGGTCGACACGGTCAGGGACGAGGAGCCCGAGCTGTTCGACGACGAGCTGGGCAAGCAGGTCACCGGCATGATCGAGGAGGCGGTGGCCGCCGAGCTGGCCTTCGCCGAGGACCTGTGCGGGGACGGCATGATGGGCATGGGTGTGGCGCAGATGCGCCAATACCTGGAATACGTCGCCGACCAGCGGCTGGTCCGGCTGGGGCTGCCGAGGAGGTACGGTTCGGCCAACCCGTTCGGGTTCATGGAGCTGCAGGACGTGCAGGAGCTGGCAAACTTCTTCGAGCGGCGGGTCTCTGCTTACCAGGTGGCGGTTGAGGGAAATGTGAGTTTTGACGAGTCTTTCTAGGACTTTTGGGGGCATGGGTGCAGTCTCCGGCGGGCTGGCCGATTCTCGCCATCGCGGTGATCGGCTCGGTCCTCCTCGTGGAAGTGGCCCGGCGGGCGCTGAACCGGATCGGCCGTAAATGGGCGCTCGCCCGGCACCTCGTGGAGCACTGCACCTGGCCGGCGTTCGCGGTGGCCGTCGTGGTGGCATGCAACCTGGTGATCAGTCCCGGCATGTTCGGCAGGACGGTCGCGGAACGCAGCCTGGCCGCGTCGGTCGAGCACGCGCTCGGACTGGTCACGATCGCCGCGGTGACCTGGCTGATCGTGCAGGCCGCGTACGCGCTGACGGACGTCGTGCTCGACCGGCTGGTCCAGGTCGAAGGCGAGCGCAACCGGCGGGCGCGGCGGATCATGACGCAGATCGCGCTGGTACGCCGCATCGCCTCCGCCGCCTTCATCGTCATCGCGCTCGGCGCCATGCTCTTCTCCTTCCCGCAGATGCGGGCGCTCGGCGCCGGCCTGCTCGCCTCGGCGGGCATCGCCGGCGCCATCGTCGGCATCGCCGCCCAGCCGACCATCGGCAACGCGCTGGCCGGGCTCCAGCTCGCCTTCAGCGACGCCCTCCGCCTCGACGACGTGGTGGTGGTTGAGAAAGAGTGGGGCAGGATCGAGGAGCTCACCCTCACCTACGTCGTGCTGCGGCTGTGGGACGAGCGGCGGCTGGTCCTGCCGGTGTCGTACTTCACCCAGAACCCGTTCGAGAACTGGACCAGGCACGGCAGCCGGGTGCTCGCCGTGGTCTACCTGCGGGTGGACTGGTCGGTGCCGGTGCCCAAACTGCGGGAGGCGCTGTACGCGTTCCTGCAGGACAACCCCCTGTGGGACCAGAAGGACTGGACGCTCCAGGTCACCGACGTGCTGCCGAACGGCCTGGTCGAGCTGCGCGCCCTGATGAGCGCCGCCGACTCGCCGTCCTCCTGGGACCTCAAGTGCGACGTACGCGAGTTCCTCGTCGAGCACGTACGCGAGAACTACCCCGACGCGCTGCCCCGCTTCCGCGTCGACACCCCGGAGACGCGCGCCGGCATGGGATGGGACGACGACCGCGACCGGCGATAAATGGATGGCATTCACGCCGGTCACGGGGTTACCGTAAGAAAGTCAACGACGAGCGGCAGAAAGGGCGGCTACATGTGTGAGCTGGGCGCCATCCGGCCGTCGGCGGCCCGTCCTGAGCTGCCGCGGAGGCTTTCCGGATAGTCCTTGAAAGGATTCCCGAAAAGCCGTCTCGAGGATATCGAGGCGGCTTTCTCATACGCGACCGAGTGTGGGGCAGTTTGGCCGCCCGCCTGCTTTGGGTGCAGGAGCGACGCAGGTTCGAATCCTGCCACTCGGACAGCGGCCCTCAAAGGAAAGGGCCGCGGGCCACGGCCTGGCCGGAGGGAATGGCGACCCCCGGCCGGACCACGCCCTCACCCCGGGCCGGCCCACGCCAGCCGGGCCCGGGGTCCAAGCCGCTCCGGCCCAGCCGGTACGGGTGGGTGTGAGCGGAGCTGCAGGCCGACGTCGTACCGTGCCGCCTGGTGGACCTGGACCGGCCGGTGGGCGAGCAGGACCACCGGGCGGGCAGGTTCACGGCCGCTCAGCGCCCGGTCGTGGTCGGGGCTGTCGCCGTGGTCCGTGCCGGTGACGTCGTCCGCCGGTGGATCGCCTGAATACGCCGTCAGGAGTACGCCCGGCCGGCCGCGTACGCTCTCGGGGGCAGCGCGCCGGCCTCGGGCTGCGCCGGCTTACCCGATCGACCGGGGGCGGGAGGACGCGGCGAGCCGCCGCCTGCCGTACGCGGTGCGTCCCCACGGCTTGTAGATCGACACGATCGCGCAGGTGAGGTACATGGTGGTGGAGACGAAACCGGCGCCGACCTGGCCCACGCCGCCCCTGGCGACGTCGGCGAACTCGCCGGGAGGTGTGCCGGCCACGACCTCGGCGGTCTCCCGGAGCCCTGGCAGCAGAGACAGCGGGATGAGCACCACCGCGATCAACGTGAGGACGAACTTCACGGTCACCCAGTAGTGCCGGAAGATCCCCCACGACGTGCCGAGGGAGAGCACGACGCCCGTGATGAAGGCGGTCAGGCTCAACGGGATCAGGTAGAACCCGCCCAGCATGTCGAGCACGCGATAGACGGCATGCTGCGTGGCCGGGCTTCCCGTGGTCATGCCGGTGACCGCCAGCGCGGGCACGGCGAGGTTGAGGCCCAGCCAGCCGACGGAGGAGACCACGTGCGCGAGCAGCACGAACCTGCGGACCTTCGGCGACATGAGGGGAAGTGTCCTGCCGCCCCGGCCGATCCTCGGTTCGATGGTCACGGTCCCGGCCCCTTCGTCAGCCTTGCTTTCCGAACGCACGCGGCCACGATCCCGGCTTCGCGCGGGATCGGCGTCCGTCCGGGAGCGGTTCGTGGGCTACATCAACGGGAGTAGCCGTGCCGGGGGACCGCCGGAGCTGGGCGGGGG